>JAQICC010000172.1 GCA_027858735.1 Salinivirgaceae bacterium
AAAAAAATCTCAGATGTAGAAATGGAGAAAATAAATATCAAATATCATGATGTTCTGCCTGATTGGAATTACACTATTTTTCCATCATAATCGGATTTAATTTATCAGAGAACCCTAAATGCGGCTTTTTTTTTATTCGATATATCTTAAACTAAACAACTGCACTCTCACAAGCCATTGTTCTATCTATTTTCTTAACCATGCCCTGTAGGGCTTTACCTGGGCCTACCTCATAAAATGATGTTGCACCATCAGAAATCATATTGTTCACCGTTTGTGTCCATTTAACCGATGCTGTCAATTGTTTTTTAAGGTTGTCCTTGATAATCTCAGGATCAGTTTCGGCCTTTGCTGTTACATTCTGGTACACCGGACATGTAGGATTTGAAACCTTTGTTTCATTAATAGCTGCTTCAAGTTCAACGCGAGCCGGTTCCATTAATGGAGAGTGAAATGCACCACCTACAGGAAGCTTCAATGCTCTTTTGGCACCCATTTCTGTAAGTTTTGCACATGCTTTATCGACACCAACAATTGAACCTGAAATTACCAACTGACCATTGGTATTATAATTTGCCGGAACAACCACATCAGGAATTTCGTTACAAACTTGCTCAACAACCTCATCGCCTAAACCAATAATGGCTGCCATAGTTGAAGGCTCAATTTCACAAGCTTTTTGCATTGCCATGGCACGTTTGCTTACCAATACCAGTCCATCTTCAAAAGAAAGTGCACCTGCTGCAACTAAAGCAGAAAATTCACCCAATGAATGACCGGCAGTCATTTCAGGTTTGAAGCTTTCTCCCATTACTTTTGCCAATATTACAGAGTGTAAAAAAACAGCTGGCTGTGTTACTTTAGTCTGCTTTAAATCTTCGTCAGTTCCTTCAAACATAAGATCGGTAATTCTAAAACCCAAAATTTCATTGGCTTTTTCGAACATCTCCTTCGCTAATTCTGAATTTTCATACAGGTCTTTGCCCATTCCAACAAATTGGGCTCCCTGCCCTGGAAAAACGTAAGCTTTCATATCTTTTAACTTTTATTTCAATTTTTAAAAACTTGGCAAATGTAAGAAATTTCACAAAACCTCATAATTTGTGCATTATATTATATTCTATCTTAAGCCCTTTTCAGGGCTTAAGATTACTTGTAAAAAACATAAGCCGAAATTGGATCAAGCTTTATATTGCCTATAACCTTTTTTCCATTTTCATGATACCCTTTTTCAATATCTAAAGCTAGTGTCCATTCTTCATTGAAGTAAAAATCAACAGGTTTTTTATTCGCATTAAACAATACAACAATTTTGCTCCAGGCATCACCATTTGCATTACCTGTAATGTTATAACCAACCACCCCGGGTTCCAAATCCATAAATTCAAGATGCGTTGAAATAGAATCAACATTAGGCATTTTAAATGCAGGATGATCTTTGCGCATTTGAATTACGCTTTTATAATATTCAACAACCGAGCTGTTTTTAGCCTTCAACGACCAATCAATCCAGTTAATAGAATCGGGTGAATTGAACGAGTTTTCCACTTCCATTTTCGTACGTAAAAACTCAACCCCTGCATGTAAAAACGGAACTGCTTGCGATGTTAATATTATGGTATTGGCCAACTTATCCATTTTAATTCTATTTTTTACAGATGCCTTTGGAGCTGAAATTGCCAATTTATCCCACAAAGTATTATTGTCGTGGCACGATACATAATTTATGGTTTGTGTAGGTTCGTTGCTCCAAAAAGCCTTCGAATAATTTACGGCCTCGTAATTAACCTGAGGATGTTGTGTTGAAGCAACAATACCAAACTTAATGCTTTCTTCCATTTCAGGTTGTCCACTTACAAATCCTTTAGTTTTTAAATTGTTCCAATGCCCTTTAATTCCATCGCGAATATCATCGCTAAAAGCTGCAATACCATAAACATTTGGCATATTGTGCTTTATGGTTCGTTTTTCAATTGGCAATGGGCTGTCTCCCGCAGTCCAGCCTTCGCCATACACAAATATTGACGAATCCATTTCGTGCAATTCTTCTGCAATTAAATTCATTGTTGTAATATCATGAATACCCATAAGGTCGAATCTAAAGCCATCTAAATGGTATTCACTGACCCAATATTTAACCGACTCAATCATATATTTGCGCATCATTGCATGTTCCGATGCTGTTTCGTTTCCACAACCCGAAGAGTTACTGAACGATCCATCCTCATTAAACCTAAAGTAATAACCGGGCACTATTTGCTGAAAGCTTTGCTCATCGGGGTTACCTACATGATTGTATACCACATCGAGAATTACTCGTATGCCATTTTTATGTAAAGCCTGAACCATTTGTTTGAACTCTCTAATGCGTACCGCCCCATCGAAAGGATTGGTTGAGTACGAACCATCAGGAACATTGAAATTTTGAGGATCGTATCCCCAATTGTATTGTTTATCGTTTAAACGCGTTTCATCAATTGATCGGTAATCAAAAGCAGGCAATAAATGTACATGGGTAATGCCCAGTTCTTTTAAATGATCAATTCCGGTAGCCATGCCTTCAGGCGATTTGGTACCTTCTTCGGTAAAAGCAAGAAATTTACCTTTGTTTTGTATTCCTGAGTTTTCATGAATTGAAAAATCGCGTACATGCACTTCATACAACAAAATATCGCTTGGTGATTTTAGTTCCGGACTTTTATCATTTTCCCATCCTTCTGGATTTGTAGCGCTCAAATCAACCACCATTCCTCGCATACCATTTACACCAACAGCCTTTGCATAAGGTCCGGGAACCTCATTATTCCAAGTACCATCAACCAAAGTTTGAAAAGAATAGAATTTGCCCTGCAAGTCTTTCTTTATTTCAATAAGCCAAACTCCTTTTTCTGCTTTTTTTAATGCCTGTTCGCTAATAGGTTCGCCACCTACTCCTTCATCATAAATTTTTAATTTAACTTGCTTAGCTGTAGGTGCCCAAATTTTAAATACTGTTGCATTAGGTGCATAACTAAGCCCCAAATCGGTTCCTTCATAAACTGGGTAAGTTAACGGGTTGCTTGCATCAAAACCTTGATGATTACAAGCCAATAGGAAAATGAAGACAATTCCTCCAATTCCAAGTAGTGTTTTTTCCATTTTGTATTAATTTAAATAATTGAAACAATTCAAAATTATTTTGAAATAATTCTGAAACACAAACTCATAGGGGGAAATTAAGAATTCGCTAAGTTAATAACTTTCAATGAATGGCAGAAATTTTAATTTATGAATTTAAATGAGAAAACAATGCAATAAAATACAAACGATTTAATAAATCTATTACATTGATTATAAGCACACTAAATCCCAATGCTTTTTGTCATAAATTTCCCATTAACGAAAAAATATTTTATTTTTTAAGTTCATTATTGGCAATACCATAACTTTGCTAAAAAGTTTTAAAAACTTCGATTGATTTAACCTATTACATTTTACTTAAACCTAGAAATATGATTACTGAGAAAAACGGAACAAACGCAGGTAAGCTTTGGGCTTTGTTAAACGAGCAAGGTGCGCATTCATTTAAAGATGCGAAAAAGAAATTAAAAATGACTAATCCCGATCTTTATATGGCAATGGGTTGGTTATGCAGAGAAGAAAAAGTTTCAATTAGTGACGATGCCGAAATAGTAATGGACTTGAAGTAACTATTTGTTTTAGATAGGCTCTGCAAGAAAACTCCACTTTTTTACTCACAACAAGTATAATTTTAAATAATGTTCGTGAGCTAAAGTTCGTTACGCTTGCTTCAAAAATAAAGCTTTCTTTATCAGAGACCTACTTTTCTTGCAAGCACTAAGTAAGCCCAAAATGACGTAAAATCATTGCAGGCTTACTTTTTAAATATGTTAATGTAATTTTGAACCAATTAAATGAATGAACTCTTCGCGGGTTGAAGGATTATTCAGAAATTCTCCTGTAAAAGCAGAAGTTGTAGTAACCGATGTTTGCTTTTCAATACCACGCATTTGCATACACATATGCTGAGCCTCAATTACAACAGCAACACCACTAGGCATTAAGGTTTCCTGAATACAATCTTTTATTTGATTAGTTAGTCGTTCTTGAACCTGCAAACGACGCGAGAAAACCTCAACAGTACGAGCAACTTTGCTTAATCCTGTAATGTATCCGTTTGGAATATATGCTACATGTGCCTTACCAAAAAAAGGCAACATATGATGTTCGCACATACTGTATATCTCAATATCTTTAACTAATACCATTTGGCTATAGTCCTCTTTAAACATAGCCGATTTCAAAATTTCTTCTGGATTAGCCGAATAGCCCTGTGTTAAAAATTGTAGCGCTTTAGCAACACGAAGAGGAGTCTTCAATAAGCCTTCTCTATCAACGTCTTCTCCTAAAGTATCAATAACTTGCTCGTAAAGCTTAGTTAGTTTTTCAGTCCGCTTCTCATTATATCTATCGACACGTAAGTATCCAAAATCAGGATCAGGGTCAATACCATTATTAATAATATCCATAGCTATTTTTTCCGTAATATTCCGCAAAATTATTCTCCGTTTCAATTAAGCGAATTTTATGTAATTGTGCTTTCGTTTCTAAAATTTCAGGTTCAAGTTCATTCCAAATAGCAATTACAATATTCTCTGTTGAAACAATCTTGTTTTTTAAAAAATCTACTTCTAAATTCAAATTTTTATGATCGAGCTTATCAATAATTCTGGTTTTTATAATCTGACTTAATTCTTTCAAGTTTATAACTACACCAGCTTCTTCATCCACCTCTCCCTTAATGGTTACAAACAGTTCATAGTTGTGACCGTGCCAATTCGGATTAGCACATTTCCCATATATCTGAAAATTTTTTTCATCAGAATAAATTGAATTAAATAACCTGTGTGCACTATTAAATCGCTCTCTTCGTGTAAGATATACCATATATTTGAATAAAATATAGTTTTTGCAAACTTACATATTCTTTGCAAGATGACAAACAATTAAAAAACATAGTTATCGTTTTTAAACATAGTAGTTTTATTTAACCAAATAGTAACGCAATGATAGCTCTTAATATTGCTGAAGTAATTAAGAACCACAAAAACCTAAAAAACAAACCTATACTTAAAACACAAACATTATATTTGCACAAAATATTTTAATTATGATAATTGTAACTGGTGCTGGTGGTTTTATTGGTAGTTGCTTAGTTAGCAAGTTAAACCACGAAGGATTTAAAGATATTGTTTTGGTTGATGATTTTTCTATTGCTGAAAAAACTAAAAACTACGAAGGAAAAACCTATACTACTAAAATTGATAGAGAAGATCTTATTTCGTGGATTGACTCAAATCACAAATTCATACAGTTTGTTTTTCATATGGGAGCAAAATCGGCTACAACCGGTTTTTCAAAAGAAGCATACGACCATTATAATTTAAACTACAGCAAAGCTGTTTGGAATAAGTGTATTGAATACGGATTGCCATTGGTTTATGCCTCGTCGGCTGCAACTTATGGTATGGGTGAATTGGGATATAATGACAACCACGACGTTGTGTCAGAGTTAAAACCTTTGAATTTATATGGCGAATCAAAAAACGATTTCGACAAATGGGCTATTTCAGAAAAGAAACAACCCTATTTCTGGGCCGGACTCAAATTTTTCAATGTTTACGGTCCCAACGAAAATCATAAAGGAAGAATGTCGTCGGTTGTTTTTCATGCTTTCAATCAAATAAAAGCAACAGGAAAAATGAAGCTATTTAAATCGCATCATCCTGATTATAAAGATGGTGGACAAGTACGTGATTTCGTATATGTGAAAGACCTTAGCGAAGTAATGTTTTTTTTCATGAACCATAGGAAAGACTCTGGCATTTATAATGTGGGTACCGGGAATGCAAGAACATTTTTGGATTTAACCAAGAACACCTTCAAAGCAATGGGTAGAGATGAAAATATTGAGTTTATTGATACCCCTGTTGATATTCGAGATAAATACCAATACTTTACGGAAGCCAATATGAATAAACTTTTATCGATAGGCTATAACAAAGGCTTTCATTCGCTTGAGAAGGGTGTTGAGGATTATGTAAAAAACTATTTAATACCCAACAAATACGATTAACGATACAAGTCCTGACCTTAAAACTTTTTACACGTTTTCTTTTTTCTTGTTAAATTTCATTTAATTTTGCACATTCGCACAATAAATGTGCATTTTAACTAAATGAATTTAAAAAACTCAAAAGAGGCCATATTAAACCAAGCTCTATCCATTTTTGGACGATTGGGGTTTCATAAAACCACAATGGCTGACATAGCAGAGGCATCAAAACGAGGACGACGAACAATATACACCTACTTTAAAAATAAGGAAGAGGTATACGAGGCAGTGGTTGAACGTGAGATTGAACGCGTTATTGAAAATTTAAAAAAAGAAATTCAATCGACAGATTCTGTAAAAGAGAAGTTCAATAATTACATAAATTCAAGATTAAGAGCTATAATTGCACTCACAAAAAATTACGCTGCATTACGTACTGCTTTTTTGAATAATTACAAATGGGTTGAAAAAATTAGACTAACTCTTGACCAAGAGGAAAAAATAATTTTAAATCAACTGCTTGAACTGGGGGCTAACAAGCAAGTTTTTACTATAAAAGATAAAGCTTCAATAGTAAAAAGCATTATGCTTATGATTAAAGGCATTGAATATGTGCTGATTAAAGAAAACAACGAAGAAATAACAAAATTGCAAGTTAGCACCCTGCAGCACTTATTGCAAAACGGATTATTAAAAAGAAACTAATTTTTACATTATGTTTATTAATGCTTTAGGACACTATTTACCGGAAGAACTTGTACCAAACGAGTATTTCTTGAATGTAAACGGACTTACAGAAGAGTGGATATATACCCGCACAGGAATAAAAACAAGAACCAAAGCGGCTGAATATGAAAACACCAACACGATGAGTATTGAGGCGGTTAAAAATGCCATGATAAACCTACCTTACGATATTTCTGAGGTTGATTTAATTATAGGTGCATCATACTCTCCTTATGATTCTGTAGCAACTATTGCACATGTCGTACAAAAAGAATTTAACATTGATAACGCAAAATCTCTATATGTATCGTCGGCATGCTCATCGTTTATAAATGCTGTTGAAATTACGCAAGGTTATTTTGCTATGAATAAAGCCTCGAAGGTTTTAATTGTAGCTTCAGAGCATAATACTGCTTACAGCGATGAATCTGATGAGAAAAGTGGCCACTTATGGGGCGATGGTGCTGCAGCGATTTTCATTTCCAAAGATCCGATTAACGAAAACGAAGGTGAAATTATCGATGTATACACCAGAGGTTTAGGACATATCGGTAAATCGACCGAGGCCGTTTACTTGCATTTGGCCCATGATGGCTTAGTTATGCCCAATGGTAAGGATGTTTTTACTCATGCCTGCAAATACATGATTGAAGCACTAAGCGAAATTGTAAAAAGAAACGATACCGATCTTAACAAACTTGATTACATAATTCCACATCAAGCCAATATGAGAATTATAAATTATATTGCTCAAGAGCTTGACTTCGATTTGGAAAAAATAATTACTAACATCCAGGATTTAGGAAATACTGGATGCGCTAGTACTTTAATTGGACTTTCACAGAATATTGAAAAAATGAAACCGGGACATTTGGTTGGCTTTACCGTTTTTGGTGGTGGTTATTCAAGTGGTTCAATGCTTGTTCAATTTTAAATGAAAAATGATTGAATGGAAAAATGCTTAAATGATTTAATAATAATTTCATTTAAGCATTCAATCATTTACACCGTCAGAATTTTTGCTGCATGCTTTAAAACTTTTAAAGTAATAGGTACATTTCCAACCACTTCTCCATCCATTTCAATTGGGCAGTTTGAGTGAAAATTTCTTATAGCTTACCCTTCTCTATAAATCTACTTAAGCAATTATGGACACAATAATACCGAAGGCAAAGCTTTTGGTTGGGATACGTTTGCTGACAGTGGAACCGATAATTACGGCTTTGCTGGCTTACTTCATGCATCGCGTCAAGACAATGGTGTTTTTATTGGGGAAGCTACATGTAATTGATGGAGTAGTTCAGCCAGCGATACATATGCCTTTGGTTTTGGTTTTGGCCTGGCATCCGACACCCCTTATGTCTATTATCTTAGCTTCAATAAATCAAGCGGCGTTACTGTTCGTTGCCTAAGGGATTAGGCCTCTAGAATTGGGCAAGTTCAACATCAATGGCAATGGTATTAAGAGTATGGTTTTGTGAAAAAATAGCAATTCAATTGATAACCATACCAAACTAAGCCTGCGGATAGTTTATAACACTCGCAATGTTTATGTGCAAATTTATTAAACATTTCATTTTGCTTAAAGCAAAGCCCCTAATTTATATCATTATCACACTTTTCAAATGATTGATCGCATACAACGGCAAATCTACAATAATGTCATTATCACCAAACCAGGCCTGTGAAATTTTATAAGCTTTTGTAGGTTTAAATTGTTCCATGTATAGAAACATACTTTTCATTTTACCCTTTGCCCCCGACTTAACTTCTACTGGAATTATTTTTTCATTCTGGACTATTAAATAATCTAATTCCGCACTACTGCCCCTTGCGTCGCGAGCCCAATAATACAAAACAGTTCTTTTTTTAGAATTTTCATAAGCTATCAGTTCTTGTCCAACAAGCTGTTCTGCTATAGCTCCTTTATAAACAGAAGTAAAATCTTCTTCCTTAATTGTTTCCGATAGGATACCACTAATGGCATGCACCAAACCAATATCTAAAAACAATAGTTTAAAGAAATTATCTTTCACATTTGCTTCAAGTGGTAACCCCGAACCATCAGAAAGCTTGATCCTATGAATAATCCCTGCTTGTTCTAACAATTCAACTGCCTCCTTCAGTTCCCTCGATTTTACAAGGCTATCAACTTTTGAGTAAATATATTTGCCACCTATCATTTTAGGAATAGAATAAAAAACCTTGCGCAAGTGTGATATTTTTGCCTGTGTAGCATATTTTGAAAAATCATCAACAAATGTTTCAATAATAGAATGTTGCATCTGCTGACATTTTAAAACGTCATGAGTTAAAACATACTCTTTTACCACCTCTGGCATACCTCCAATTATAGAATATCGTCTTAATAAATAAAGAAGCCTTTGGTGCAAATGGTCTGTAATTTTTTTCAAATTGGAATATTCTGACAAGTATTCCCTCAAAACCTCCTCTCCAACAGCATCCAAAAACTCTCCAAATGACATTGGATTCATATATAAATATTGTATTCGTCCAACCGGCATCCTATAATCTGGAGAATTCAAAGCAAACTCTAACAACGAACCAGCAGCCACAATATGCAAATCATGCATCTCTTCATAAAAATATCTCAAACTCAATATAGCCTTAGGGCAATCCTGGATTTCATCTAAGAACACCAAAGTCTTACCTGGAACTACTTTTTTACTTGTATATAAAGTAATTTTCTCAATTATAATTCGAGGGTCAAATCCTTCAAATATCTCCTTATATTCCGGATTTCGTTCAAAATTTAATAATACATAGGATTCAAATTCCTGTTTGCCAAATTCTTCAATAATATAACTTTTACCAATTTGCCTTGCCCCTCTAACCAACAAAGGTTTTCTAGTATTGCCTAACTTCCAATTTATTAACTCTTTATAAATATCCCTTTTCATATAATCTTTAAAAGCAATCACGAACTTACGATTATTTTGGCTAAATATCAAGGTTGTTTTGCTTTATTATTGGCTAAATATCAAGGTTGTTTGTAATAGTTTTTGGATAAAAATCAAGGTAATTGTTCTTTTGCACGCAAAAAAGTTAGCCTTCCACTTTTAAAACCCGGGCAGCATGCTTTAAAACTTTTAAACTAATAGGTACATTTCCAACCACTTCTCCATCCATTTCAATAGGACAATCTATAACGGAACTTTTAATGGTACATTCACTTACTTCGTGATAAAATAGTTCACTAAAGTTTATCCTTTTACACCTTTTTAATTGAGGCATAAAAAACAAGAACTGAAGTATATTTACATTTCGGGCTATAACCATATTTGCTTTACCATCGTCTAATTTAGCTTCGGGTGAAATACCTAAGCCACTCCCAAAATACTTGCCATTATTTACGGCTATTAATAAAACACTTCCTGTAAAATTAATATCGGCTGCAGTTACCTCTACCGGGATACGCTTAAACAATAAAAACGAACGTAGAATATTATAAAAATAGGTAAAGTTACTCCCCCATGTTTTGCCACTACTATTCATAAACTTACAAACTAATCCACCCAAACCAATATCAAATGAATTATCGTAATACCGCACCATAGCTTGTCCATTTTCGATAAAGCTAGCTTGAACAATATCGAGTGGTTTAACTTGGTTACGCTTTATGGTTTGGTACAAATGCTCCATGCTTTCAATTTTACCGGCCGATCGGGAAAAATCGTTACCGGAACCTCGTGGATATGCAATTAACACTACTTTGGCGCGCTGTTCAGGCAAGGCCATCATGTAACCATTAACCACCTCGCTAAATGTACCATCACCCCCTACTCCAACAATATAGTCTAATCCATTGGCAAGCAATTCATTCACAATTTCAATCGCATGACCGCCCCTGCGCGTAAACTTCAGAAAAACCTCGAACTCATTCTGAAAATATTTGGTAATATTTGCCCTGAAAGTATCGGGCTTGCTCAAATTTCCTCTAACTATAAAAGCAATTTTTTTCAACTTGCTGAGTCTTTATACTTGATGATACAATTATCTGGCTTTGAGAATTTCAACTTCATTAGAACAAAAATAGAAAAAAAATATGTCTTACAATTTCGTTTAATTTCCAAAATAAATATGAATACTATTGTAAAACATACCCTAAAAACCCTACAACATAATACATTTACCAAAAAATTAATTATTGCTTTCTAAATTTACAGCAAAACGAAATTGAAATGATACACAATAGTTTGATAGACCCTGGAAGTATTGCAATTATTGGGGGATCCGATGATATTACCAAACCTGGAGGAAAATTATTAAAAAACTTAATTGATGGCAATTTCAGCGGAAAACTTTTTGTTGTAAATCCAAAATTAGATAGCGTTCAGGGGATTCCTTCATACCGCAGTGTTGAACGACTTCCACAAACCGATCTTGCTATAATTGCCATTGCCGCAAAATATTGTCCCGAAACCGTTAACCATTTAGCTGACAGAAAAGAAACGAGAGGATTTATTATTCTTTCGGCAGGTTTTAGCGAAGAAAGTGATGAAGGAGCACAGCTTGAAAAACAAATAGTTGATAAAATTTCGGAAGTTGGTGGTTCTTTGATTGGGCCAAATTGTATTGGCGTTTTAAATACAAATTACAGAGGAGTTTTCACCAGTCCTATCCCTAAACTTAAAAATAGCGGCTGCGATTTTATTTCGGGCTCAGGGGCAACAGCTGTTTTTATTATGGAGGCCGGAATACCAAATGGGTTAACCTTTTCAAGTGTTTACAGTGTTGGTAACAGTGCTCAACTTGGGGTTGAAGATGTGCTTAAACACCTTGATGAAACCTTTGACTCCGAACAGAGCTCTCGTGTTAAGCTGCTGTATTTAGAGAGCATAAGTAAACCTGATATGCTTTTGAAACATGCGGCATCGTTAATTCGAAAAGGCTGCAAAATTGCGGCCATTAAAGCTGGCGGATCAGAAGCAGGAAGTCGTGCTGCATCATCGCATACCGGGGCCTTAGCAAACAACGATTTGGTTGTTGATGCTCTTTTCGAAAAAACTGGGATAGTACGTTGTCATAGTCGTGAAGAATTAACACTGGTTGCCGGCATTTTTATGCATAAAGAATTAAAAGGTAAAAATATTGCCATTATCACCCATGCAGGTGGCCCCGCTGTAATGCTTACTGATGCTCTTTCGAATAAGGGGCTAAACGTACCCAAAATTGAAAATCCAAAAGCAAAGAACCTTTTAGAAAAACTATACCCAGGTTCGTCGGTTGCAAACCCCATTGATTTTTTAGCTACCGGCACAGCTGAACAACTCGAACATATTATTGATGCTTGCGAAAAGGATTTTGATGAAATTGATGCCATGTGTGTAATTTTCGGCAGCCCTGGCTTATTTAATGTTAACGATGTTTACAATGTGTTGCATGAGAAAATGAACACATGCAAAAAACCAATTTATCCCATATTGCCATCGGTTATAAACGTAAAAAAAGAAATTGACAATTTTATTGCAAAAGGGCGAATAAATTTTCCTGATGAAGTGGCCTTTGGAAATGCTTTGGCAATAATTGTTAGAACCAAGCCTCCTCAGGAACAAAATATTTTAATGCCTGAAATTAACAACAAAACCATTAGAGCAATAATTGATGAGGCAAAGAACGGCTATTTAACTCCCGAAAAAGTACAGCAGCTTTTAGATGCTGCACAAATTCCCAGAGCTAAAGAAGCCGTGGTTGAAACATTGGACCAGGGATTAAAAAAAGCAAATCAAATTGGGTATCCTTTGGTAATGAAAGTTGTTGGCCCTGTTCATAAAACCGATGTTGGAGGAGTAACACTCAATGTAAAAAACAACAAAGAATTTATTGCTGAATTCAATAGAATGATTCAAATAAAAGACACGACATCCATACTCATACAGCCAATGTTATCGGGGCTTGAACTATTTATAGGAATAAAAAGAGAAGAGCCTTTTGGGCATATGGTTTTTTGTGGGTTGGGGGGTATTTTTATAGAAGTACTTAAAGATGTTAAAAGTGCACTTGCTCCAATTAGTTCTGCTGAGGCTAATGAAATGATTAGCAATTTAAGATCATACGAATTAATAAAAGGAGTTCGTGGACAAGAACCGGTAAACCAAAGACTTTTTGCTGAAATTATATCCAAGGTTTCAAGCTTATGCTTAGCTGCCCCGGAGATATTCGAAATGGATTTAAATCCACTATTAGGAAGGTCTGATAATGTAATCGCTGTTGACGCTAGAATAAGAATTGATAAATAATGTTAATCAAGAATTGAAACTAGATTAGTTTAGTTCATATTTTTTATGATGTATTGTTTCTTGATACTAGTTGCTGGTTTGCAGTCGTTTAAAAAGATTCTTAATGCAATAACAATAAACTTTCAACAATAAAAAATTTAAATTCTTGCGAACTTGTCTTAGCTGAAAATCAAAGAATATTTTTAACCCTCGCATAAATAATAATACAATATGAAGAATTTGAAACAGTTGTCAACCAATGAAAAAATTATGATTGGTTTTATGATTATATTACTTCTTATAATCATTTCGCAATGGCAAAAAACATGGGACGGAATTAAAAAAGGCATGACTCCTTACCAGAACGAACAACCCGTAAAACAAATACGTGAATGAACAATCCCCGAATAATTAGTGCGTGCAAGAGAACTCGGTCTCTGATAAGAAATCTCCAAGAATGAGGCTTTCGCAGCATTGAAAATCAGGAGTCCCGAAATCTCGGGATGACTGGTTGAAATGCAAGAGTAACGAAATTATTGGAGTTTTCTTGCTGAGACTAATTAGGAAAGGTATAATAAACAACTTCCTATAAATCAAAAAAAAACAGTCCCTTAATAATTAAGTCCCGAATTTTTTGGGTTCATATAGTTTTGAATAAATGAAAAAAGCAGATTTAGTTGTTTTAGTAACCATTGCATTAATAGTATTTGCCTTTATTAACTTTTCGGCAATTCTAAATAGCTACCTTACTATTAATAAGAACCATGGTATGATTACCAGTTTCATTAAGTTTGGCCTACTTGCGACTTTTGGTGAAATGTTGGGCTTGCGGATAAAAACAGGTTATTATGTTCAGAAAGGATTTGGAATTATTCCTAAAATTATTGTTTGGGGTTTTATAGGTTTAACCATAAAAATGGCCTTTGTTATATTTGCAACTGGAACACCCCAATTTCTATGCTATTTAGGTATAAAGGATGCCGCTACTACATTTAATAGTGACTTTACACTAGCAAAACTTGGTGTATCGTTTGCCATTAGCTGTGCTATGAATATTATTTATGCCCCAGTAATGATGACTTTTCATAAAATTACAGACCTACACATAGCTTCAAATAATGGAAAGCTTCGCAGTATTATAAAACCCATCGCTTTTTCTGAAATTTTTTCTAAGATAGACTGGAATATTCAGTGGCATTTTGTATTCAAAAAAACAATCCCACTATTCTGGATACCAGCACATACCGTTACATTTTTGTTGCCTTCAGAATTTCAAGTTTTATTTGCTGCAATATTAAGCATTGTGCTAGGTCTCATTTTAGCTTTAGCCACTTTGAAAAGTCAAAATTAATTCTATCTTTGTGATTACAATAACCTAAAAAAAACACCCGCGATGAAAAATAAAATTGCAATTTTATTTGGTCCTGAAGGTGGCAATACCGAAAGGGTTACTCAACTAGTTGCTAATAAAATCGGAAATGACAAATGCACTGTTATTCCTGTAAATAAGGTAACTCCCGAAACAATTTCAGAGTTCAACAGTTTTATAATAGGTGGATCAACCATTGGAACCCACAATTGGTCGATAGCAAATAGCAGCCATGATTGGGATGTTTTTTTACCTGAATTCAGAAAAATGGATTTTAGGGGTAAAAAGGTTGCCCTATTTGGTTTAGGTGATCATTTGGCCTATCCGAATAACTTTGTTGATGGCATGCGCACTATTTATAACGTATTAGTTGAGAATAATGCTACAATTGTTGGACAATGCAAAACTGATGATTATGAGTTTAATGAATCGGAAGCTGTTGTAGATGGCAAATTTGTGGGTTTACCAATTGACGAAGATTTTGAAGATGACCTTACAGAAAATCGTATTGATAAATGGCTGAACACATTTATTAATAAACTATAACACGAACTAAACCCGGAAGAAGAATTATATATATGAGACAACTAAAAATTACCAAACAGGTTACAAATCGCGATACTCAGTCGCTAGACAAGTACCTTCATGAAATTGGTAAAGAAGATTTACTTACTGCTGATGAAGAGGTTGATTTAGCCAGGCTTATTAAGAAAGGCGATGCTGCTGCTTTAGATAAATTAATTAGAGCAAATCTTAGGTTTGTGGTTTCTGTATCGAAACAATACCAAAACCAAGGACTTAGCCTGCCCGATTTAATAAATGAAGGTAACCTTGGTTTAATAAAAGCGGCTCAGCGTTTTGATGAAACGAGAGGCTTTAAATTTATTTCGTATGCTGTTTGGTGGATTCGTCAATCGATATTACAAGCCCTTGCTGAACAGGCGAGAATAGTGCGTTTGCCACTAAACAAAATTGGAAGCATAAATAAAATAAACAAAACACTATCGCGCCTTGAACAAGAATTTGAGCGCGAGCCTTCAGCTGAAGAAATTGCAAAAACATTGGATATGCACCCCGATGATGTCAAAAAAGCCATGTTAACCAGCAACCGACATGTATCAATGGATGCACCCTTACAACAAGGTGAAGAAGGCAGTATGTATGAGGTAATGGCAAATAAAGATTTACCTCTACCCGATAAAACCCTAATTACAGATTCGCTGCGTAAAGAGATTGAACGAACGCTAACTACTTTATCGCAACGCGAAGCTGATATTTTAAGGTTATACTTTGGATTGAATGGTACTGCTCCTCATACTTTAGAAGAAATTGGTGAAAAATTTGACTTAACCCGCGAAAGGGTTCGTCAGATAAAAGAAAAGGCTATTCGAAAGCTTAAACAAACATCGCGTTGTAGAAATTTAAAAACTTACTTAGGATAAAATACAAACCCGATCAAAAATGATCGGGTTTTTTTATTCTCAACAAAAAGGTATTTCCTATCTTTGCCACTCTAAAAAAATATGTATATGAAAACCCCTATTATAGCCCCTTCAATTTTAGCCGCCGATTTCACCAATTTGGGACACGATATTGAAATGTTAAATAATAGTCAAGCCGATTGGATTCATGTGGATGTGATGGATGGTATGTTTGTACCTAACATTTCATTTGGTATGCCGGTAATAAAAGCCGTAAATGGTATTGCAAAAAAACCTTTAGATGTACATTTAATGATTGAGAATCCAGATCGTTATTTAGAGCAATTCAAGAAAGTAGGTGCTGAAATACTTACCGTACATTATGAAGCATGTCCGCATCTTCATAGAACCTTACAAGCTATAAAAGACTTAGGAATGAAAGCCGGGGTTTCTTTGAATCCGCACACCCCTATTAATGTATTGAACGATATTATTCATGACATTGATGTAGTACTCATAATGACGGTGAATCCGGG
The DNA here is from genome assembly GCA_027858735.1 of Salinivirgaceae bacterium. Lineage (GTDB taxonomy): Bacteria > Bacteroidota > Bacteroidia > Bacteroidales > SZUA-534 > GH45. The sequence continues at coordinate 16,407 of JAQICC010000172.1, forward strand.
CTTTGGCGGCCAGGTATTTATTGAGCATTCGTACAAAAAGATTGCCAAACTTAAGGAGTTAATTACCAAAACCAACTCAAAAACTCTCATTGAGGTTGATGGGGGTGTAACCACCGATAATTCCAAGAAACTTGTTGAAGCAGGTGTTGATATTTTAGTTGCAGGCAGTTCCGTTTTTGCTTCTGATAATCCAAGCAAAACAATTGAATTATTAAAATCAGTTTAACCGTTTTATTGCAAATTTGAAGGCCAGATAATTCAAACCAATCAATACAATAGTTCCAATTCCAAAATAGACATAATTACCCGTATCCATAAATTGGTATGCCCAAAAGGCAGGGAAAAATGCAAGTAAATTTTCCCAAAATGAATCAACAAACATTGCTAATGCAGGTATAAACAATACTATATTCGCTGCTTTTAAATAGGTTAGTCCCTCAATTTTATTTTTTGCAAGAGTTGAGATTATCAAAATAAGGATGGGTGCATTTAGAGCACACAAAAACGATAAGGCCAATGCTTTAGGTATGGCTACTGAAATAACTCCATTAAACAGGATTATTAGCAAACTACTTATAAAACCATATACGACAAGAACCCCGATACGAACATACATAAACCCAGAAAGTGAAACAGGAGTAACTTTTATTACCGGTAATAATTGTAAATCCTTCTCATCGAGAATGATAAATGATAATATAAAACCTGGGAAAATGGCATTTAGTACTGCTAAAAAAGCCAGAATATGCATATAATACTCTTGCACAAGTGGTAAAATTTCTGCTAAAGCAGGTATTCCCCATCTTATTACAGCCAACATAAGTAAAGGTATCCAAAGCATTATTAACAATGTTGGGTCGCGCCGTGTATTTTTTACATCGGCTTTAAAAATGGCTATGTAATTATTCATAAGTATCGGTTTTTATAATTCGCTTTTTATATGATTTTACTGCCCATTTATAAGCATAAAAGTTCCAGATAATCAAATATATCAAGGCGTAAATTATTTGCCAGATTTCTGTTATGCTTACTGAAGCTGAAAACAGGATTAAACAAGCCTGAGTTGGAATTAAATAAAACATCCAAGAGTTCACTAAATCGAAATAGTGCAATAATGGTAAACAAGCCGGACCCAGCACAAGAGGCATTATTAAAATAAACTGATTAAAATTTTGCACAAACGACACTCCAACAATCCCTACAAAAACAAAAAGCGAAGCCGACAACACTATAGCCAGTATTAATAGCAATGGTTGAAAATAAGCAGGTTGGGCTGAAACTATGATTGCCAAACCACTAACCAATGCCAACAAAGTAAAAACAATAGCTTTTGAAAGTATATAATAATTTACAGGCAATGGTGTTACCGCAATAACCTCATGTGTGTGGGCATCTTTCTCAAACAATACCATTACCGAGGTAAATAAAAAACCATACATTACCGGATCAGTAAAAATCAGTACTGACACCACTTTTTCTAAACCTGTGGTGTCGATAAAAATAAATGACATACAATAAAGCGCAGTTATAATGGCTGCTATGGTAACAATTCCATACTTAAAAATTAGGTAGGCATCCCATTTTACATTTTCTATTAATAGCTTCATAATGATTAATCGGTTAAAGTAAGTTGTTCGCCGGTTGTTTTAATAAAAACCTCATCTAACGAAGCTTCACGAGTATGCATGCTAATAATTTTATTTGACTCCAGAATATTTCTAAATTCAAGGTTCTGTCCTAAATTTTCAAGCTCAAATTCAGCTAAATGAAAACCCGAATTTTGATACTCAACATTTAGCAAAGGCTTTCCGAATTTAAGCTTTAAGGCTTTGGGTGAACCTTCTGCCATTATTTGCCCATTGGTTATAAAAGCAACTCGGTCACACAATTCATCAGCGTCGTGCATGTTATGGGTGGTTAAAAATATGGTTTTACCCTTTGCCTTTAAATCAAGAATAATGTCCTTTATATTTTTTGCGTTAACCGGATCAAGACCTGAGGTTGGTTCATCAAAAAACAGGATTTCTGGATCGTGAAGCAAAGCACGTACAAAATTCAAGCGCATTTTCATACCCTTTGAATAATCTTGCGTTTTTTGATGTGCAGCATCAGTTAGGCCAACCTTATGAAGCAGTTCCATTAAATCGACATTTTTAACTTCATAAAAGGAAGCAAACAACTTAAGATTTTCTAATCCAGTGAGCTTTGCATAATGATTTGGCAATTCGAACCCTACACCTATTTTATTGTAATACGAATTATTATAACTTTTTAAATCGTGCCCCATTACCTGAATTTGGCCCTTATATTCAGACAGAAGCTTTATTAGTATTTTTTGGGTAGTACTTTTCCCTGCACCACTAGGTCCAAGAAATCCGTATATCTCACCCTTCTCAATTTTAAAGCTTATACCTTTAATCGTATCAATTTCTTGATTTGGGTATCGAAAGATTAAGTTTGCTACTTGTATCATGATTGTATTTTTTAATATTGTCTACCGGCTTGAAGCCGGCGGTCCATTACTTAGCTTTTATTCCATTCTTTAACATAGCCATTGCCTGATCAATTATCTTTTCAATTTCAGTCTTAGGTATATTGATAATGGGCAATCCGCCTTTTACATTTTCTTCGAAATTAATGTTGTACCTAAATGCAATGTAATCATATAACCAAAGTTGGGTATGAAAAATCTGAAATGCTACCATTGTAGCATCAGTAATGGCCAGTTTCTTATTAAATTTAGGCATTTCAATTATGGCTTTTGTCTGTTCTACAACCATACCAAACATACCTTTAACAATATCTGATATTTCACTGGTATCCCGTTCATGCATAACACGAAATAAAAAGCCTCCAATTACCGGATACTCAAGATCGAATTGAATTTTATCAAGAAAATTTTGCTTAATTAATTTAAAGAAGCCCACTTTAGGGTTTTGAACCAAATCGTTCAGTTTCGATAAGCGTCGTTGGCTGGCGTCGTGTATTAAATAGGCATACAATTCCTTTTTACTGGAGAAATAACGATAAAACGAACCCTTTGCCAGTCCAAGTTTCTTAATTATTTCGGTAAGTGAAACACTGTTATATCCCTTTAATGCAAACTCCTCATAACACAACATGAGAATTTGTTCTTGCCGTTCAGGTTTTAAATTTTTGAATGTTTTTTGAGCCATTAATATAATTTTAGCGACTATTCAGTCGCCAAATATATAAATAAAAAGCGACTTGCGGGTCTCTTTTAATAAATATTTCAAGTTATTTATGTCTTAGGTAGGATATATAAACTAAAAAAACATTTAACCTGAGGTAGTATGTAGCAATGGTTCGGTAATGTTTTGTAAGTATTTAATTAGTAGCACAATAACCAGCCCAGCCTTTAAAGTTGGGGAAGTGTATATATGATTGATAAGAATGGTTTTAGTCAAAAAGGGTTTTATTTATTTTTAAAATCTACCGAAATGTTGATGTAGTAATTATAAGATAATTGAACACTTGCTTTTTGAGCTTAATAAAAAACTTGGTTCTACTATCAATTTAGTGTGTGATTTTATAAGATGTACATATTTTGATTTTCAGATCAATAGCTCTCAGTCTTTAGTCCACAGTCAATATGCCGACTGAGAACTGCATATCCCGAAAAAATCATATCTTCAATTTGCATATTTTTTCGAGGCTCCTCGAAAATTAATTTGAATCATAGATTCAATAATTTTCGGTTCAGATTAAAAATAGAATTGAATGTGTAATGCAATCCAGAGTTATCAATCCCTAAACCCAATAATTTGGTATTAATATGGTAATTGTAGGGTTTAAATAGGGTAACAAAAACCAACTTATCACCATGACACCGTATAATTTTGTAACGAATTAATAATATAAAATTGAGCGTTATGAAAAAGCAAATTTACCTTATTCTAATCTTATTCATTACAACAAACATTAGCGTTTTTGCCCAATGGGAGCTGATTTGGTCAGATGATTTCGATGAAACCAGTCTTGATACAACTAAGTGGTTATATGCAACAGGCATAAATCCTCATAATAATGAACAACAATACTACACCGATTTAGAAGAAAATATTCGGGTTAATGATGGATTATTGACCATTGAAGTGTTGGAAAAAGAAGTTGAAGGGAAAGACTATACCTCGGCCCGATTAAATTCAAAAGAAACCTGGTGCTATGGAAAAATGGAAATTAAGGCTAAGTTAACCAAAGGGGTTGGTGTTTGGCCTGCCATTTGGATGTATCCTGAAAATGAGATATATGGTAATTGGCCCCGCAGTGGCGAAATTGATATTATGGAATATTGGAGTTGGGATAGTGTTGGCATTTATGGCAATGCTCATTGCGAAGAATTTAACCACATGAAACACGCCGAAAGACAAGGGCGTTTTGCCAATGCAACACCTTCTGAAGAATTTCATGTATATGGCCTTGAATGGTACAAAGACCAAATGACCTGGTTGGTTGATGGTAAAGTGTTTTTAACTATATATAACGACAATACGATTGAATCTTATCCATTTGACCATCCGTTTAAATTTATTTTGAATGTTGCAGTTGAGAGTGTTGGCCCTGGAAATGAACACACATGGATAAAAAGAACAATGGAGATTGATTACGTGAAAGTTTATAAAGGACCAGAAAATGGACCTGAAGCCGAGGTTCATAATATTCCTGGAACAATAAAAGCCGATGCCTTTTATAAATTTAAAGGTGCTAAAAAAGAAGCAAATACTATTCAGTATAACACCGACTTATTACTGCATAACACCGACTTTTTAAGCTACAACACCAATTGTGAAAAACAAGGACTATATAATATAAAAATGGAAATAGCGAATACAGACACGCTTTGTTTATTAAATATTAAAAGTAAAAACCAAAAGACAACAGTTGAAGTTCCTGTAAACAAAACCAATGTTTTAACAAGCATTGATGCACAACTGTTTCTATCAAAAGGACTACAAACCATTGACATTTCAAGTTCCGGAAACCTAAAACTTTCCGATTTAAACATTGAATTTATTAGCGAAAAAGCTGTAAAAAATTAACGGGTAGCGCATGGATAAAAAAACTTTATTACTGGTAGTTCTATTTTTTGCCATCAGCAATGTACTTATGGCACAATGGAACCTTATATGGTCTGATGAATTTGATTATTCAGGTTTACCAGACACTGAGAAATGGATATTTGAACATGGTCCAAATTGGTATAATGGTGAATTGCAATATTATACCAACGAACGAACCGAAAATTGCAGGGTTGAAAATGGTAATTTAATCATTGAAGCTATTCATGAAGATTATGAAGATAAAAATTACACATCGGCTCGATTAAACTCTGTTGTAGGCTGGAAATATGGGCGTTATGAAATTCGTGCAAAATTAACTCAAGGCAATAAACTTTGGCCCGCCATATGGATGTTCCCAGAGAGCGAGATTTATGGCACATGGCCAAAAAGTGGTGAGATTGACATTATGGAATATTGGAGTTGGGATCCAAACGCAATATATGGCACTATTCACACCGAGGCCTACAACCACCCTAACGGTACTGAAAAACAAGGACGGGTGGAAATAGCGGACTTATCAAACGAATATCATGTTTTTACAGTTGAGTGGTACGAAGATCAAATTAGATGGTTTGTAGATGACAACATCTTTTATACGATCTATAACGAAGGTACAACCCAAACCTACCCCTTCGATCATCCATTTCATTTCATATTAAACATTGCTGTAGAATCAGGCGCTCCTGGTGAAGAAGATTCATGGATTAAACCGACAATGGAAATTGACTACGTTAGGGTTTATGAAGGCCCTCTGCAAGGACCTGAAAAAGAATACGCTCAAATGCCTGGTAAAGTTGAGGCCGAAAACTTTGTTAATGCGCAAGGTGTTAAAGTTGAAAATTGTAATGAAGGTGGTAAAAATGTCGGTTATATTGAACCGAATGACTTTATGGAGTATGATGTTAATGTGCTGGAAAGTAATGAATACACAATAGCATTTCGTGTTGCATCGGTTGCTGCAGGAAATGATTTTGATGTTTATTTAAACGATAATTTAATCTGTAATGTAGAAGTTACTAATACCAATGGTTGGCAATCATGGAAAACGGTTGAGGTGAATGCGTCACTTGAAAAAGGTAAACAACTTTTAAGGATAGTTAGTAATGGAAATTTTAATTTAAACTGGTTTGAAGTTAACGATAAAACAGTTGATATGAATAGAATAAATAATAAAACCGATTTTTTATTAGTGCCCAACCCCTCAAAAGGAACAGCTATTATTAAGATTAGTGAGGGTATGATATATAGAAAAGTTATTGTAGTTAATCAAATTGGTGAGACAATTTTAGACTCTTATGTAATGCAAAAGGACGAATTTAAACTTGAGAAACTAAACAAAGGGTTGTATGTGGTAATACTCTATGATCATTTTCAAAACCTTCAAGCAAAAAAGCTTATTGTTGAATAAAAAAGGTTTCATTTTTCCCCAACATAAATGCAATTATTCACCTATTTAGTAAAAAGTAGGGTTTAAGTAGGGTCGGCAGAAGGTACATGTAGGGCTAGTACAGCAGTACTTTTCTCTTCACTCATCGTAAAAGTTAAAAGCAGGTGCTGAAATTCAATATCCTGTTTTTAACTTTTTTTACTTAAACTTAATAATATGAAACAAGCATTTAAGAAACACTCAGAAATTGACTTATGCTCCTCAAAATTATTTAGAGCTATAGTATTAAACAAATTGCTAAACGTAGCTAGTATAAAAAAATACATGTTATTCTTATTTTGCACCTTAAGTACACTGATACTATCAGCTCAATGGGTTCAGGTATGGGGCGATGAGTTTAACTATAACGGAAATATTGATGCGTCAAAATGGTATTTTGAATCAGGTGCCAATTGGCCAAATGGAGAATTGCAATATTATACCGATAATAGATCAGATAACTGCAGAGTAAATGGAACGCATCTTATAATTGAAGCCAAACAAGAATCGTACGGAGGTAAAAACTATACCAGTGCACGAATAAATTCAAGAGAAAGCTGGACCTATGGAAAATTTGAAATGAGTGCCCGGCTTACAAAAGGAAATGCCTTATGGCCCGCATTTTGGTTATTACCAGACGATATTTTAACCGGGGCACCTTGGCCTTATTGCGGTGAAATTGACATAATGGAATATTGGAGTTGGGCTCCTTACACTATACGGGGTACCATTCATACTGATGCCTATAATCACATAGACCACACCGAAAAGCAAGGTGTTATAGACCTTAGTAATCATCCCGGTGATGATTTTCATACCTACAGTGCAATTTGGGGACCCGATCGCATTGATTGGTTTGTTGATGAGGTGTGGTTTTTTGGCTTCGATAATGAAAATACGACTGAAACCTGGCCATTTAATAAACCATTTCATGTTTTATTAAACTTGGCAGTTGAAGGTTGGCTGCTTGAAGATTCTAACAATATAAACACCTGGACAAAACAAACCATGGAGGTTGATTATGTTAAGGTGTACCAGTGGGGAGTGCAGTCATCAACTCCTATTGGACAAACCGTGCATATTAAAGGAAGTAATGGAAAATATTTAAGTTCAGAGAATGGTACATCGGGTATTATTTGTAATAGAACTGCACCGGGCGGATGGGAAACTTTTGAAATAGTGAATGCTGGCAATAACCTTATTGCTTTAAAAGGGAACAATAATAAGTATGTTAGTTCAGAAAATGGACTTAGCGATATGTATTGCAATAGAAGCTCATTTGGCGATTGGGAAAAATTTGAATGGATTGATCATGGCAATGGCGATTTTTCACTTAAAGCTACTAACAACCAATATGTTACTTCGAATAATGGCGCTTCGGCATTGATATGTGATCGCACGACAATTCAGGGTTGGGAAAAATTCACCTATGAAAGTGCTAGCTCAAAATCAGCAGACATTAGTAATATTATCAAAAAAGAAAACATTAGCCTTTATCCGAACCCGGCAAGCGATTACGTAATAATTGATGGTTTGAAGGATATGAACTTCATTAATTTGTATGATAGAGCCGGAAAATTAATTCTTCAAAAAAGCATAAGGAATACAAAGCAAACCATTGACTTAAAAAATATAAACTCTGGTATTTATTTCTTTAAAATATCAGGTTTCAATGGTAATAATGTGTATAAACTAATCATTCAATAAAACATTAAACACCTATTTGTTAATGTAGAATATTAGCAAATTACAAAATAGAAAAATAAAATAGGGTTAGTTATTTAGTTTACTCCAGACAATCACCCCTACTTAAACAAGTAGGGGTGATGTTTTTAGATACTGACAGTTTAACTTCAACAAGCCTCGCAAAACCTTTATAACAACCTTTACCTCTGCATCTTATCAATATATTAAAGAATACCAAATCTCGGTATCAAATACTTGTAGGGTTTTGGGAGATGATTTGTAGGGGGCCAATTTTTTAGCTAACAGCCTTATAATTTTAGTTTTGTTTGAGACTATTTCAACATAAAATAATAGCTCCAGTGTTAACTAAAAATTGTAATTATGAAAAAACTAACTTTAAATTTATTTCTTGTACTAACTGCTTTAAGCAGCTTTTCACAATGGAATCTTGTATGGTCCGACGAATTTAATTACACAGGTGAACCCGATGTAAATAAATGGTCGTATGACCCAGGCCCAAACCCCTATAACAATGAAATGCAATATTATTCTACAAACCTTGAAAACACCAGGGTTGAAAATGGCAATCTTGTTATGGAAGTTAAGCAAGAAGCTATGGGTGAAAAGAATTATACTTCATCAAGAATAAATACCAAAACAAAAGCCAGTTGGACATACGGTAAAATGGAAGCTCGCATGAAGCTAACTGAAGGCGAGAAGCTTTGGCCTGCATTTTGGATGATGCCTGTTACCAATACCTACGGCACCTGGCCAGCAAGTGGCGAAATCGATATTATGGAATATTGGAGTTGGGATGATGCTGCTACTTTTGGTAATTATCATTGTGCAAATTATTTCGCTAAATACGGTTTGCGAAAAGCAATTACGAACCCAAGCACCGATTGGCATTTATTCGGTGTAGAATGGAGCGAGAGTAAAATTATTTTCTCAGTTGATAATGAGGCATATGCCACATACAATAATCCGGGTACAGGGAGCAACGATTGGCCCTTTAATAAACCATTTTACATTATTTTTAACATTGCCGTTGAAGAGGGTGCAACAGGTAAAGATAGTACATGGACAAAAACAACGGTAGAAGTTGATTATGTGCGTGTTTATACTGCAGGTCCCGTAGTACCCGTAATTGGCATTGGACTAAATACTAACGAAACTGAAGTAACTAAATATGGCACAACACAATTAGTTGCCAGCATAGAACCCGCAAATGCATCAAATAAAGATATTATCTGGACATCAAGCAACGAAGCCATCGCAAAAGTTAATACATCAGGTGTTGTAACTGGCATAGCAAACGGAACAGCTACCATAACAGCTACCACAAGTGATGGCAATAAAACTGCTAGTTGCACGGTTACGGTTGCAGGAACCGCACCTTGCAGTTTGCTCACCATTTTCAATGTTCCATTGAGTCAGCCACTACCAGTTATTGATAAAAGTTTTACAAATATTCATGTTTTAGGAAGCGATGGGCCAGATTTAAGTAACCTAACTTCATTTCAAGTTGCATGGGATGCTAATAACAGTGCACTTTACAATTTTGCCTTTAATACCAGCAACGGTAATCCTGGATGGTGGTTCGATTTAAATGCTAAAACCATGCAAACGTTTGACTCTCCAAACCCTTCATGCACAATAAGCGGCTCGGGCATTAATGGTTTAGATGGCGAATACTATGTAAACGTAGATAACAACAATTTTGTGATGGTTGAAAAGAACAGTTTATATGCCATTTATCTAAGTAATTCGAGTATTGCTCCGGATGGCTGTTCACAATCAACCATTGACACCGAAGCACCAACTACACCAGCAAATATTACTTCAATACCCTCTTCAAATTCAGTTCAATTAAACTGGAATGCCAGTAGCGACAATATTGGAGTAGCTGCTTATAACATCTATGAAAGCTCGGTATTGATAGCCACTATTAATTCTACAAACTACACTGTTAACAGCTTGTCTGCGTCAACACAATATAGCTTTAGTATTCAGGCAATTGATGCAGCAGGTAATTTATCACAAAAAGCTAATATAACAGTTACTACTAATGAGGAAGTAGATCTTATTAAACCAACAACACCATCTAATTTAACTGCTGAAGTTAGCACAAACTCAATAATTTTAAATTGGTCAGCTTCAAGCGATAATGTTGGTGTTAGCGGATACAATATTTATAATGGTTCAGCACTCATAACCAGTACGCTACAAACAAATACAAACGTTCATAATCTTGATCCTGGAACCATGTATACTTTTTATATAGAAGCCTTTGATGAAGCTGGCAACACTTCGCTAAAAGCAAGCAATACTTTTACCACAAAAACAAACACAGTGAATTTTCCTTTAAAAATTGAAGCTGAAGATTATTCTTCAATGTTAGGTATTAAAACTCAGGCTTGTTCTGAAGGTACTGAAAACGTTGGCTGGACAAATGCTGGCGATTATTTAAAATATACGCTTACAATACCCACAGAAGGTGATTATTTGCTAAGCTATAGAGTTGCATCTCTTAATGGCGGTGGCAAATTAAATTTGAAAGCCGATTACAGCAATGATATATTGGCTGAACTAACTATTCCTAATACTGGAGGTTGGCAAGTTTGGACAACACAAAGTCATACCGCTCATCTCGCGGCAGGCACCTATAGCATAACTCTTGAAGTTATTATTGGCGGTTTTAACCTTAACTATTTTACCATTGAACCCGAAAATACAACTCCTGTAAACCCTTTATTTATTGAAGCTGAAGACTATGTAGATTACTTTGGAATTGAAACTGAAAATTGTTCTGAGGGCACGCTGAACATAGGTTGGGTTGATATGGGAGATTGGATGGCTTACAATATAGACATACCTGAAGAAGGTTTATATAATATTGATTTAAGAGTAGCCAGTAGTGTTAACGGTGGTAAAATAAGCATTGAAAACTTTGGAGGCAGCCCCATTTACAATACAATTGATGTACCCAATACTAATGGCTGGCAAAACTGGACAACCATTACAACCCAAGTTGATTTAAATGCAGGTAATCAAACCATTGCACTCACGGCTGCTCAGGGTGGTTGGAATTTAAACTGGCTACAGTTAAGCAAAAACACGGCGAAAAATGCAACACTTTCCATAGAAAACGATCGAGCTAAAATTAAGTGTTATCCAACCATTGCCAGTTCCACTATAACCATTGATAATATTAACAATTATGATGCGCTTAAACTCCATCTATTCTCGTCAATCGGCACGCTAATTAAAACAGCGTATTTAGAAAATGCATATACTAAAACTTTAAACATTGAGCATTTGGAAACAGGTGTGTACTTCATAAAACTGGAAAGTGATTTGCCATTACAAACTTTCAAATTTATTAAACAATAACAAGCAAAATTATTCTTACTACTAATGAATATATACCATGAATAACTTTATAACCAAGGTTATTCATGGTTTAAACCTACAATCAAAATCATTAATTAAACTAAACAATTATGCACAAAAAGTTACATTTTTTTATTGCTTTAAGTTTTCTACTAATTAGGGTAGCAACCATAAATGCACAGGTATTAATTGCAGATTGGGATAGCAAACAACCTCAAAATGCTTATCCTTGGGCTGGTACGCTCACTCAGAATTTTAACAATAACGATCCTTCAGGAATTAATACTAGTGCAAAAGTTCTTAAATACGAGCGTGCCGGAAATGACGCTTGGAGCGAAGCTTTTGCCATTGAATTTGCTAACACCAAACTAGCATTAAACCCAGTAATGTCAGTAATGGCATATCTGCCAGCCACAACTAAAATAAAAGTCATATTAAAAGATGTAAATGATCAGGATGTGGGTTCAATAGAACAAGAATTTACAAGCGCTGGAAGTTGGGTAAATCTTGAGTTTGATTTTGCAGGCAAAATTTTGGCAGAACACAACTGTAAACAAATACTTATTTTTGCAGGTTTTGGAGAAACTAATACGGAGACTTATTATTTTGATAACATTAACTTTGTCTCTGGCTTTTCAACTCAAAGTGATGCGATTATTACGCTGGAAAAATTTAACGGTTATCCAACCGAATGGGATAGTTTTTCAGGCTATACCAGCGATGTTACCTCATGGACATCGGTTAACGGAGAATTTACTAACGATTCTATTCGCATAAATCGTTGGCCTGCAGATATGTGGGATGGATCATACACCTATCCGCTACCTTCAAAAAATTCGGTTATTGAATTAGGTAATAATGCCGACTATAAAAAGAATGACACGCTGATTTTTTCAGGTATAGACGTAAGTAATTTTACAGATTACCGCATTATATTCACCACTGGGGGTATGGGAAATACCTCAGCGCCACAAGTGCATGTAAAAGCCGACAATGGTGCATGGACCTTATTGAGCTATACCAACAACAATATCGCAAACGATAAAATGTTGCAATATGAAGTAGCTACAGGCGTTGCATCGGCAAGTGAATTGGCCATAAAATTTACCTGCGAAAATAATTACGATGCACAATGGCTTGATGACGTTGGCCTGGTTGGTTCCGCAATTCCGGTAAGCACTATTAATATTATGGCTGCCGCCGATTCAACTTTCGTACTTGTGGGCGAAACCTTAACTTTTGATTATAACACAAGTCCTAACAAGTTACAGCTCAGCTACAAAAAAAAGCATTTTAGCATGGCTGATAGCAATTAGCCACCAGCGTCAAAAATTGTATGAGTTTCTTGAAGATGATTATTAAGGACTGGATAGGAATGCTTTTTTTTGCATAGCTAAATTTATCATAAATTTTAGATATTCAAATACGTCAGCATCTCTTTTAATCATTGTATCAATGACTGATCTAATCACTGCAAAAATTTCAGCACCCCTCTCGGAACGAAAAGCTCCAGAAACTTTCTGTTTGACTTTTATGTTCCGGATCGCCCTTTCAGAGCCATTATTATCAAACGGGACATGAAAATAAAATAAGAAAGTAAAAACAGAATTGCGATGTTTCTTCAATCTATTCTTAAAAGCAGATAGTTTGGGAATATTCTCAGGAATTTGCATTTCTATTAGTTTTTCAAAATCATCAAGAATATTATCTCTGGCTTGATTCGATTTTGAATAGTGTTCAGGGCTCATGGATTTTTTTAACTTGATAGCTTTCTGTAATAATGCTTTCATTTGCACTGTCCATTTATCATTGTAGAGTTCAATGAAGCTATTAAGTTCTCTTATGAGATGAGCCAGGCACAGTTGATGAAGAAACGCAGGAGTTTTAAGTTGTGTACTCAAAGAATCTGATACAAGCGTGGCTTGGGGAAATCCATTGGAAAATTCATTTTCAATTGTCACAAAGCCCCGGCTTGGAGCTATGGTTATGTATGTTTCAGTTAAGGTTTGCCAAACCCAAGCCCAGTACTTCTCCATTCGAACTTTTGCACCCGATTCATCACTTCCTACCGTCGATGCTTTTTCAATATCAGATTTTATTCCTTGATAAATAGGAAGTAAATAATCGGCCGTCCTGTCTAACATATTAAAAATAGTACCCTCACTCATTGATACATTGGTAATACTTCGTATTAGTTCTGGTATACGTCCATACGGGACATACTGCCGAGTGCTTAAATAAGCTACTAAAGTTGTTAGGTTACTACCGTATTGAACCGGAGCGGTTACTCCTGCTGGAAATTGGCCTTTGGACATATGGCCACATGGGCATTCTCTCTGAAAAATACGATGTTCAATGATGTTTGCCTGAATAGGTGGAATGTCTATCACTTGTCGCATGGCCTTTAATGTCAGATTATCTGCATTATGTACACGCCCGCAATCAGGGCACTCTTCATTTGGAAAATGATTGATCACTTCATCTGGGTTCTTTGATTGTTGGAGCGTTTCGCCTTTGTGTCCATGCTGACCTCCTGATAGGCGATTACTCTTCTCTCGAAGACTTTTATTTTTGACCTGATACAAATCGCGAGATGGAGGAAAGGAACTGTTACCACTATTCTTAGGAGACTTTAATATTCGCACTTCCTCCTTTAGGTCATTAACCTCTTTGATTAATTGATCTATCGTAGAATTAAGGTTGAAGATAATATCTATCAACTCATCCTTGCTTAATTTTTTAAGTATCTCCCGATCTGCCATTGTCTTTTGTTTGTGACAAAGGTGCGGTATTATTATCTCCTATAGAAAACTAAAGCCATGCTATTTACCAACAGATGGAGCATAGGTTATTAACAAATTAGTCCAACATTTTTGTGTTTGAAATTTCATACCCCCTGACAGTCGAATAGAATACCTGGAGGTCTTTTTATTTGCTAATATCTCAAGGAAATCAGGCTTTATGAAATCTTGAAAATATGTGCCCAAAATAGAAGTTGAGTAGTAACCCTAACAAAGCTCTTGACACTACCGCAACATGGTCCGTTGTTGATGGTACCGGTTCAGCAACCATTAGTGCTAACGGTTTATTAAACCCAGTTTTACCAGGTACAGTGGTAGTAAAAGCCACTACGAATGACGGAAGTAACCTTTCCGAAGAAAAAACAATTACTATTTATGATGTTGCCACAAGTGTTGACGTAAAAGGAGCTGGTAATGCGATGGTTATTACAACTAATGGAGGTAGTCTGCAAATGAATGCTTCTGTAAGTCCGGCAACGGCTATACAAACCGTTGTTTGGAGCATTGATGCAATTGATGCAGATACAGCAACCATTTCAACCAATGGCATGCTAAGTGCCATTAGAAACGGTACTGTAAACGTAACAGCAACCACTACTGATGGGAGCTCTTTAAGCGGAAATCAAAATATTAGCATAAGTAACCAAAGAGTAAAACCCACTGCTTTAATCATTGTTGATGCAGTAATAAATTCCAATGATTTGGCGGTGCAGTTAAGTATAGCCTCTTCCACTCCCTTAGATGCGGATAAAACCGTTAGTTGGAGTATAATTTCTGATGATAACGATACAGCAAGTATTACTTCCCAAGGATTGCTAACACCTATAAGAAATGGTACAATTACTGTTAAAGCCACTTCAACGGTTACTGGTGCTACTGATATTTCAACTACAAAGGAAATTAGCATTTCAGGGCAAGTAATTGAGCCTGTATCAATAAACATTACATCGGCTTCTACCATTGAAACAAAAAATGGCACCATTGATTTAACAGCAAACGTTAACCCAACTGATGCTGCCGACAAAAGCCTTACCTGGAGTATTTCAAGTAACGATGCTGATACCGTATCGCTTAGCGGAACCACACTTACAGCCATTAGAAATGGTAAAGTTACGGTTCGTGCAACTGCAAACCAGAACAATGCAATTATTGCAGAACAGGAAATTACAATCAGCAATCAAACATCGGAATTACAAAATATTAGCATTAGTGGTAACGACATTGCTAGCAATGCAGGAACCTCACAAATGACTACTGTACTTACTCCGAATGATGCGGAGAACGTCGCAATAGTTTGGAGTTTAAGTACAGCTGCTGATAGTGCTTTGGCTACTATTTCGGCGAATGGACTACTTGAAGCTTTTGCCAATGGAAGCATAACGGTAATAGCTACAGATGTTAATACGGGAATAACAACCACCAAAACCCTTGCAATATCAGGTCAGATATTAGTTTCGGAAATAAAACTAAGTACTGAAAACAATGCCACAGAAATAACTGCAAGCGGAGGCAAATTACAGGTTTTAGCCCAAGTTCTTCCGGCAAATGCACGAATAAAAACGTTTAGCTGGAGCATTGTTAAGGCTGGTGGAAATGCAAGTATCAGCAAGCAAGGTTTGGTTACAGCATTAACCAACGGAACCGTTTATGCAAAAGCAAGTGCTCTTGATAATAGCGGCATTAGCGATTCTATAATGATAACCATAAGTGGTCAAGTACCGGTTGAAAGTGTTTCAATTGTTCATGATAGTGCTCGTATTAGTGTCAACAATGGAACGCTTCGTCTTGCTGTAAACGTTGAACCGTATAATGCCAGCGACACCACCTTAATTTGGATCATTGAAAGCCCCGATGCCGATTCCGCAAGTATTGATGCTGAAAGTGGGCTTATTAAAGCTATTCGTAACGGAACCATAAGGGTAAGAGCAACTGCAAAAGTCAACACCAACTTATTTGACGAAGCAGTTGTGGTAATTACAAATCAGGTAATTGAACCAACCACACTCACACTTAGCAGCTCAGGTAATGCAACCAGCATTGATGTAAATGATGGTACATTGGCTATATCAGCAACTGCAAATCCGAGTGATGCCCTAAGTTCTGTAGAATGGGGAATTGCCAACGGTAAAACGGATATTGCAAGCATAAATTCCGATGGATTGGTTACCGCCTTCAGAAATGGTGTTATTTTTGTGCAAGCTACATCAACCCTTGCTCCAACTATTAGTTCCCGATTTGAGCTTAGCATAACGAACCAAATAGTGGAACCAACCGAAATTGAGATTTCACCTGAAAATAATTCAAACACCATTAATGTGAATGATGGTTCACTGGCTTTATCTGTTACGGTTGAACCTTTTGACGCAGTAAATAGTGTAACCTGGAGTATTGCTTCGCAGGATGCTGATACAGCTATAATAAGTTCCGACGGCATAGTAACAGCTTTGCGAAATGGCAAGGTAATAGTAAACGCTATATCAACGGCTGACACCACAGTTTCAGCGACATTTGAAGTTGCAATTACAGATCAGGTTATTGAACCAACGGCTATTTCCATATTGGGTGCCGATAGTATTTCAACTATTGATGTTAACAATGGAACCTTAGCGTTACTTATTAATACAACCCCTATTGATGCTGTAAAAACAGTAAAATGGAGCTTGGCTTCAAATAACTCCGATACTGCCTCAATAGACAGCAATGGTATTGTTACATCCTTACTAAATGGAACCGTTTCTATTCAAGCTACTTCAAGTGTGGATTCAACAGTAGTTGATACCTTTGAAGTTAGCATTACAAATCAAATTATTGAACCACTGGCAATTTCGGTCATAGGGAATGATAGTATAAGCGAAATTACAACCATGAGTGGAACACTTCAAATGTTAGCTCTTGTATTGCCATTGGAAGCAGATGCCTCTGTTACATGGAGCATTGATACCGATGATTTGGCAATTGCCACCATTAGTGAAACCGGCTTACTAACTGCAAAAGCAAATGGTAATGTAACAGTAAAAGCCATATCCAATTTGGTTGATAGCGTAAAAGGAGAAACCCAGATTACGATCAGTGGTCAAATGACAACAATTTTAGTTAGCGCTATTGAAATATCTTCAGAAGGTAGCGTAACTGATATTTATGTAGATAGCACTTTGCAGTTATACGCAACAATAAATCCAGATAATGCAGCAAATAACAGTGTAAATTGGAGCGTAAGTAATGAAAATATTGCATCTGTTTCTAGCAAAGGATTGGTTACTGCCCTTACGGAAGGTAATGTTACGGTAACGGCAAGTGCTACCGATGGTGGCGAGGCCTTTGGAACTTTTGATGTAAGTATATCAATTCAACTTGTGCAAGCAGATTTTTCAGCCGATAATATTCAGGTTTATCCAAATCCTGTTGAAAATATGTTATACATAAGCAACTCTCATAAAATAACTTGCATTGAAATGTATGATATTAATGGACAGATTATTCTTACAAAACAGATCAATTTATATGACCAAATCTCAATTAACACTGAATTACTTGCTTCGGGTATATACTTTGTAAAAGTACACACTCAGAATAAAATAGTTGGATTTAAATTAGTGAAATAGTTGTGAGTTAGAAGGTTGTAAGTCATTACAACTTAAAATTAAAACGCGGATAACGTCGACAAAACAGAACTTTGCAAATTTGGTTTGCAATTATTTTGTGGAAATAGCGTAATCTGCGTTTTTTTATAACATAAAACACCGTAAAAGGTATACTATTTGATCATCGATTTAAATCACAATCAATATCTAATAATAAAGGCACCCAAATCGGTTTCTGATTTTAAATCAAGCTTTTTACGTAGGCGCCATCGGGCTTTTTCAGTTCCTTTAAGCGAAATACTTAACAATTGGGCAATATCTTTCGAACTCATGTTCATTCTTAAATAAGCACAAAATTGTAAATCTTTTGCATTAAGGTCTTCAAATTGCTCTTTAAGTCGGTTTAAAAAGTTATCATGAATTTCATTAAAAAGCTTATCAAACTGGTTCCAGTCTTGCTGATTTTTAAGATTCATATCAATTTCGCGTTTAATGGTTGCAATTTTCTTTTGCAGGCCAGTATCCGACTCATTCTCTAGCTCCGACAATTTCCCATTTAGTTGCGAAATAAGTTCGTTGGCACTTGTGGCTTTCATGGCTAACGAAGTAAGTTCAGCATTTTTACGATCTACATCGTTTTGTTTTTGTTTAAGCTCTTTGGTTAGCAGCTCATTCTTCATTTTTATAATTTCCTTTTCTTGTTCAAGCCTATCCGCTTCAAGTTCCTTTTGCTTTAAAATAAGTCTATGCTTCTCTTTTTCTTCTGCTTCATTTTTTTTCTTTTCTGTAATAATTTGAAGTGTTTTTTGCTTAACCAATGCTTTTAGTTTGCTATTAAACAAACGTATATTTCGTAAACGATACAAAAACAACAAATAAACTATAAGTGAAACTAAAATTATAGACAATATAATAAACCACCAAGTTTGCCAAAAAGGTGGCTTTACAACTATATCTAAGGCATCTTGGGTAAATTCATCTTCATTATTATGATAAGCTCTGACTTTTAAAGTATAACCACCTGGTTTTAAATTTGTGAATGTAACTTTTGTTTGATTTTCGATTGCATGCCAGTTATCCTCAAAACCTTCAAGTATATATTGATAATTCACATTATTATCAAGACCAAAACTTGGAGAATTAAACCCGAAACCAATCATTTTGTGCCTATACTCCAGTGTAATATTGTCTGTTTCAGCTAACGATTTTGTTAATAAATCACCTTTTCTTGGTGTTTGCTTATTGTTATATAAATAAAAGTCATGAATTACAACTGGTTGAATAAAACTATGCTTTTGTATTTTACTAGGTAAAAAACTAATAAACCCACTATTTCCTCCAAAATATAAACGGTTTGATTTTGTTTTATAACAAGCCCTCTCGTTAAATTCATCCATGTAAATTCCATCAGCCTTGGTAAAAAGATTATGTGTATTGGTTTCTTTATCAAATTTTACTAAGCCCTCATTACTTCCAAGCCAGAACATACCAAATTCATCATTTATAATTGACTTAATGTATAGGGGCAAATGGTAAAGCTGACTGTATTGTTCAAATTTAATGAGGCTATCTTCTTCCACTAATTTATCAAGGCCTCCGGTTGAACCAATCCACAGTTCTTTTTGATAATCTTCAAAAATGGTATATATATTATTTGAACTTAAGGTGTTTGGATTGCTTTTCTCTGCAAAAAAACTTTTAACATTTTCGCCATCAAACATATACAATCCATAATAACTGGCAATCCAAATTCTGTTTTTTGAGTCAACCAGTACTTGCGAGCACCAAGGAATATCAAATAGCTCAGATGGAAATTTCCCTTGATTTTCTTTATTATAAACAATATCGTTTAGCTTATTATAAATATTTATTCCAAGCTTACTATGAGTAAGTATAAACAGCAAACTATCATTATTGCATAGCGATTTTAAGTTATTTGAATTTAGTCGCTTGTTTTCTATGTGCAGCTTTGCCTCAATACGGTTTTCTAATGTAGAATATCTTATTAATCCATCATTCCAAGTTGCCATCCAAACCGTTTCAGAATTTTCAGGTTTTATGTCTAATATAAAATTGCCAAAAGTTGTGTTAAAAGACCGCACAGTCTTAAAACCGCCAGTGTACTCATCAAATTCATCCACACCTCCACCATCTGTACCTATTAAAACGTGTCCATCATTATTCTCACTGAAAGAAGTTACATTATTATTTTTAAGGGTATTAATTTCATTTTGAATTCTACTATATTGCGAGAATTGATGGGTTTGATAATTAAAATAACTCATGCCTCCTCCGTGAGAAGCTAGCCAAATATTTTCGTTAGCGTCTTCATAAACATCAGTTATACTATTTGAAGGCAAACTAAATGAATCGTATTCATTTGCTTTATAAGTTGAAAAACTATTTTCTGACGGATTATGCAAAATAAGTCCTCCGTTTATAGTGCCTATCCAAATGTTATTTCTTGAATCTTGTATTATTTTAGTAATAATATTACTTGATAAAACAGAGCCACTATCGTTTGAAGCCATATAATGATCAAGTATGGTAAAACTAATTGGATCAATAACATAAACACCCTTATTCCAGGTGCCAACCCACAATTTACCTTCGCGTGTAAGGCAAAATGTTTTTATTTGTTGCGGTAAATTCGCAATCTCAATCTTATTAAATTCTTTTTTATTAAGGTCATATTTTAATATACCATTACCATCGCTTCCTGCTAAAACTCCTATATGCTTATCAGCGACAAAACAATTCACTATTTCAGTAGTTGTCACATTTATTTTAACTGCTATCAAGGCATTTTTATCGGCATCAAAAACAAATACCCCTTTATTTGAACCAACCCATAGTGTTTGATTATAATCTGTATATAAAGCATGAATGCTATATTCTAAGGCACCTTGTTTAATTGCAACAAAGTCTTCTTTAAAATGGTTATATTTTAATACGCCAAACTTATTTGTGCCAATCCACATAATACTATCGGCACTAGCCATGCAGTTAATAATAGCCATATTATAAATATTGCTATCATCGGTAATTTTCAAAAAACTATGTGCATTATATTTATTTAAACCCAGTTCCGTACCTATCCATAAATATCCATATTTATCCTGCACCAGGGTTTCGATAGTGTTACTTGATAATCCGTTTTGAACAGAATAAGATTGAAATTTTATGTTATTTTGTTGTGAATATAGAAAGTTGATAAGGAATATTAAGAAAGTAAGTAATACTAATTTGCACCTCATAATTAATTTGTTTGTTTGACATATATATTATAGTAGATTAACTACCCCCAAAACCCTCTTTAACAGTTATAGTTTCTAAATATAATAAAAAAATCAGTTGCTTAATGTTACAATTCGGGTAAAAAAATGGATGAACAAACCGTTGAAAACCTGATGACAAATGTTGAAGACATTATTGTTGGGAAGTTGGACGATACTCCACAACAATTAATGAATATAATGACTACTCAACGAATTCGACATATTCCAATCATCGAAAATGAGAATATTGTAGGTATTGTATCCATTGGTGATTTAATTAAACTTGCTTTAGAAAACTCAGAGGTGGAAAGCCGAAAATTGCGCGAGTTTATTAAAAACCCGTTTATCAATTCCCTTCATTTACTTCCGACAAACACAGGGCCGCGGCGCCGTGAATGCCCGGATCATCAAATCTAGCTTCTTCCACTTTAAATTCTTTTCTCACAAGTTCCACAGGAAAGTCGCCAATAACCATTTGTATTCCATTTCTGAAAAAATCAAATGACTTGGCTATGCTGCCACCAATAACAACCTTTTGGGGAGCCAAGCTGTACATTATATTAAGTATAAGGTTGCCTAAATGATTTCCAAATTCTTCAAAAATTGCCAACGCTTCGCCTTCACCATTTTGAGCTCCAATAAATAACTCCTTGCCGGTTGTTTGATGTTTTGATGCAAAAAATTTACTACTGCAATAATCTTCATACGTCGCATCTAAATAAGGAATGCATCCAAATTCACCTGCTCCTCCATATAATCCTGAATGTAGTTTTCCGTTAACCACTACTCCACCTCCTAAACCGGTACCTAAAGTTAGCCCTACAATATCATTTGCCATTGCATCACTATTAAAATAATAACACCCTAAGGCAAAGCAATTTGCATCGTTATTTACAAATACAGGCACCTTATAAATATCGTTTAGTTTTTTTATTAAATTAACACCTTGTAAAATGGGAATATTATTAATCAATTTAATCTCACCATCCGTATCAATATACCCAGGTACTCCAATGCCTATCGCTTGAACATCCTTATTGTAAACCTTATTGATTACCTTACATAATCTCGATATTATTTCAGAAACTGAATTATTAGCGCCTGTATCAACGGTGCTTTTATTAACCAATTTATTATTGATTAAACAACCTGCAGCAATTGAAGTTCCGCCAATATCAATTCCCATTACTATTGTATTTAACATATATTATTTATTAAGACGTTCTAATTTTATGGCCTTGTAGAGCATAATATAAAATATACAAAAAGCATGGAACGGTAATCCAATATGCATTTTGAGCACCAAAGCTATCTTTCATAAATCCGTAAATCAAAGGTATTAGAGCACCACCTACGATGGCAATTACCATTAAAGATGAACCCGCTTTTGTAAACTTACCCAAATCGGTCATTGCCAATGGCCAAATTGCCGGCCACATAAGTGAGCATCCTAAAGCCATAAACACAATAAAATAAATGGAAATTGTGGCCGGTGTAAACACAACCATTAGCGATCCTAAAATGGCTATGTATGAGAATATTTTTAGAGCCAATGCCTGAGTTATATACTTCGGAATTAGTATAATACCGCTAATATAACCTATTACCAATCCTATTGGTGCTATCCATGCATAGAGCTCAGGATTAGGTAAGTTGAGCGTTTCAGCATAATCAATAAGCGTTCCCAATGAAACGGTTTCAACCCCTACATAAATAAAAAGTGCCAAAACACCCAGCAATAGATGTGGAAATTGCCAAATTGAAGTTTTATTGGCGGCATACGGACAATCATCTGCACTATCTTCCTCTTCGCCTTTGGCTTTTACTTCCGGTAATGGAGCCAATAGCGCCAATACTCCTAAAAATATAAATACCACAATTATTATATAAAAAGGCAAATTTATATCCATTAGCTGAACATCATTTACACTTTTACCAATAACCAATGCTAAGAACAAAGGTGCAATAGGCCATGCCAATTTATTTGCAATACCCATAAAACTCATTCGCTTTGCAGCACTTTCAATGGGTCCTAAAATAGTGATATAAGGGTTTACCGATGCTTGTAGGAAGGTATTTCCCATGCCACTTATAAATGAGGCTACCAGAAACAGTATGAGGCTTTCATTTTTTGCTGATGGAATAAACAGATAAAACCCAATAGCAAACATTAAAAACGATAAAGCCATGGTTTTTTTATACCCTATTTTACCAATAACTAACGATGCCGGATAACCAAATACCAAAAAGGCAGAAAATGTCGCTGCCAAAACCATATACGACTCCCCTGACGATATATTTAATGACTGCTTTAATAAGGGAATTAAATAACTGTTAATTCCCAATGCAAAACCAATTGCAAAAAACATTACACCCACAATCATTAAGGGATACACGTAACGTTTGTTGCTCTTTGAAATTATTGTACTATCCATATCAATTAAATTTTTAACTTATTACTTTCAATTTAAAAATACCCTAAAAACCTTCCATACTCTTTTCAAGCGTTCTGGCCTGTCCTAAAAATTCTTTCAATTTCATTTCTTTATGAAAAATCATTCCATGGGTAGCTCTTATTTTCGGGCTTACATGTTCATAAAAGAAATCTTTCCCTAAAATTAATTGTACTTTCTTGAATTGTTCTACCCATACTTTTTGCGACAAATCATTAAATGGCCCATCGTAATCGGGACTTGGAAATGAGGCTTTAACCTGACTGATATAGCAATCTTTAAAAGAACGATCTAATACAGCCATGGAATTTAATGAAACGGGAGTGTAAACATTAGCATCGTATGGTTGGAATTTAAACCAAACATTGCGATAACCAATAATGCGTAAATGAGACAAATCTGCTTCTTTATTCCATTGACGAAGGGCTTCAGCAATAGCCTGCAAAACCTTATAGTGTGTGTCGGGCTCTGAACCTTCTGGGTCTAACGCCAGGCTGACTACTGTAGGCTTTATGCGACGCAGCAGGTTCAATACAGGTTCAACATCGCGTTGGCGTTCTGGTTCTTGCGTAAAAATATCGCCTGTATAAAACCCCAGACGCAAATGTTCAATATTTTTAACTTGCACCCCATAATGCGCCCAAACCAATTCTTCTTCAAACTCACGTAGCATTCCTTTTAAAGTTTGAATTTCAGGTGAGTTTTTCTCGCCATCATAACTTTGTTCAATTAATAGAATATTTTCATCCAAAATAGTCTTTAATTCATCGATTGATTTAAGTTTATAAATATCGACTAAAGCACGTGTAATGCGATGACACACACCCCTTAGCTTGCCATACTCATCCTTGTCTGCAATTTTATCAAGATAATGTGCTACATCTTTGTCCCATTTAAATTGGTATCCCTTAACGAAAAAATCGGAATGATGTACCATTTGAATTTGTTCTTTACTTAACAGGCTTTTAACCGAATCAAGCAAAAATTTCATCATATGATTGGTAACAGCTGTAAAACCACTTGTTAACACAGAAAAGTGGAAATTATTTGATGCTTCGCGCAACTGGGTAGTAATATTTGGAAAAATACCCAATTGTATATCATCGTGATGTGGTCCGGTGTGAAGATACGTTTGTTCTTTTTCTTTACGCAGTCCTAATTCAATTTTTTGCTTGGTAGACCTTACCACTTCATTTACCCGTTCAAGATTCAGGTTAGGAATTAATGAACAATAAGGGTCGTTTTGCAAATCGCTTAATTCAAGCTTATGTGCATATTTGTCAATTCGCTGACAAAGCTCAAATATAGCCTTTGTAGTTTTTTCAAAGTTCCACTCTCCCTCACGATAGTAAGAATCAATACTATCGGTAAGTTCGATTGCAGCGCCCTCGGTTATATAAAAACGTGCGTTTTTTTGGCGTTTAAGCACTGTTGCAGGATAGAGATTATTAGGCTCACTTTCCAGTGCATTTTTTATTATTGGAGCTTTTGCCTCGCCTGCAGCAAAAATAATGGAAACACCTTCTGTATTAAATGTTATCGTATCCAAACCAATAGTAATTACCAATCGGTTTCTCGATACTTCAATTCCACCTAAATCGCCAGCCGAAGCTGCTTGGGTTTCAAAGTTTGTAGCCGTTAAGCGTGTAGTTGAATTATGATCGCTGCCCCGCGTATTAAATGCAATATGACCGTCAGGCCCAATACCCCCCAAAAAGAAACCAATACCCCCTTTTTCTCTAATTTTTTCTTCATAACGTGTGCACCAATTGTCAATATTAAAAATCGATTCTTGCTGAATTTTTTCATGAGGTGTTTGTGCATCGCGGTTTCTTAGTGTTAAATCAATATTATTATCAGGAAAAACTACGGAAAAATGCAATGCGTTAGCCAATTCAATTTCCTCGCAATTAATAAGCAAAGCATTGGCTGGATTTAAACCAAAACCTTCTATATAAAACTTATTTATATAGTTGAAAAAGCTGTTATGCTGTGCAGGATTAATCGGATAAAATTCATCTATTTGAACAAAATGCAAATTTTGCAGTTCTGGTTTTTTATCCAATAACAACCCATTGTCGTTCATTAATTTCTGAGTTTCAACAGTATCCCAAGTGTTTAAAATATGTTGTGTCCATTTAATAAAATGCTCAGGTGTTTTGCCTGTTGGAAGGCTAATTACGCCATTAGGATTTTCAGATACCCATTCTAAAAACCTAAGTGCTGTTAATAAACCTAAATTTGGAAAATTTGGCACAACAACATAAGGTATTTTTGTTGTATGTCGCTTACGACCCGATTGGTTAAAAAATTTCTGCTCAACACTCGTCATTCGTGAAAATTCCATCTTCTTTTATTTAAGTTATTATTTTGGTATCAGAGCCATAAACCTCCTACTAGCTTTGGTGGTAAAAAAGCTTTAATTGTTTTCCAGAATATTCTCAAGCAATACCGTTGCCGATCCAATTATTCCAATTTCATCGCTAAGTGGTGAAATCACTATTCTGGTGTCTTCGCGTAATTTCGGTAAGCAATATTTATAAAGGGTATGTTCAATAGGTGTTGTTATGTAGTCTTTAGCCTTAGCCAACACTCCGCCTAATACAACAATTTCAGGATTAAGTATTTGTATTAGATTTGCAACGCCTTGACCTAAGGCCTCGCCTACATTATTAATTAGGGTAACAGAAAGCTGATCGCCTAGATGAGCCGCACTAATAATATCGGTTGGCATTAATGGCTCTTTTCTATGTTTATATATTGAACTCAATTTAGAATTTGTATTATGCTCTAAAGCTTCGCATGCTAAGCGAACCAGAGCCTGTCCAGATGCCATTGTTTCGATACATCCAATTTTACCACAATTACAAAGTACCCCTTTATTATTAATAGGTATGTGGCCAAATTCTCCTGCAAAACCTGAGTTCCCCTTATATAATTTACCGTTAAGTATCATGCCTAGGCCAAGTCCCCAGTCAATTTGTAAAACTAGAGCATTGTCATAACCCTTTGCTGCACCATAGCGCATTTCGGCTAAAGTTCGTGCTTTTGTATCGTTCTCAATAAATACAGGACACTTGAATTTCTTAGTAATAGCGTCTACTAATGGAGCATCTTGTTCGTATAAATAGGTATAGTTTATCCCATTTTTTGAGTCAATTAGTCCCGGCATATTAATGCCGACACCCATAATTTTATCTTTATCAATTTTCGACTTTGTAAGTAATTTCTGGGTGTGCTTATAAATTTCATCAATTAATGTACCCCTTTCGTTAAAAGAAATAGCTGACAGCTGCACATCATTAACCTTTTGCATAGCAGCATTAAAAAGTGCAATTCTTAAAAACTTGAGTCCCATATCGATACCGATAATATAAACTGAGTTTTTCTTTAAACCATAAGTATTTGGCTTTCTACCACCTATCGATTCACCTTTTCCCTTGTTTTCTATAAAACCTTCATCAATTAATTCTTGAATATAGGCATTTGATTTGGGAGCACTAATTTTTAAAATATTTGAGAAATCGGCACTTGATAACATACCCTGACGATAAAGATACTTAATCATTCTTTTTTTGTTTAAGAATGTTTTAAGTTCTAATCCCGATAATGAACTCATATATTCTGTATCCCAATAATTCATATTTAAATATACTTAGCTTAAAATGAAGCTACAAACATATTAAATATTTTTCAGTGTTAAACAATACTTTTTAATATATTTTATAAAGTAGTATTTCTTTTTTACTTATTTTACTATAAATCTAAGTTTGATACATCTTTTGTGCAACCCCCATTAGATTCAAAGAAATATAATAACGAGCAAGAGCCTTATGAAATAATGGATAGTCATTTGGGCGATATTAATGTGTTTCGTATTGATTTTAAAGGCAAGAATGATATCTACAAACCTGAATTTTGGAGTATATTACCACTCAACGATTTGTTTCATGCTATTCCGATATTTCGATGTAATTTAATTCTTAATAATTACTTAAACCAATAACTATGAAGACATTGTTTTATTGATGCTTGCTTTGTTTTGTTTTGAAGCAACACGATGGCCATTGCCCAAAATGAACATGTAACGGGTTTTAAATCGGTATTCTCAATGATAGTCTGTATTGCGGCGCTTTTTTTACTAACATACAGCAACGAATATAAACATTTAAATAACTAACATTAAATTAGATACACTTGTATATGAAGAAACGTACAATGTTTAAATCAGAACTTGGGATTACTAACTATGCCATTATTCGTTCTGTATTTGATACTTGTACAAAGCGAAATATTCCCGTTTTACAGGCTTGTAAAATTATAAATCAATATCCTGAGTAGTGACCTTTTTTAGTAATATCAGCGGTCATAAGTGGAGCTGATGGGTGGACTTCTATAGAATTATTTGAGAAAGCTAAATTAGTATGGCTTCAACAATTTTTACCATATAAAATGGAATACCATCACATGATGTTTTAGGTAAGTTATTTGCTCGTTAAACGCTAAAGAGTTTACAGATTGATTTACAAACTGGGTCAATTCAATAGCTGATTTAACAAAAAGTGAAGTTATTGCTATTGATGGTAAAACCATACGTAATTCAAATGACGATACAAGTTCTAAATCTGCAATTCATTTAGTATCTGCCTATGCTAGCGAGAATAGAATTTGTTTAGGACAAGAAGCTGTGCACGAAAAAAGCAATGAGATTACAGCTATACCCAAATTAGCAATTTAACACGCTATAAAACTGTTCAGCTAGCATATCATTCTTTGTCGTGGCAGTTTAAAACTAAAGAATAAAGATTGGAAATCGGAAGAACAGTTTGCGCAGCTATAGTTTCGGAGACCAAAGCCAGAGCATTGAATTTTCTGTATTGCTTTAAAACCTTCCTTTTATACCTGCTTACTTAAATAGTTTAATAATGTTGGCTGATGTAGAATGGGTGAATACGACTGATAATCAATACCTACGCTAAATATATATTTAGTCAGCAATATTTTTACAGAATCAACCAAGTTTTCAGCATCCCAAGGTTTTTCAATGTAATTTTCAATTCCGGCTGTATTTATAGCTCGAATAGTATCTTGATGAGTAGCTTGCCCGGTAAGTAACATTTTTTTAGTTTGAGGGAAGCGCACATCGGTATCAACTTCGGCTAAAAACTCAACGCCGTTTTTGCCCGGCATAATATGGTCCGATATAATAACTGCTACATGGTCACCTTCCCCTTCAATATCATCGAGCAACGCTAGGGCTTCATGAGCCGATTCGCATTCCTCTAACGCAACATATTTCTCAAATACTTGCAGGTCTTTTGAAATGGTAGATAATACTTCTCTTTGATCATCTACGTATATTATTGTTAGTTTATCCATGTTGCTATTTTTTTGATGTTTATTACTTATACCGGTATTTGTATGGTAAATTTAGTATTTCCTTTTTTACTGTCAACTTTAATTTTGCCATTATAACTATCTATCAATCGCTGTACAATTGAAAGTCCAAGTCCTAATCCGAATGACAATCCCCCTTTTTTTGTAGTGAAGTTTGGCTGGAAAATTTTCATTTTCAATTCATCCGATATTCCCGGGCCATTATCGCTTATTTCAATGGTAATTCTTTTAGCACTACTTTTTGTTTTAACCTCAAGTGTTGGGTTTTCTGTATTGCTATTTAGCATACTTTCACAGCCATTTTTTATAATATTTACCCAAATTTGAATGAGTTCACCATTATTGGCTAAAATTTCAGGCAGTTCTCCAAGCTGAACATCTACTTTAACTTCACGTATTGCATTCTTTAGCAGCGTTAAAGCTTCATTTATAGTATTGTTAATATTCAACTTGTACCGTTCTTGGTCAGATGCACTTAACTGCTTAATTGATTTTAGTACATGTACTGCATGAGTCGATGCAATTATCATATCGTGTAACCCCACTCCCAATTCCCAAACTTGCTGTTTTTTTACTGAAATTTCATCTAAATTACTAAGCTTGCTGAATTCTTTAATTTTATCATCGCTATACCCAAGCTTTGAAAAACGTTTTGCTACTGAGCCGGAAAGTTTAAATTTTTTTTCAATGTTTTTTTTCCCTTCACGAATGCTTTGGCTCGAGGCTGTTTGCCCACCATTAAATCCGTTTTCAAAATCGATAAACACCTCGTTGCTTTCGGTAATTTTCAAATACTTTTGCACCTCTCTTGCAATCCATTCAGAATTGCCATTTAGTACA
The DNA here is from genome assembly GCA_027858735.1 of Salinivirgaceae bacterium. Lineage (GTDB taxonomy): Bacteria > Bacteroidota > Bacteroidia > Bacteroidales > SZUA-534 > GH45. The sequence goes on from JAQICC010000172.1 coordinate 46,343, forward strand.
CCAATGGCATTGTTTAATTCATGAGCCAACCCAGCAGCCATTTGGCCAAGAGTAGAGAGCTTTTCGCTATGATATAACTTTTTCAAGGCCTCCTCCTTTTCAATCATTATGTCCTTTGAAAAGCGCTGCCTTACCGATAGTTCATTAACAATAAGGGGTAAAAAATCATTACGATAACTGCTATCAGGAACCGACTGCAAATCGGCATACTCAATATATGCAATCTTACAATCTTCAAGAGCTACCACATTGGCATACACTAAATGAGCATCAGAGAAAAAACTATGCACCCCAACAAACATATCTTTTGCCGAACGAAACACCTCATTCTGAATACCCGATTCGCTTAACAAATATCCTGCTACAGCTCCTTCAAGCACAATAAATAAGCGGTTATTTACCTCATTTTGACGAATAAGATATTCATCCTTTTTAAGGGAGAATTGTTTTTCGTTATCGCTAAAATATTTTGACTTTATATTTTTAAGCGTTTCTGATTTAAGATCTTGAATAGGGTTTTTCAAAACTGCATTTATTTAATAAAGTTTACCAAATTTAAAACATAAATGGTTAAAAAGCTTAGCAATAATCCTACAGCCCCAATAATAACTCCAACTTTTGCCATTTCACTGGTATTAACCGCACCTGTGCCATGCGCCAGTGCGTTAGGAGGCGTACTAATTGGCAACGACATGCCCATTGATGCTGCCAATGCTGCAACAATAATTAGGCTACTCAACCCACCATATCCGGCCAAACTTGCAACTGATGTGCCTAATGCTGCTAAAATTGGCATTAAAAGGTTGGCAGATGCTGTGTGTGACATAAAGTTGGCCATTACAAGTGTTAACAATGCTGCTCCCCCAATTATTAAAAGCGGTGAAAAGTTTTCGAATGGAATACTGCTAATTAAGTTTTTGGCAAGTCCACTTTTTTCCATAGCAAGGCCAAGTGCAATACCCCCGGAAACCAACCAAAGTACATCCCAACTAATTTTTTTAAGGTCTTCTTTATTAATGATGCCTGTAATGGAAAATACAGCTACCGGAATCATGGCAACAATGTATGAATTCATTCCATGCAAAAAGTCTGTAAGCCATAATAGTATTGTTATAGCAAAAGTTGCATATACAATATATGCCTTCTGATTTTTTATAAATTTTCCTTTAATGTTTAGGGTAACTTTTGGTGTTGTGGCCGGATATAAAAAAGATAACAATCCCCATGCAAAGGCTAATAATATGACAACAAAGGGTACACCAAAACTCATCCATTCGCCAAAGCTAAGTGCCTCGCTACCTGTTAAATATTTTAAGGCAATGGCATTGGGTGGAGTTCCAATTGGAGTACCTATACCTCCAATATTTGCGGCTACCGGAACACTCAAAGCAAGCGCCACTCTACCCTTATCGTTTTGATCGTACAATGCTAAAACTGGGGTTAAAATGGCAAGCATCATGGCTGTAGTTGCCGTGTTGCTCATAAACATCGATAATATTGCGGTAATTAGCATTAAGCCCAACATTACAAATTTGGGTTTATCGCCAAAAGGCTTAATAATAATTCGAGCTAAGTTCAAATCAAGTCGGTATTTTGTTGCAGCCATTGCCAGAAAGAACCCGCCGGTAAATAGCATAATTATGGGCGAGGCAAAGGTTGAAAATATGGATTTGTAATTGAGCAATGTTCCAAACCCAGGATTACCTACATCGTTGCGAAAAAGGATAAATCCTTTGTTGGAGAGCATTATAAGCTCAATTACAATAATAAGAACCGAAGTAGCATAAATTGGAATAGGTTCGAGTACCCAAAATAATGCTGCCAATACGAAAAGTGCTATAACACGTTTTTCAACTATGGTTAAACCGGTAATTCCAAAACTTTCTGTAGGAATTAATAATATTAGTATTGAAACGGCAACTGAGACAAGAATTTTTACAAGACGCATATCAAGAATATCTATAAAATTTGAAAGTGCAAAGTTACTAATTTGGTACTTTTGCAGGGTTGTATCAATAATTTAATTCAAACAAACGAAACAAAACAATTGTTTTTGTGCTTGACATGCCTTGAAAACCGAGAATCAATCGTTTGAAATTTTAATCATTGGTAGGAAAGAAATATTCATTTCTAGATATAATCTATACTCCTATAATCACCATTTACCAATATTATTTCCTCATTCACCTTAAAATATTTTTTTAATTTAGATTGAATTTAAATTGCAGCATAAAATTCAACTAAAATGGAAAACAAAAATCATGTATGCCCACCATGGGTAGGAAAATTAATGGTAAATCCGTTACGAAAACTTTTTACCAACCCCGAATCGATTCTTTCAAAATTTATTGAATCTGGTTATAAGATTATTGAAATTGGACCTGGTATGGGATTCTTTAGCCTACCTATGGCAAAACAAACGGGTAGTAATGGAATGGTATATTGTGTAGATATTCAGGAAGACATGCTTAATAATCTTGAAAAAAGAGCAGTAAAAGCAGGGGTTAACGAGCAAATAACAACGCTTTTAAGTTCTGAGAACTCTTTGGAAATAAAGCATCTAGAAAATAAAATAGATTTTGGACTTTTGTTTGCAGTAGTGCACGAAATACCAAATAAAGAATTGCTTTTTCAAGAATTGGCTTTTGTGTTAAAACAGGGAAGTAAAATACTATTTGCTGAACCCAAAGGGCATGTACTACTTATAAATTGGAGCAGAAGTTTGGAATTTGCCATAAAGGCTGGTTTTAAAGTTGAAAATGCTGAAAAAATTAACGGAAGTCATTCAGCGTTGTTGATAAAATTATAATAAAAGTGCATTTCCGAGTAAAGCGGTTCGTTACCATACCGCTCTACTCGGAAATGGCTTAATAATTTGTTACTTGTAACAAATAGTGGAAATATGATTTAGTTAAGGCAGGAAGCTTTCACACTAAGGAACCGTCAAGAAATAAACTGCCCAGTTAGTCTTAATATTTTTATGCTCCCTTTCTTGCTTGACAGTTCCTAAGAGGGTGTCTTAAAAATCTTTGTGTTATAAATTTAAAATGTGTTACTCAGAGGTTCTCAAAGTTTGCACCAAATTACACAGAGTGAAAACTGTTTTGCTTAAAGTAAACCAATATTTTTAGCACCCTCTTTTGGTGTAAATATTCGTAATTAAAACACATTTCTAATGGAGGTTAGTATGAATTTAAATGGTATTATTTCAGCCTATATCCCTTTATTAAATTGAACCTTAGTTGTTGGATGAAAGCAATGCTCTATTTCGTGTGCTGCATTCTCATGACCTGCTATATGGTTTTTAAACAGCGAAATAATCTGAGATTTATCGAGAGTGCTTTTTGTTTTAGTTTGAATGTTTCTTAAATCAATAAAAAAGCTTGAAAAAGTGTTGGGTATTTGGCTAACAATATCAGTATTCAAAAAGTTAGCATCATTATAAATACTATGAAGGTTTCCTTTTGATTTTTCAATAAACAGTGTGCCGTTTTTTAAATTTGTTATACTTGATCGCTTTTCACATTGTGAAATACATATACCATCAATTATGGTCTTTTTACAACCCGTTACCTGATGAAAAAAACACTGCCTACTAGTCATAAGCATAATAGGATGATAAATACTGTAGAATAGTTTGAAGTTTTCGGGCTTTTTAATACTCCTTATCTGTTGTTTGTTAATTTCGTTTGAAATAAATGCCCCAGCACAAGAAAAGTTTTCTTTTAAACTTTGTAAGCTATATGAATTAACTATGTTGAGAAATGGGCCTGCTATCCATTCAATTCCTTTTTCATAAGCTTTGTAAGCAATACCAGTATTATTTGTTACAATACGTTTGGGTTTTACATGATTAATAAATTGTACAGCAGCTCTATAATCTTCACCTATTAAAATTGAAGGAAACCAAGGAATTAGTTTTTCGTTTTTAATAAACAAGTCAACCAACTCGGCAACTTTATTTGTAAAGCAATTGGGTAGTTGAAAATAAACATCAGCAGTGGTATTATTACAGAGATTCAGATCTTTTTCAGATGATATTAGAATTGAAAGACTGGGTTTGGTAATTTTATTGGTATGCTTTTTTAAAACAGGTACCTCAATTGGCTCAATATTTTCCTTTGAACCGTTCAAAATAAATAATATTCTGTTTTTTAAAGATGTGAGTTCTTTAAAGGGTATAAAAACATTATTTTCCAAATGCTCTAATTCCAGCTGCTCAATAAAATATTCAGTATTATTTATTGCCTTAAGTCTTTTTAACAAGCTATCGTAATCTAAACTAGAGGTTTGGGTTTTTGTTAGTTTAGTTTCTGAATATAGAACAAAGGAATTGTCAGGTGTATTAATTAAAACTTTTAGCTGCGTGTCAGATTGCCCCGAAATAGTAATTAATAAAGGAACCTTTTCACTACTTAAACCATCTATTTTAGTTCTAACATTAGAAATAATTTCGCTTCTTTCATCGTAAATTTCTTTTTTTGCGATTTCAAGATTTTCATCAGATACGCCTCCACTTATTTCCGCTAAATGAATTGCCGAATGATCACGAGGATTATCAATAAACATGTTTTTATCGATATCGCCCTTTAAAAAAGAATTTGAAAAATCACGGTTGAATACTTTGTAAAGAATACTATTATCGGAATCTAAATTGGTTTTGTTGTAAATGCTTTGAATCTGTTTTTTATAAGCATCTACTATCGTATATACATAGTGAAATTTTTTTATTCGCCCTTCAATTTTTATCGAGTCAACCTTGGCATTATATAGCTCTGGTAGATTTAAATATGCTGAATTATCTTTAAGGTTTAACGGAAAGTTATTGCCCTCAGGTGTTGTTACGTATTCATCGCGGCAAGGTTGGCTGCATCGGCCACGGTTGCCTGAGTTTCCACTTTGTACCGAGCTTATATAACAAAGCCCTGAGAAAGATATACAATATGAACCATGCACAAATACTTCGGTTAAAACCTTGTTTTTATGAGCTGTTGAGCTTAAGGTTTTTATTTCATGCAAATTTAACTCACGCGATAAATTAACTCGTGTGGCATTAAGTTTACTAAAAAATTGTATGTGGCCTTCATTATGAGCTGTAACTTGGGTAGATGCATGTATTTTAAGACTTTTGAAATACTTTGACAACAAATAAAACATACCCAAATCTTGAACAATTACGCCATCGATACTTGTATTAACCAGTTTATTCAGTAAGGTAAAAAGGGCAGGTATTTCATTCTCAATTATTAGGGTATTTAGAGTAAGAAAAACTTCGCAATTGTTATTATGGGCTAGTCTCAATATTCCCTGCAAATTATCAAAAGAGATATTTGCAGCTCGGTTTCGAGCATTAAATTTATCAAGTCCACAGTATATGGCATCAGCACCAGCAATTATAGCAGCTTTTATGGAATCAACGTCTCCACCGGGAGCTAACAATTCCATACTATGATTCATATTTTTATACTCTTTCTCCACACTCGTTTACAAGGCTGCGAAGATGCAAAATATATTTGGAATGAAGTTTTTATTTATGAATTACCTAATGTTGGCTGTTAGGCCTTGACTGCTAGTGATATATTCTTTTAACCTGATGATTTAAGGAGTTAAATGAGGGGCTATAAAAAGCCTTTGTGTGTCTCTTTTTTTACACTCTGTGAACCTTTGTGTTATAATTTTTTTAAAAAACTGTTACACAGAGTTTCACAAAGAAGGTACGAAGTCGCACAGAGGTAAAAACAATTTTTGTTTCTAGTTTTATGTGCTTTTTAGACACCCCTTTTTACCCAATGGTAAAAGTTTTATAACGCCAGGTTCCCCGCATCTTGCTTTGTATAATTATCTCTTTCCATTTTGTTACCTCATCAGCTTGCTGCGAGGTTGTTCTTTATTTTTTCAGCTCATTAATATAATTTAGGTAGCGGATAATTTATACCCTTTTCATGGTTCTTTTAAACGCCACAATTGCCAATAAAAATAAAACAATACAATAGGCTAAAACAACATAAAAATCTATAGCAATATCTGTAAATTTCGAACCCGATAGTAGAGCCTTTGTGGCATCAACGGCATGGGCAAAGGGCAGCGCATAGCCAATGGTCTCAAATATTCCACCTATCATTTTTAAATCCATCCAGGCACCACAAAAAAGGCTAATAACCGTAATTAATAGTGAGCCTACCCCCGATACTTGATTTACAGTAAGCATTGAACCCAATAGTACGCCAAGGCTAATGCAGGTTAAAGCAATTAACAAAAAAAGTAATAAAGCAGCCATTAAATTTGAGAATGAAGCTCCAAGTATAGTTCCTGCTCCAATACAAATAAGAATTTGGAAAAAAGCTAGAGGTAAAAATGGTAAAATGTAAGCTTTAATATAATCCGATGCCTTAAGTGGAGTAGAAAAAAGCCGTATTAAAAATGCACTTTTCTTGTCTTTTGCAAGTAAAATAGAGGAGAACATTATTAAGAAGGAAAAGCTAAATATTATAATCCCGGGAGTTAAATATTGAGGTTTAAAAATATCGATTGCTATGTTTTTTTGAATGGAGGAAAACAGAACTAACAAAAATACGGGCATCACTAAACCTAGTAAAATAGAAACAGGATCGCGGTAAATCTCCTTTAAATTTCGACTGGCTAAACTATAGAATTTCATGAATTAGCCTCCTTTGCTGTTAAACGAAGAAAAACATCATCAAGCGACGGTTCTTTCATTTGAATATTATTTATTATCACCTTGTTTTGTCGAAGAATATCAATAAGAGAATAAAAATCAAGATCTTGGCTTCTAACTTCTAAGGTGTTACCTTTTATAGCTGCGTCAAGATCTTTGCTTTTAAGGATTTCAATAATTTCAGTAGAAATATTATCTCCCGATATTTTAAGTATTTGTAAATTGGAGTGTCTATTCTTTAATTCTTGTGAAGTGCCCATTTCTATTATATTGCCTTCATCCATTATCGCTATTTTATCTGCCAGTGCATCGGCTTCCTCCAAATAGTGTGTGGTGAGCAATATAGTTTTTTCTTTTTTTAATTTTTCAATGTAATTCCAAACCGATTTTCGTGCATGAGGGTCAAGACCTAGAGTCGGTTCATCAAGAAAAAGTATTTGTGGATCAGACATTAAAGCCATGGCAATGCTAAGCCTTCGCTGCAAACCTCCCGAAAGCTTTCTCGATTGGTCTCTTCTATCTTCAAGCTCCATTAATTCCATAAGGTTTTGTGCCCGTTTTTTCGATTCTTCCTTTTTTAAACCAAAGATACCACCCATTAAAAGAAGGTTTTCTTTGGTGTTTAAATGTTCAGCAATAGCCGTTTCTTGTGGCGACACACCAATTATCTCCTTTATTTTTTGAGGATCGTGATCGATGTTGAAATCCATTACTGATGCAATTCCAGATGTAGGTTGCAATAAACAAGACAACATTTTAATGGTGGTTGTTTTGCCTGCCCCATTGGTGCCAAGTAGAGAGAAAATTTCACCTTGTTTAATTTCAATATTTAATTTATTAACCGCAATTCTATTCCCAAAAGTTTTGCATAGCTGATTTGTTTTTATGGCAATTTTGTTGTCCATGTGGTTGTTTTTTTATTTTTTGACTTGATTTAATATCATTTTAAAGTTTATTTATCGAGCCATGCTTTAAAATCATTCACACGTTCGCGGCTAACAATAATATCTGTATCAATTTCGGGCTTTAGCTTAAGTTTCAGTCGACTGTTGAAATACCTGTGTATTTGATTAATTGCAGGTAAGCTGACTATAAATTTACGATTTATTCTAAAAAATGCCAAAGGGTCAACTTCCTTATCAAGTTGTTCAATAGTGTAATCGAGCATATAGCGTTTGCCATTCTGCATAAAAGCAAAAACCACACCTTCGTCGTTTATAAAGTAAGCAATATCCGCGGTATTTATATGCTTTAGTTGTTCGCCTATTTTTACCAAAAAGCGTTGCTTGTGAGGTTTAAGCATATGGTTAAGCAGTACTTTATATATGGAGTTATCGGTTTCAGGTTTTGGTGATAGTTTCTCGAATTTATGAATGGCAGCTTCCAAATCAGCATAATCAATAGGTTTTAGCAAATAGTCAACACTATTTACTTTAAAGGCCTGAATGGCATACTGGTCGTAAGCAGTTGTGAATATTATAGGTGCATCTATATTGATTTCCTTAAAAATTTCAAAGCTTGTACCATCAGTAAGTTGGATATCCATGAAAACCAGATCGGGTTTGGGGTTGCTTTTAAACCAATTAACACCCTGCTTAACCGATTCAATAATGTTTAAAACTTCAATTTCAGCAGAATATTTTTCTAATAATTTAACGAGTCTTTCGCCTGTTAAGGGTTCATCTTCAAATATCAATACCTTCATAATCGCTTAAATTATATTTTGGTAAAACAACCGTAAAACTATCTTTGTCTTTGTTTATCTCAATCTTTTTATTTGCCAAAAGTTCATACCTAAGTTTAATATTTTCTAATCCAATACCTGAGCTTTCCCCAATGTTTACCTTGCTATCTAAATTATTTGTTATAATAAAATTGTTTTCGTCTTCAGAAATAGAAATGTTTAACGGATTTTCGCTTGAAAACTTATTGTGTTTTATAGCGTTTTCTACGAGCATCTGTAAAGTGTTAGGAGGTATATAGCTATTTGTTTTGCTTGCTTCTGATAGTTCAATTTTAAAACTTATGCGGTCTTTAAACCGTATGTTCATTAGGAAAATATATGAATCTAAAAACTTCAACTCCTTCTCAAGCTCTACCAGGCTGTTGTTATCTTTATCGAGCATATACCTGTACATTTTTGAAAGTTGGGTTACATACTCGGCCGATAAATCGGCATCTTTATACACCAGAGTGGTTAATACACTTAAACTGTTAAAGAAAAAGTGTGGGTCTATCTGGTTTTTTAACACTTCGTATTTCGACTGAATGTTTTCCTTTTTTAACTGTTCATTGAGTATTTTTTCTTCCTGTAGATTCCGGTAATAATAGATATAACCCTGTATTACTATTAAAATTAAATAAAACTGAAAAGTGCCGAAATTCATTTCATACATTATAAAAGGAATTCCACCTGGCCACTCATAGTTTTGTTTAAAAACAATAAAATCAAGAATATAATATATCGAACTATGGGATAACGAAACAAAAATACCATAGAAGAAGAATACTAATATTAACAGAGGTGTTCTTTTCGGTAATGAAATTTTCTGTAAATATTTTTTATCTAAAACTGTATAAATTAGGGCTCCAAGTTTCCACATTAGTATGCAGAATGCAATAAAGCTAACATATGCAATTTTATCTCGAGTATTAGGTAGTATAAAACTGCTTGAAAGAGAAGGATCATAAAAGCTATACAAAAAGTATAAACCACTGAAAATTACAATTCGGGTAATATATTTGATGAAGGTTTGCATTTTTGATTCTTTTTAAATAACGTTATACTAAACAAATAAAGCCAGATTAAAAATATTAGAGCCTTATTTCTATTTAAAATTGCACAAATATATGTTAATAGCAAAAAGTAATTTTGTGGATTGTTGAATTACTAAGTTGAAATGTAACTTGATCAAGTAATATGCCTTATACCATGAATTAACTTATCCAAAATTTGGACCTAAGCGGCTGAAAATCATTTTTGGTTGCCATTCTACATTAATTCCATAAACCATTCGTGTACCTCGAGAAGGAATTTCAACAAAACCGTTTTGTGTTAAGTATTTAATACCAGCTTTATTTTCTAAAGGTAAAACTGCCTTATCAGTGGTGTTATATTTTACTTTCATAAGTTCTTCACCGGTAATTTTATCTTCAGCAATTATTACTCCTTCTCCTAAATTAGGAAGAAAATAGCCTTTAACTTGATTTTTATCAAGGTATACCAATGCATTATTTAAACGTAGTTTCAGTAAAGCTTCACGATTTTCGGCAGTTGCTTTTAAATCGAGAGCAAGTAGTGGTTTTATATGATTTATGCTGAATGGTTTAATATTCGCTGATTGCTTAAACTCTTGAAATTCTTTATCTTTTTTAAGATAAGCATAAGGCGATATATTTTTAAACCCAAGTCTTTCATAAACAGAAGCACCCATTTCGGTGGCGCTTAAAAGACATGTAAAAATACCTTTACTTTTAGCATGCTTAATTAGTTGGTCAACAATGGCATTGCCAATTCCTTTTCTTCTATGATTATGAGCTACAATTATATGAGCAATCCAACAAGTGTTTTGAAATAAAATTGCAGAACCAACGCCTGCAATATCGTTGTCAATTTCAACTTTTAGTGGAATGCAAAAATCTGATTCTGTGTAAAGCTTGAAATCAATAAGAATATCAGACCAGCCTTCGGGTTGAAGCGATTTGATTTTAGTAAGATCGTTTGGTGTAATGATTTCGAATTGCATTTCTTTTGATTGATTATTGCTGTTTGTTGTGTGAAGCTATTCTTCACTCTTATTTTCAGTGTCCATACCTTGATGTAACACTCTAGCTATTTCAGTTACGTCATCTTTAGCTTTTTTATAATAAATTCTATGTGATTTAACAATAGATGATCTATATCCCTTTAATATAATCAACAGGTTGACCGACTTTGAAATTTGCAGCTATAAATTCTATTTTACTTAGAATCAAAGTGTAATATCTATCTGCCTATTCTTTTGACCATTTGTTAAAAGTATAAAACCAAATTTTATCTAAATCTATTAGTGCCTATGCACTTATTCTAAAATTTAATTTCATAAGTATTTTTCATGTAATGATTTTAGATGTTTTTTTGGATCAAAATTTTCAACCATTCCTGATCTTTCACCTTCTTCTATTGCAGCTCTTAGTTTTTTGATTTTTAATTCCGTTCATAGCTAAATATTGTCTTAGGGTTAAAATTAATGTTTTATTTATGTAATCCAAGCGATATTTTGCGGGGTTTCTAGGTACAAATTAGGTTTCAATCCGCTCGTAAACCGCATTGGGCATATTGTGGGTTATAGCCAGTGGCCTTATAATCTGTCATCAAAATATAAAATCTAACTTTCGTTATTGAAATACACATGCATTAACTCTAATAATTTTTTCTTTGAAATTGGTTTCGATATATAATCATTACATCCCGACTCTATAGACTTTTCTCTATCTCCAACAAGACTATATGCTGTTTGAGCAATAATGATAATATTTTTATTGAACTGACGAATTAGTCGAGTGGCTTCATATCCATCAATAATTGGCATTTTAATATCCATCAGAATTAAATCAATGTCAGGATTATTGCGGCAAATTTCAACTACCTCTACACCTGTACTTGCTTTTAAAATCTCACTGGTGAATTTCTCAAGTTCGATTTCAATTAGCATTGCCGAGGCTTTGTCATCTTCGGCAATAAGTATTTTCAGATTTTTAATTTGATTCTCATCCTTCAAATCAATATCAATTTTAACAAAAGTGTTCTTAGCGATCATTTCAGTATTGTAAGGAATTGTGAAATAAAATACGGAACCTTGACCTACTTCACTTGCAACCCAAATTTCACCACCAAGTAATCCTACATAAGCTTTTGAAATGGCCAAGCCCAGACCTGCACCCTGCTGTGCCATTTTATCTTCAATATCAACTTGAATAAATCTTTCAAATATAACTTCCTGCTTGGCGATTGGGATCCCAATACCTGTATCTTTTACAAAAATTTCGAGATGCTTTTCTTTTACTTCATACCCAAATTCTATTGAACCTTGCAAAGTAAACTTAATTGCATTTTTCAACAAATTGACAAGAACTGATGCTAATTTCTCACCGTCTGTTTTAATAATAACTTTTTTTGAAGGCACGGGAATTTTACATACAAATTGTATACCCTTATCTATAATTTCTGATTTGAAGAAAATATGAATGTAATCGATTATTTCATTAATGTCCAACTCTTCAGAATTCACTTGCAATATCCCAGATTCTATTTTTGACATATCGATAATATCATCAATAATATTGAGCATTCTGTTTCCTGATTTTTCAATAACTTGAATATATTGCTGCTGTTGATCAATCAATAAATCAGGTTCTTTGAGTAAGTCAGCAAAGCCTAGAATGCCGTTCATTGGGGTGCGGATTTCATGGCTCATATTAGCAAGAAATGCTGACTTTAAACGCTCGCTTTCTTCTGCTTTTTCTTTAGCTTCAATTAGTTTTCTATTTATTTGTTTGTACTCATTATTTTTTTCTACCAGTTTTCTTTCATAAACCTTTCTTCTTGTAATATTTACACCAATACTGGCAACACCAATTACTTCATTTGAATCGGAATGCAAAACTGTATTATACCATGATATATGTAATTGTTCTCCACTTTTTGACAAAATCATAATCTCATAATTCTTTTCAAGGCTTTTTGAATTTATACTATTTGAAAAAACTTGATGTATTTCATCTTTTATATCCTTTGGAATAAATATTTCGAACCAATTTTTACCCATTATTTCCTTTTGTGCATATCCCGTAATCTGCAATAAATAATTATTACAATATTTAATACTTCCATCTTTATTTAATAATAGTGACAGTATATTACCACTTTCCAAAACCTGTGTCAATCTACGTTCTGATTCATCCAATTTTAATTTAGCCCATCTATTTTTTTTGTTTTTATATTGTCTCAACATAATAACGCCGAGTAACATTGTAGATGGCGAATAAATAAAAATAAGAGGTAGGGCAATAGTTTTAAGAGTAGATAAAATTTTATCAGATGGCAAGAGGAATGTACATAAAGCCATTGCAATATGTACTAGAATTCCCAATGTTAATAGTTCCAAATAAGGTTTCTTTGTTTTCCAATTTGGCCTGAAACTTCTCCATAACAAACCTATTGTTCCCGAAGAAATAATTACAGCAATGCCCATCCATCTTCCATCTCCACCAATTAGCAATCTAATTATGCTTGTAATTGCCATTGTTATTATTGTTGGAATTGGGCCAAAAAATAATCCTGCTATGGTAATCATAACAGAACGAGTATCGAAAACGATACCTGGCACCCATGACCATGGAGTAAACATTAATACAACACCAATACCGCTCAATATTAATCCAATTTTTATTTTTGCGCCTATACTTTTAGAGTTTTCATTGTTAATCCAGAAGTTCTCATATAGCAGTGCAAAGGCCAATAAGATGGCTGTGTTTTGTAACAACTCTATTATAATTGAATCTTTCATTAAATTCAATAATTATTAAGGTTTATATCTAAAGTATTCTCAAAAATTTATTATTTGAAATTAAACAAATTATTTGAATATCTATTTGTCTGTTTTTTTACACAAATAATATGGCTTACCTATAGGCTCCTGCTAAAATGTCCTAAATAGTCTCCGTAAGAAAACTCCAATAATTTCGTTACTCTAGCATTTTAATCAGTCAATTACAAAAGTAAACTCCTGATTTTCAATACTGCGAATACCGATAACTATCGTGTACATTCTTGGAGCTTTCTTTTCAGAGACAGAGTTTTCTTGCACGCACTATATAATGTATTGGAATAATGGATTTCTATTTCAAATATTTATCCAACCAATCAAAAAACTCACGTTGCCACAAAATGGCATTTTGGGGTTGACTTACGAAATGTGTTTCTTCTGGAAAATACAAAAGCTTGCTTGGTATACCTTGCAACTGAGCGGCATTAAACGCTTGTAGTGATTCCGTGTAAGGTATTCTAAAATCTTTTCCTCCCGTTATAATTAAAATAGGAGTATCCCAATTTTGAACAAATTTATGAGGCGAATTGGCATATGATTTTTGGGCTACTTCATTATCAACCTCCCAAGGCATCCCACCCATATCGTGATTCACAAAAAATGTTTCTTCTGTAGCAACAGCAAAACTTTCAAGGTTATACATTCCACAATGTGAAATAAAAGCTTTAAACCTTTTTTCATGATGCCCTGCTAAATAAAAAGTTGAATAGCCACCATAACTTGCTCCCACACAACCCAATTTATTTTCATCAATAAAAGGCTCTGTTTTTAAGGCATCAATGGCCGATAGGTAATCTTTAATATTCTGTCCTGCATAATCGGTTGAAATTTGCGCATTCCATTCCCGACCAAAAGAAGGCAACCCTCTTCGATTTGGAGCTACAATAATATAATCGTTAGCTGCCATGATGGCGAAATTCCAACGGTACGAGAAAAATTGACTCACAGCCGATTGTGGTCCACCCTGACAATATAATAATGCCGGATACTTTTTATTGGCATCAAAATTTGGTGGATATATCACCCAAACAAGCATATCCTTACCATCAGTAGTTTTAATCCATCGCTCTTCGGTATGCCCAAGATTAATGCTATCGTAAATGTTTTTATTTATAAATGTTACCTGAGTGTCTTTGCCTGAAGCTTCATTAATAACAAATATTTCAGCAGCCATTTGATGCGTGGTTTTTGAGCCAATAATATTACCACTTGCCATTGAGAATCCTTGATAGTCGTGCTGACCTTTGGTTATTTGGGTAAATTCTTTAGATGCGATGGTAACTTTATATATTTGAGAGGTAGCCTTTATTCCACTCATAAAATAAATCACTTTGCCATCGCTATTCCATACGTAATCATATGCGTTCTGATCCCAACTCTCATTCAAATAATGCTTTTTACCACTTGCTAAATCCAGCACCATTAGTCGTTCTTTGTCAGCTTCATAACCTGGTGTTTCCATGCTCATCCATGCAATTTTATTTCCATCGGGCGAAAACACTGGATACTTATCATAACCTTTATTATCTTTTGTAATATTTTTAGTCTCTTTGGTTTCAATATCGTACAAGTATATGTCGGAATTTGTACTAACTGCATATTTTCTACCATATAATTTTTTACAGGTGTAAGCAATGGTTTTACCACTAGGGCTCCAGCTTATTTCAGATTCGTCAAAATAAGGTGATAAAGGAGCATCCCACTTTTCACCCTCCATAATATCAACTCCCTCTTTTACTTTTGAATCAATAACCTCAGCAACAAAAATGTGAGAGAATTTATAATCTGTCCAATCATTCCAATGACGGTACATTAAATCATCCATTACCCTAGCATTAGCTTCAGGTAAATCAGCATGTTTTTCAAGAACTGTGGTTTCCAGCTTTACATCTTTCAAATAAAACATCTTTGAACCATCGGGCGATATACGGAAGGCATTTACGCCCCCTTCAATTTCAGAAAAAGGCATTCTAGCAGAACCGTCGTAGTTCATTACCCAAACCTGATAATCACCATAGCGATTCGAAAGAAAAGCAATACGACCGTCGGGCATCCAGGTTGGTGACACATCCATAAACCTATCCTCGGTTAATAGATTGGGTTCACCACCTTTGGCCGGTATAACATAAACATTCGATGTTTTTTTTAGGGTTTTTGCATCATACCTGCTCACACTGTAAACAATAAATTCGCCATCAGGAGATAATTCAGCATTACCAAGCCTCCCAAATTTCCATAAAATTTCGGGGGTTAGTTTTGCATCTTTAATTTCTTTTTCGGTAAGTTCGCCGCTAAAATCTGATACTACTTCAAGTTCGGTTGTTTTTTCAGTGTTGCACGATACCAGAACCATAAACCCAAGTAATACTAACAAAAATAAATTCTTCATTTTATTCGATTTAGTTTAATTATAACATCATTTAAGTTCAAAGATAACAAGGAATATATGCACAGCTGAATATTTTTTTGCAGTTATAAAGCACAAAAAAAGCCCTGAATTAAAATCCAGAGCTTTTTTTGTTTTTTCTACATTCACAATTTTTGTTTCATGCTCCTTACATAAACCTAATCCTTTAGGTTATAATCCGGATGGCCGGTTTGCCAAAGGGCAAAGGATATTGCATCGGCTAATTGTTTATAAACTTTGTTCTCATCAGCCTGTAAACCATGGCCCCCTTCAAAATCGACTGAAAATAAAATGGGCTTATCCGATTTATTATAGGCCTGCATTTTCGCGGCAAACTTTCCTGGCTGCCATACCTGTACCCTATTGTCATTCATGCCAGCTGTCAGATAAATTGCAGGATAGTTAACATTCTTTTTTATACTTTGATAGGCATCCATTTCTAACAAATATAAAAACTCCAGAGAATCATTTGCATTTCCAAATTCATATACATTATCCTGCCCATTGGGGCCAAACTGAACCCGTGTAGTATTTAGAATCCCCACCTCAATAATAGCCGCCGCATACAAATCGGGTCTTTCAGTTATAGCTCTTCCAATTAGTATACCCCCAGCACTACCACTCCATATGGCATGTTTTTCAGGTGAAGTATACCCATTTTTTATCAAGTACTCTGAACAAGCTATAAAATCTTTCCAGGTATTGGGCTTTGTTTTTTTATACCCCCCCATATACCAGGCATCACCTTTTTCACCACCACCACGTACATGAGCGGATGCATAAATCCCACCTGCTCTAATCCAACTTAATAAATAGATATCAAGAAAAGGGGAATCATTTGAACCATATGCACCATAACCAGTCATTAAAAGTCTGTTTTTACCATCTAGCTTCGTTCCTTTCTTATATATAATTGATAATGGTACTTTAACTCCATCGTGCGATACTACTTCGATTTCTTCTACAATCGTATTTTCAGTCGCCTTAAATTTTTTAATAGGATATATGTTTTCTTCAACAAATAATTCTTTTTCAAAATCATACCTGTAACTTTCCAAATTAGAAGTCCATCCTTTTATTCGAATCCAGATTTTTTTGCTATAATCTCCATAAGTGGTTAGTTTTAAGGTTCCTGCAACTTTAGGTATTGTAACTTGTTTGGCAATTAAATCCGTTTTACAGAACAACTGAGCATCAACACCATTTTTTGTTTTAACATAGAATAAACCCTTTTCACTTAACAAAAAGTCAGTAATTACTGCCATTGTATCCTCAGGTACTACTATTTCAGGGTTTGAAAAATCAGGATTTATTAGCGAAGTTTTACAAATTTTATAATTCGGTGCATTAAAGGCTGATGTAAAGTATAGTGAGTCGTTTTTAACAAAGAATTGGTCTATTTTATCTTTTTGTTTGAATAAAGGTTTCCAATCGATTACTCCATCAATAGTATTTATATTTGTAAAATAAAAATCATTGAATCTTCTTGGACCAGAAATTCCTCCAAATAAGTAGTTGTTTTCTTTATAAATAGTAGGGAAATCTTCCTCATTAATATTAAGTGCTGGATTATTCCTTTTTGAAAGCAATACCTTTTTTTTTGATGCCCTATTATTAAATTTATATAAGACTGACTCTGAATTTAGCAAAGAATTTTCTGAGGTATTATCAATAACTGGGATATTCAAATAAATGATACCTGAATTATCAGGCAACCACAATATACCACCAAACTCGGATGGCCAGCAATGATCTATTGTATCTGTCATTATTAGCTCTGTGGCAACATCTAAAAAAATCACTTTCGAAAACTCTTCATCGTTTTTGGTCAAACCAATCGCAATTTTTGATCCATCTTCATTTGGGTTTATGTAATTAATTAGGTAATTATTGCTTGTTTTTGGCATAAAATATGAAGGATCATACAATAGCTTTTCCTCACCTTCAAAACCATTTCTAAAAAATAATTTTCCAACCGATTCATTGTTAACGTATTTAAGATAAAAACACCTATTATTATTTGCTACTTTAAGCATGGAAGTTTCAGGAGTTGTATCTTCCTTTATTGTAAGCTTCTCCACTATTTGGCTCCAACCCGAAATATTCCGAACAATACTTTTCGAATAACTATCCTGCTTTTTATACCAGACTAATAAAGTAGTATCATCAAGGTTTTCTAAAAAACGGTAAGGATCATTTAACTCATATCCAAAAGAACTCTCCGCAACCTTGCTTTCTGGTAATAACAAATAATTATACTTATGTTTTGTTGTACAACCTATTGCTAAAATAGTAATTAATACAAATTTGTAGTAGAATTTCATTTTTCTGGTTTTAAATATCTAATAAAAAAATGGGTTATAATAAAAAATTATTAACAACCCAAAAAAATCATGAATGTGTACCGCCAGTTCCTGTTTTGACACGATTATGACCACCATCTGTAGCAGTACCTCCTACTATTTTTTGAAGACCAGCAGTGTTTAATACGATGTGCTTTTTGACGTCTAGTTTTGAACGATTCTTTCTCACTTTTTTCCTATACTATTAATTTAAAATTTGAGTTGTAAATATAAAATCATTTAATATTTATTACCACACATTTTATATTAATATTTATAAACTTAGGCCTTACTCAGAAATAAACATGAAATCTAAATGATGAAACATTTTTAAAAACTTTAAAGCACAAAAAAAGCCCTGAATTAAAATTCAGAGCTTTCATAATAACAAATATTTTCAGTTTTTAGGTAAGCCGTCTTTGGTCTTCAGTACGTAGTCTTTAGTCTTCAGTAACTTGCCGACTGTTTACTTTTTACAATATCTCACCTAAAAAACTCTTTATAAAGTTATCTTCCACAAAATTCCTAGCCTGAACTATGCATAAATTTGGAAAAATATGCATAAAGGTCAGGATAGTCCCGACTTAAATGCAGTTAAACTTTTTTCAAAAGTTTTTACTAAATCTTAGTCGCTGTCGGAGACAGGGATTATTCGTGAATAATCCGGGTTAGACTTATATAATTATTCAAATGGATATTTTAATCCAATTTTATTTCTAATTTCATCCATTAGCATCATCATTTTTTTGGTGCGTGATAGAGGCATTATGCTATTTTCCTTTTTTCTAGCAAGTAAATCGCTATTTACAGCTTCCGTTTCACAGTTGTAACCCATAGTGTCTGTTTTATCATTAAATACTTCCACAGAATCGCCTATGGTTAGCGTTGCCTTTTTGCTCATCCAAAAATCAGATATTTCAATAAACCCTTTGCTACCGCATATAAAGGCATTGTTTTTTAATCTATTTTTTATACTGCACGCCATTTGGCCTTGTACGCCATTTTTATATTTTATTTGAATAGTTAAAGTTTCGTCTACACCTGTTGAGGCAAATTTTGAATTAATATCAAGTCTTTCAATATCAGATTTGGCGAACATTTCAATTATTGTGAGAGGGTAAATGCCTATATCAAGAAGTGCACCACCTGCTAAATGAGGGCTAAACAAACGCTCTGAAAATTCAGGAGCAGCCGGAAAACCGAAACTTGCTTGAATCACTTCTATATTACCAATTTTACCCTCGTTAATCCATTCAAATGTTTTATTAATAGCGGGTAAAAAAGCAGTCCACATGGCTTCCATGTAGTAGAGGTTTTTTGTTTTTGCTAATTTTTCCAATTCTTCAAATTCTTGAGCGTTTACGGTAGCAGGTTTTTCACACAACACATGTTTTCCATTTTCCAGACATAGTTTTGCATGCTCAAAATGAAAGTTATGTGTGGTAGCAATATATATAATAGCAACGTCGGGGTCTGATACTAAATCCCTATAGTTTCCATATGCCTTAGTAATATTAAAGCGCTTTGCAAACTCTTCTGATCGTACTTTTGATCGGGCTCCGACTGCAATTACTTCACCCTTTTCTACAAGTTTAAAATCGGCAACAAATTTATCTGCTATCCAGCCGGCTCCTAAAATTCCCCATTTAATTGTCATAATTGTTTTTTTAATTTGCAATGTAAAATACAAAAAAAGCCTCACCATAAAAAGGCAAGGCTTTGAAATATAAATTTATCGATATCTTATAATAAGCTGTAAACAACAGTTACACCACTCATTACCACCGATACCATAGTCATTAATTTAATTAAAATGTTTAATGAAGGACCAGATGTATCTTTAAATGGATCACCTACAGTATCGCCAACAACACTTGCGTGATGCGTGCTGGAACCTTTTCCTCCGAAATTTCCTTTTTCAACATGTTTTTTTGCATTATCCCAGGCACCACCCGAGTTGTTTAGCATGACAGCCAGCGTAAAACCAGTTACAAGACCCCCCATAAGAAGACCAATAACTCCGGCCACACCTAATATCAAACCAACAGCTATGGGTACGGCAATTGCCAGAATAGAAGGTGCTAACATTTCTTTCTGTGCTCCTTTGGTCGAAATTGCAACACATTTTGCATATTCGGGAGTTCCAGTGCCTTCAAGAATTCCGGGAATTTCTTTAAACTGTCGACGAACTTCGTCTACCATTGATCCTGCTGCACGACCTACAGCTTTCATAGTCATTGCACTAAAAACAAATGACATCATGGCTCCAAGAAATAAACCGGCAAGTAATAATGGGTTAAATACGTTTAATTGGTAGCCATCAATAAAATGTTCCATTCTTAGTTCTTGGATTGTATCAACACCTACTTTTGCTAAAAATTCAAAACCTTTTTCACCAGGCTCAAGTAATTTACCCAGCCAAAGTTTAACTTCTTCCATATAAGCAACCATTAAAGCCATGGATGTTAATGCTGCCGATCCTATGGCAAACCCTTTTCCAGTAGCAGCTGTTGTATTACCCAGCATATCTAAATTATCGGTACGCTCACGCACCTCTTTAGGTAGTTCAGCCATTTCTGCATTTCCACCTGCGTTATCAGCAATAGGCCCAAATGCATCGGTTGCTAAAGTAATACCTAAGGTTGAAAGCATGCCAACAGCAGCAAACCCAATGCCATACACGCCTTGACTAAATTCGGTAAATCCGCCCGCAAAGCCATATGCAGCAATAATACCAACTACAATTGTTACCACAGGAATCCATGTTGAATACATACCCACAGCAATACCATCAATAATTGCTGTAGCGGGGCCTTGTTGTGCTTGTCTTGCAATTCCCTGAGTAGGCTTGTATCCATCAGATGTAAAATATTCAGTACCCTGGCCAATAATAATACCGGCTAATAGACCAGCAACGACAGATCCGAAGATACCCCATTCAAACCATCCAAAATAGGCCATTATAGCAACTGCCGCAAGAATTAAAACAGAACTTCCTGCAGTACCTACCAATAGTGAATTTAGTAGGTTTTTTGGAGAGGCATTATCTTTTGTACGAACCATGAAAATTCCTATAATTGAGAAAATAATACCAATTGCCGCAACAATCATGGGTGCCAAAATAATTCTTTCATTAAATACTCCATCAGTCATTGAAATAGCTGCACCCAATGCTGCTGTGGCTAAAATTGAGCCAGCATATGATTCGTAGAGGTCAGCACCCATACCGGCAACATCACCAACATTATCACCAACATTATCGGCAATAGTTGCAGGGTTGCGTGGGTCATCTTCAGGAATACCAGCTTCAACTTTACCTACAAGGTCAGCCCCTACATCGGCAGCTTTAGTAAATATACCTCCACCAACACGTGCAAACAAAGCTTGGGTTGAAGCACCCATTCCAAATGTTAACATAGTTGTGGTAATGTGAATCATTTTAGTATGCATGAATTCGGCGTTTAAAGCAAAATCAGCAGACCATGTTCCTGAACTAGTAAGGCCAATTTCTTCGGCAATTTTTAATCCTAAGCCAAATATATTGGTGTCATAAATATAATTTAGTGCCCAATACCAAATTGCAATGTCGAGCAAGCCAAAACCTACAACAACCAATCCCATTACTGCGCCTGAACGAAAAGCTACTTGTAGCCCTTTGTTTAACGATTGAGATGCGCCATGAGCTGTTCTGGCTGATGCAAAAGTGGCCGTTTTCATACCTAAATAGCCACAGAGTCCGGAGAAGAATCCACCCGTTAAAAAAGCAATAGGAACAAATGGGTTTTGTACCCCCAAAAATGCCAAGATTACGAAAACAACGAATAAAATGGCAAATACGATACCTACCACTCTGTATTGGCTTTTTAAATAGGCCATAGCTCCTTCGCGCACATATTGTGCTATTTCTTTCATGCGATCGGTTCCCTCAGAGCTTTTTATCATTTTTTTGAAAAAATAATACGCAAATACTAATGCGATTATAGAACACACTGGAATTACCCAAAAAATACTACTATTGTCCATTTTGTTATTAAGTTATATTATAGAAAAATTTGTGTTTAATTGAAACCCATGGTATTGGCTGACCGCCACCATGCATAATGTTTATTCTCAAAATCTCCAATTGATGGGAATGGAAAATAAACCAATTCATCTTTTTCGCCCACGAAAAATCCGTTCTTAATAGTTCTGTAAAATAAATCTTTGTTAAAGAAGCGGATAATAGTTTTCTTAGTTTTTTCTTTTTCCTCTTTCAATATCATAAGACAATCGCGCAAATGCTGAATATTTTGGTAGGGAAGGTTACTTATTTTAGCCGATTGAGGGTCGTGCGCTAAATCATCCATAACAAGCTCAACAAAAACTAAGCGAGGCACGGTAACTTTTTCGGATCCATCAGTAATTGCTTTTGCGAACTCTTTAGGCGCCAAAGTACTTGCAATTCGTGGTGTTACAGGGCATAACTCTTGATACAAATGCAAAGCATTTTGATCGGTCTCTTTGTATTCGCCTTTCTCTAACCCAAGAACTCTTCCATCATCGGTAACCAAATATAACTTCAAAAGAGCGCTCAATGGAATTGTTTCCAAAACCCTGTAAATTGAAAGGTAAACAGAACTTTTGGGTTTCCCTCCCTCCTGAGGAACACATCTTTTTTCAATGTAATCTTGAGGTAAAATGTCGGAAACTGCCTCGCTGTCTACTTCAAAAAACATTGCTTGACCTCGGGTACGTTTTTTAGTACCTGTGGCCAGATAAGATCCAAAGTCTTCCGGAGGTAGCATTGAAGAAATTAATGCTTCAGGAGTTAGAGTTAAATATAAATATCTTTTCATAATATATGGATTTATAATTATATAAAAGTTTAATTTCTATTTATTGTTGGCCTAACAATATATGAAAAAATAAAATTAAAGTCGATGTATGAATATCTATTATTCATGTACTAATGTTTCAATTTATTAGCAATATTCAAAAATAATCTACGAATTCCAAGTAATTCAGGCGTTTAAAATCTAATTTAGAATGTTCCTAAATTGGATATGAAAACTTTATAAAATACGAAACTAAGAAAAATGTAGCACCTTAATACATGTTGGAAGGTACTTTTTTGTAATTTAGGAGAAGTATTCTATTAGAAAAGTTGTAAACTTAAAGTTACTAATCGTGAAAAAAAGACCTGTTTATTATGTTTTCGCTGTCATTACTATTGTTATGATCGTGAATTGTACCAGTAATAAAAAAACTTCAAATACCGATGAAGATGCAATGAATGTTGAGTTTGAAAAACCAAAAGCCAACAAGTTTGAGCGTATGTTTAGTGCACCTTCGCCAGAGGAATTGATGATGCTTTTTGAGGATACTGGACTTGAATTTAATTCCGACGTTTTAAATGATCCTAAAAATATTTCGAATTATATAAGTTTAAAATCATTAAGCTGTAATTTAGGTGTTTATGTAACCGATGCAGCTTATTTAAACATGTTTGAACAATATTCAAAAATGGCAAGTTGCCTTGAAAGCATATTTAAAATTACCGATAAGCTTAATTTATCCGGAGTCTTATTAAAATTTGATTTTGAAAAGGTTTTTCGAGAGATGGATAATCCTGATTCGTTAATAATACTATCGGAAGGGGTGTACCATGCAGTTACCGAATATATGGTTGAAAATGAAAATGAGCAAATGCTTTGTTTAATTTCACATGGTTCAATTGTTGAGTTGCTACATCTTACCATTGAATCGGTAAATGAGTTTAATGCTGATGATCCTGTACTTCAGCATATTTCTGATCAGTATATGCAGCTTGATAATTTAATGGAATTTGCTCAACAATATGCTGGTAATGCAGATATAGAAGAAATGATTTCGCAATTAGCACTAATACAAGAAGTTTGGGGGATAGTTGAGCATGAAGAAACCGCGACCGTAGTTTCAAATAATAAAGATGGTGAACTTAGTATTAGTGGAGGAAAGAAGCATAGATTTACTAAAGAACAGTTTATAAAACTAAAAAATACTGTTAATCAAATTAGAACAAAAATTACTTCATAAATAGAATATAATATATGGACAAATTTAATATATAAAGGGTCTGGGCAACCGTATTTAAAAGCTTCGTCTATGAAAAAAAATATGTTCTTCACGAATTGCACGAACCTGTCTGCCTAGCCAGCAGGCAGGTTCGTGCAATTCGTGGCCTGTTTTTGTTTTTATATTTTTAAATGCGGTTGCCGTGGCATTTTTGGTGCAAGGTATTGATACTTCAAATAAATGATTACTTTTGCAACGAAATTCACAATGGGGGTGCCTATCAATACGGGCTGAGAACATACCCTTTGAACCTGATACGGATAATGCCGATACAGGGAATAAGACTTTTTCTCCCATTGCAATAAATGTTTAATCATCGGTAAATGCCGATAAAAATTATTGTAATGAAAAAAATCAGTTTAATTACGGTGTTTACCGTATTATGTTTTTGGGTTAATGCCCAGTTTAATTTGTCGGGTAAAATTGCCGATGCAGAAGGAAATGCTTTAATAGGGGCAAGTGTACAAATTAAGGGCACTTTTTTAGGAGTAAGTTCTAATAGTTTTGGAATGTATACCGTTTCCAATTTAAATGCAGGAACATATCAGGTAGTTGCGAGTTATTTAGGCTACGAAACGCAAGTACAAAAGGTGCAACTAGAGAACGATTTGGAGCTTAATATCAAACTTGAGACTAGGAGTTTGATGTCGGATGAGGTAATTGTTGCGGCATCGCGAGCCAAAGAGAATACACCAGTTGCTCAAACTACATTGCAAAAAGAAGATGTTGAAAGAATGAATATACTAGGTGATATTCCTTATCAATTGGAATTGACGCCTTCTGTGGTTGCATCATCTGAGACAGGAATAGGTTCGGGATATTCAAGTATGAGAATTCGAGGAACAAGTATTTACAGAATTAATGTAACCGTAAATGGTATGCCTTTAAATGATCCAGAATCACAGGGAGTTTACTGGGTTAACATGCCTGATTTTACTACATCGGTAAATAGTATTCAAATTCAGCGTGGGGTGGGAACCTCCACAAATGGATCTGCTGCTTTTGGGGCGTCTGTTAATTTTCAAACATTAACTATTGAGCCAAAGCCTTATGCAAACATTTCATCATCGATAGGTTCTTTTAATACCTTTAAAGAGAACATTGCTGCTGGTACAGGTTTGATAAATAATAAGTTTGCCTTTGATGTAAGAGCTAGTAGGCTTAATTCCGATGGTTATATTAAGCGTGGTTTTTCTGATCATAGCTCGTTGTACTTTTCAGGATCGTATTATGGAGAAAAGGATTTATTAAAAGCAGTTGTAATGCTGGGGAAACAAAAAACAGGTATTACTTGGTGGGGAGTGCCTGGCGATATGATTGATTCCATCCGTAATTTTAATCCTGCTGGTCAATATTTTGACGATGATGGTAACGAACAATTTTATGATGGACAAACAGACAACTATTTGCAGAACCATTATCAATTGCTGTATTCACGTGAAATTAATAAACATTTAAATGTGAATGCAAGCCTGCATGCAACTACTGGGAAAGGGTATTTCGAACAATATAAATACTACAATAAAAATAAAGAAATTGATGATTACGGTGAACCTACTAATTATCCGTTAACTGATGGTTATTTAGCATATGGTTTAGGCCAAATTGGTCTTAATAGCTCCACTTTGCAGAATGGAAATCAGATTTATATTTTTGAAGATACTATTATAAAAGGTTCTGATATAATTCGTCAGAAATGGTTAGATAATGTTTTTTATGGTGCAACTGCAAGTTTAAATTATCATAATAATAAAATAGATGCTACGATTGGTGTAGCAGCTAATAATTATGATGGCGATCATTTTGGGAAAATTAAATGGGTTAAATTCAATACAAGCATTCCGCAAGACTTTGAGTGGTATCGTAATACTGGTAGCAAGGCCGAGTTAAGTTCTTTCTTAAAAGTTCAATATTCGTTTACTGATGATCTTTCAGTTTTTGGTGATGTTCAGGTGCGAGATATTAAATATACCATGACTGGTTATGATGATGATTTAGTATTACTAGATCAAGATAACCAATGGAGATTTGTTAATCCGAAGGTTGGAGCTAACTATCAAATTAATCAAAAGCAACGTGCTTATGCTTCTCTTGCCATATCGAATAGAGAACCTGCTAGGGCTGACCTTAAAGAAGGATTAAAGGAAGGTGGTACAAAAATACCAACACACGAAACCTTATATGATATTGAACTAGGGTATCAAATAAAGCATACTGATTATGTATTTGGTTTTAATGCATATTATATGATGTACGAAAACCAATTAGTTAATACTGGCGAGCTTAATAGTGTGGGTTACCCAATAATGACGAATGTTAAGAACTCGTTTAGAAGAGGTGTGGAGCTTGTTGGAGGTATACAATTAATTAAAAAGTTTAGTTGGAATGGAAACTTAACCTTAGCACAAAACCGGATTTTAAATTATGTTGAATATGCCGAGCATTATGATGATAATTGGGCAAAAACAATTGAAGGTAATGATTTAGGAGAGACTGATATTTCGTATTCTCCGGAGGTGATTGCTGCCAGTCAATTGCGATTTGAACCCATAAAAAATGTGGGCATAAGTTGGATAAGTAAATATGTAGGGGAACAATATTTTGATAACACATCGAATAATGCCAGAAAATTAGATGCTTACATGGTTAATAATTTAGGGTTTGATTATGCATATAGATTTAGCAATGGACCTGAACTTAGCTTTCAATTCTTAGTGAATAATATATTAGATACTGATTATATAAGCAATGCTTACGGAGGAAATTGGTATGAACAGGGAGTTGAAAATACCTGGGCATATTATTTTCCACAAGCCGGCAGAAACTTTATGTTTAAAACGGTATTAAGATTTTAATTATAGGTTTGAATAAATAAAAGGCCCTTTACAAATTTGTGTGAAGGGCCTTTTTAATTTGTCATTGTATCTTTGCTGTTTTATAATTGTATGATTAGTTATAAATTCACGTATTATTAAGAATCGCATTTATGATTACATTACTTTCAGCAATACTTGCATTAGTTCTTGGCTTCATTTTCTATGGAAAGTTCATAGAACGTTTCTTTGGTGCCGATGATTCAATTGAAACACCAGCATTAAGAATGGAGGATGGCGTTGACTACATTCCCATGAAACCATGGCGTATGTATACCATTCAGTTTTTGAACATAGCAGGCTTGGGACCTATTTTTGGTGCAATATTAGGAGCAATGTATGGGCCAATGGCTTATTTTTGGATTGTGTTGGGCAATATTTTTATGGGTGCTACGCATGATTATTTTTCCGGTATGCTTTCATTAAGAAATAACGGAGCTAGCTTGCCCGAATTGGTAGGTAAGTATTTAGGTAATGGGTTTCGACAATCACTGCGTGTTTTTACCTTGTTGCTCTTAATAATGGTGGGTGTTGCATTTGTAAATGGCCCTGCCGATTTGCTTACATCTTATACCGGAATTGATTTTAAAATTTGGTTGTACATTATTTTTACATATTATTTGGTGGCAACACTTTTACCTATAAATCAAATTATCGGGAAAATTTACCCCTTTTTTGGCGCAGCTTTAATTATTATGGCATTGGCTATCGCTGGTTATATGCTTATTCATGGTTTGGGTGGTAATTTTCATTTAAACGAACTTTCATTTAACGAGTTTAAAAATTTGCATCATAATCCTGAACGAAACTTGCTTTATCCAATGATGTTTATTGTAATATCATGTGGTGCCATTTCAGGCTTTCACTCAACACAAAGCCCAATGATGGCAAGGTGCATGACCAAGGAAAGTCAAGGACGGTACGTATTCTACGGTGCCATGATAACGGAAGGTATAGTGGCCATTATTTGGGCTACTGCTGCCATGAATTATTTTAACGATGTTGATGGATTAAACGAAACCATTGCTGCAGGGAAAAATCCGGCATGGATAGTAAAAGATATTTGCCAAACGTGGTTTGGAAAGTTAGGTGCAGCAATAACTATAATAGGTGTAATTGCCGCACCTATTACAACAGGCGACACTGCATTTAGACGCGCTCGCCTAATTATTGCCGATGCACTTAAAATAAAGCAAGCGAGTATTCAAAAACGACTTTGGGTAAGTATTCCCTTATTTGCTGTCGGTTTTGTTTTAACACAAATCGAGTTTTCAACCATTTGGAAATTTTTAGGTTTATTTAATCAGTTTTTATCGGTTATTATGCTTTGGACAGGAGCTATGTATTTGGCTAAAGAAGGTAAAAAACATTGGTTTTTATCAAGTCCGGCAGCTTTTATGACAGCTATTTGCTTTACCTACTTATTGCTTGCTCCAAATAAAAACGGAGGCTTGGCCATTGATGCAACGCTTGGCTATATAATTGGAGCAGCAATTGCTTTGGGTGCTTTAGGCTTGTTCTTATATTCCATTACAAAAGAAAAGCAAGATAAAAAGGATAGTTAAATTTGTAGTAGAAAGCTAATAATAGACTACTGAACTACACTAGAATAGGGTGCACGACAAATTTCCCTAAATCGAAAAATATTGGCTTTTGTTATTCTATCCCGACCCTAAAGGAAGTCAACAAAAGCCAATATTTTTCGAAGTCCCCTTTAGGGGATCTAGGGGTAAAAAAAGGGAAATTTGTCGTGCACCCCTAGAATATGTTTATTTTTAAATCTGGAAATAAAAAATAAAACCAAAGAATACATTCAGCTTAAATTATTGTCAGATATGAAAGGCCTACTTATTACTTATTTAATTATTAATGTTCGCACATTACCCCATTTATGCCCAAACTCAGCTTTCAGTAGATGCAGGCATAAATGCCAATTATTGTATTGATGATGAATACATAACTTTTGGAGGAAACCCTACTGCATCCGGTGGAACTGAACCCTATAATTAAGAGTAGTTCATCTATAGAAAAGAAACAGGCCCGGAAGACGTAGTCGCTAGTTTTTCAGGAAAAGATAATGCAAATCCGGAAATTGATCTTTGGATATTTCCTTATCAGGGAACATTTATAGCAAAAGTGACCGTAACAGATCAAATGAACGAAATTATTTCAGATAGCATTGAATATACTGTTTCGTTATGGGGCATTGAGGAGTATTTACATTAGGTCTATTATTGTTCAATAAATAAATATATTTAACTTTAAACCAAGATTATGGAAATAAAAGAAAAAGATAAACTTTGGAACGACCGTAATAATTGGAAACCATATGGTTATTATTGCAAAAATGATGCAAGGATAATAGTACCAAAAAAAGATAAAAGTTTGGGATTCACTTTTAATTTTGCACATAAGATTTCATGGTTTTTAGTTCTTTTAATTGTGCTGATACCAATGATAGCAATTGGCTCTATTGCTGTATTTGGAATTTCTTCTCGAATATTTCAATATGTTTTAATTTTTAGCGGTTTTGCTATTATAGTTTTCATTTTGCTAATTATAGGCAAAAAGCAAAAGAATCAATAGAAAGAAATATTTTTTATTCTAATATTGCTTTCAAATGGAGGTTTAAATTTCAGGGCAATTATTTAAAACTTAATTTTATTTTATAAAAAAGGCAAACGCCCTATAACACGGTGGTATAACGGCAATGCAAGGCTATTAGTTACTTTCAAAGGTTCTCGTATCTGGACAAAGCGCTGCAAAAAGCATTTCATGGCAACATATCTTTTGTACATAATTATGTTGTTTCGGGCACTTTTAAATTCAGTTGTTTTATTATATTTACAAAAACCTACATTAAATAAAATTAGCAACGGCTGGACTGGATTTTTGCAGCTAATTGCAAGCGGTGAAAGTCAGTAGTTACTAAGCTTGCACTGCGTATCCACATTCGTTATTAGGATTGTTACATATGGTCGGATGTTATGCAGATGTGATAGACGATAGTGTTGAATTACATTTATGTGGGATATGGGCAGGTATTAGGCCATTTACATTTGAATGGATGCCTGCTGAACACCTTTCAAATCCCTTTATTGAAAAGCCCATGGCCAAACCTAATGTAAGTACTACCTAAGTTGAGCGATTCGAACAAAGTGAAGAGGCGCTTTCCGCCTAGGCGGATAACCCTCCCGACCTCCGGTACGGGACAGGCTGACCTAGGAATTGTTGGTTTTCACATTTTGAGTAGCCTGCCCCGATTATTTCGGGGACACGAAAAGTATGAAAACCTTACAATACCTCAGACGATTGAACAGATTTGCGATAGCGAAGCGCTCAATTTGGGTACAAATTAATATTCGATTAACACCTTTAGGCAGACTGATACATTAACAAATCGCCGTTAGCCGTTAGCGTTGGCCGGAGAGCGGATGTAGTGGGTGGGGAAGCCGTGAGGGGGGCTCCATCAGCATACAAATTGAACGCCCCAAAACCGAAAGCACAACATTTAATTACTTGGTAAAAGTTAATGGATATGTTAACAGTAAGAGGCCGTGCGCA
>JAQICC010000213.1 GCA_027858735.1 Salinivirgaceae bacterium
AAAACACTACATCAATATTGGAAGACCTATGCTTCTAAAAGAATATATAGAAAATCAATTAATTACTAAAGCTGCTGCATAAAGTACAATAATCTGAAATCAAATTGAACTTACAAACATTTTATCTTCCATTAGAAGAATTAATACTATTAGATAAAGAATCAAATAATTATAAAATTTTAGATGCATTTTTAGAGTGGAGTGCAAATTATTAATTCCAATAAGGCTTTGGTGTAATGTATTTGTGATAGCGAAAATTAAAATGTGAAATACGAACCTGATACTTTTTATAAATGAATATTTCAGACTTTAGAAATGAAATACCACAAATAATTTTAGAACGTGGTGAAGACTATTTTGATAATGATTTAGTTTTGGATTTAACCCGTATGGATGATGGGAAATGGATAGCAGAAGTTGAGGGCAGTTCCGATTATACTGTAGATATTGCTATTGATAGTAATGGGCAGGTAAACAGTTATTATTGCAATTGTCCGTACGATGGTGCTATATGTAAGCATGTTGCTGCTGCAATGTATGCTATTGAAGATAGGCTTGGTTGTGGGAGTGAGGATGAAACGAGCGGAAATCACCAACAGGCATCCTGGCAAACAATGATTGAAGAGGCAGGCGAAAAAGAATTGCGTGAGTTTGTGCTTGACTATGCGGCTGAAAATAAGGCTTTCAGGCATGATGTTCAAATCCGGTTTTCTAAGCCTGAAAATAGACAAATCAATACAGCATATTATCAGAATTTGATAAATTTAGTTTTTGATAAATATAGCAATCGTGGTTATATTGACTACAGAACAGGCTGGAGTGTTATGAGTGAAATTGATGATATTGTTGAAAAATGTTCGCAATTTATAAGTTCCGAAAACTATAATGAGGCTTTTAGTATAGCTTCGGCTGTTGCTGTGGAGTGTGTAAAGGCTATTCAGGAAATGGACGATTCGGACGGACAATGTGGAGGAGCTATTTGTGAAGCCTTTGAATTGGTGGGTACTATTTTAGAAAAACCGATTGATAACGATTTAAAAAATACCATTCATAATTGGCTTTACCAGCAAATGCAAAACCCCGATTATAGTGATTATAGTGTGGATGACAATTTAGAACCCTTGTTTTTTCAAGAATCAATAAAAATGGGAAAATTGGATAGGGCATATGATTTTATTGAACAGCAAATTAAGAACATCAATGAAAAAAAAAGTGATTGGTTGAAAAATCACTATTTAACCAAATGGGTGAAGCAAAAGATGGAGCTTTTAAAGCATGAAGGAAAGATGGCAGAAGTAGAAAAAATTATTGATGACAATATAAATCTTGATGAGTTAAGACAGATGCGAGTGGCTCAATTGTTAGAAGATGAAGCGATTGATAAAGCGATTGTATTAATAAAAGAGGGAATTAAAATTGCCGAAAGTGAAAAACTTGGCGGTGTTGTGCATGAATGGAAAAAAAAGCTGTTAGAAATTTATCAAAAAGAAAACAATACCGAAATGATTAAAGAAATTTCTAAGAACTTATTTATTGAGAATCCCTCTAAACTTAGCTATTTCAAAATATATAAAGGTGTAATTCCGTCAAACACATGGCCCAAAGCATGTCAGGAATTGGTGAGCTATTTAAAACCGGATGTTAAGAGTTTTAATTCGGAACGTTTTTCGAGCAATTTGGCGCAAGTGTATATCGAAGAAAAAATGTGGCAAGAGTTGTATGAAATGGTACATCAGTCGAAAAACATACAAACGGTGATTCAATATACGAAACATTTGAAGCAATTATATGCTGACGAGTTGATTGAGCTGTATAAAGAAGGAATTGAAAAACATGCCAGACATACCGGACGCAATATTTATCAGCAGCTTGTAAGCTATTTAAAGAATATGGCGCAATTACAGGGTGGACTTCCGGAAGCTAAAAAGCTTAAAAACCAATTGCTTGAAACTTATAAAATGCGCAGGGCAATGATTGATGAATTTAGGAAGCTTAATTGGGATTGAGTATTTTTAATGATTAGAGTCGGTGTGCGTTTCTACTGATTTTAAATATTAAACAATGTAACCATAATGAGTAAATATTCAAAACAAAGCAAAAAAAGGAAACAAGAACTCAAAAAGCAAAACATTGAAGCCAGAAATGAAAGGCTTATACTTAAAGCGCTCCCTAAAGTTTTGCGAAAACTTGAAAAAGGGCTTGGCTATTATGTTGAATTTATGGAGGTTTATGATGGCTATTTAGGTGATTTTACAGGTCAAATTATTCCTGTAGAACCGGTTGGAAATCCTTTTGTAGTTATTCATGAAATGAAATTAGATTTCCCTCATCCAAATTCGCTTAAATGCGAGCAAAAAAAAATGTTTGTTAGGAAAATTGAGGAAGCTTTTAATAGGATGGGATTTATACTGCATGCCAAAACAGTTACTGAGGACGATGTTTTTGAATTATCGGATGCTGGAATATCACAACTATATGAACTATTATTATTTTATATTATGGTTGCTAATGAGGACTATTTTGACAATTTTTCGTCTGTTAATTATGAAGGATTATCGTTGATAATCGAGCGCTTTAATTGTAATTATGTGTACCAATTTCTATAAAAATAAAAAATACTCATTTAACTGATTAATTCATGCGTTTAGTTTAGTGCAAATACAACTTGAAATTCCTGCCGACGTAGTTCCCTACTTCAAAGGGATTGCAAGGAAGTAGATGTGCTGAAATAAATGCACTTTAGTAAAATTTGACAAAATTAATTTCAACACTTTAAAATTATAAGGTTTAGATAATGAAAAAGATAGGTGCTTTTTGTCAAATTTTATGAATCAATCAGGTTAGAAATTGCAGTTTAAAAGAACTTATTAGCAACGAAAATTATTCTTTAAGAACCTTAAATTCTTACTCCAATCACAATAATATCATCAATTTGCTCAATTGGTCCTCGCCACTCATCAATTGTAGTATCTAAAATAGTGCGTTGTTCGGCCATTGGTTTCTGGTGAATATCAATTAGCAATTGTTTAAAGCGTTTGGTCATAAATTTACGTTCATCAGGGCCACCAAATTGATCGGGATAACCATCAGAAGAATTATATAAACAATCTCCTTTTTGTAAATCCATTTCTTCCATTGTAAAAGGATTTAGTTTAATATAATATCCGATTGGCATCCTATCTGCTTTCAACTGAATTACTTCGCTATCTCGTATCACATACAGTGGATTATATGCCCCTGCAAATCGAAGTTTCATGTTTTTGTGGTCGATTACGTAAAGTGAAACATCCATACCATCTTTCGATTCGCCATCTTCACCAGTTTGATGTAACTGAGTCATTACTTGTTCGCGTAGGCGATTTAAAATTTCATTTGGTTTGGTTATACCTTCTTTATTCACAATTTCGTTTAAAAAGGCAATGCCTAACATACTCATAAAAGCTCCTGGTACACCATGACCGGTACAATCAGCAGCCACAATAATAGTAATATCATCGCGTCTTGCACTCCAGTAATAGTCGCCACTTACAATATCGCGCGGACGCCAAAGTACAAAGTATTCATCAACTACTTCGCGAATTTCTTCGATCGGAGGAAGTATAGCTTCTTGTATTCTTTGTGCATATTGAATACTGTCCTCCATATCTCTATTTTTCTTCTCAATAACGTCTTTCTGTTCTGCAAGAACTTCCTTCTGAGATTCAATTTGAGCGGTACGTTCTTTAACTTTTTGTTCAAGTATTTGCTTTTCTTCTTGAAGTTGGCGTTCGCGAACTTTAACAAAAATCCAAATTGATGATAAAATTAAAATTAAGTATGCCAAATAAGCAACCAGTGTTTTATACCAAGGTGGTGTAATAATAATATCTATTTGGGCACCAGCTTCGTTCCATACTTTGTCATTATTCGAACCTGAAATTTTGAGTGTGTATTTACCAGGTGCAAGGCCCGGGTAGCTAGCTCTTCGGTTGTTGGCATCTGCAATATTCCATTCCTCATCAAGGCCTTCTAAAATATATTTATATCTGTTTTCACTTGGTATGGTATAATCAAGTGCAGCAAACTCAAAATCAAGTCGGTTTTGATTGTATTTTAAATATAAATTGGTTTTATAATAGCTTAAACTATCAAGCTTTTCTTTTCCTTTAATAGTTATTTTATCGATAACTATTGGGGGTATTGTTTTA
Organism: Salinivirgaceae bacterium; assembly: GCA_027858735.1. GTDB lineage: Bacteria > Bacteroidota > Bacteroidia > Bacteroidales > SZUA-534 > GH45. The sequence goes on from JAQICC010000213.1 coordinate 4,188, forward strand.
TTAATACTATCGGGGTGAAATGTTATAAAACCAGTTGTTGTAAATAATATTTTCTCTGATGATGATATTATAAATTCTGATGGATTTCCTAAAAATCGGTGTGTTGAGAAATCGGCATTTGTAAAATAATTTTTTGAATTATTTTCTTCCGGATCGTATTTTATTAGACCCTTTAGACTGGTTAGCCATAAATAGCCAAGGTTATCTTCCTCTAGACCATTAAGGCTATTGTCGATAAAACCATTCTCAATTGAGGCATAGGTAAATTCTTCCAGTTCGGTATTAAAAGTGTATAATCCGTTAGAACCATAAATGTAAATACCTTCTTTGCCTATTTTAACATCTCCCAAGGTCCAATCGTGTTCAAATTTACATTCCCAACTTGTTATTTTTAATGACTCAATATCAATCTTTGAAAGGAGAGGGAGTGTTGCAAACCATATATTTCCGTATTTATCGAGGTCGAATTTTCCGCCTGAAATTAAACCCGAATCAAATTCATAAATAAGAGCGAGCTTCTGTAATATAGGATTGAACTGGTAAATTCCAGCGCTGGTTCTAATCCAAATATTCCCTTTTTTATCAATTCTGGCATTTTTAAAATAATTTGCATCTACTTCATCAATAAAGTCGTGGGAGATTTGAAAAGGGAAGTATCCTTCTAGTGCAAAGTCATTACTATTTATAATATAAAGGCCATTGGGGCAAAATGCATATACCTTGCTGGATGTGCCAACAATGAGTTTTTTCACTGAGTTTTTGATACTATCAGACCCCACAATTATAGCTCCGATATTACGTGAGTAATCAACCTTTTTCGTAAAAATATTAAGTCTACTAACTTTATTGTCTGTAGCTACCCATACGTTTTGGTCCGAACTTATTACCATATCATTAATAATATAATCGGCCTCTCCGGTAAACTCTTCTATATTGAACAGGTTATCAGGCAGAATATAATCTTCAGCGGTTTGTAAAGTTCTAGAATACTTGCTAACTTGATTACCTAAGGCATACCAAATATTGGCAGCGTTATCATAAATGGCCGGATAGTTATTACTGGCTTCAATTTTAAGATCGGTAAAAGTGAATTGAGTTTTTATTAAACGGTTTAATCCTTCTGCAGTAGCTACCCAGATATTCCCTCCCTTATCTTCAAATATTTCAAGAATAAAGTCGTGATAAAGTCGATTATGGTTGTTGCGTGTTACTTTTTTTACAGTTTTTAGTTCCGGATTGTAAATATTTAAGCCACGATCGGTTCCAATCCAAATTTGCGAATTATTATCCTCAAATATTGAATGAATCTTATTGCTTGTAAGTACCTTTTTCTTTTTTTCTTCTTGGTTCTGAAAAACATCAAACCTGCCCCATAAGTGATCGTATTTAATCAGTCCGTACATTGATCCAATCCAAAAAGCACCTTTTTTGTCTTGGAAAATTCTTAAATAATTACTTTCTGCTCCCAATAATTCTTTGAAATTGATAGGGAAATGTTCGAATATATTTTTTCGACTATTGTATTTTTCAAGTCCCTTATCTGTTAAAGCCCAAAAAACGCCATTATTGTCAATAATCATATCTTTAATAATCTCTGATTCAATATAATTGCTGTCACGGAAAGGACGCAGCATATTTGCTGAAATTTCGTTGTAATCTGAAGATGTTAACTCAACAATACGTACACCGCAAAAAGTTATTTTATCAGGACCTTCACCATCCCAATTCCCACAAGAATGAGATAGGTCAGATTTGTAAGAGATTGTATATGTTCCAGGCTCAAGTTCTATAGGTGCTGCTTCAAAAATGTTTTTTTCTTCACCACCAGCCCACATGCTTTTATCGGCCGATAATTCCCATATTTTATCTCCGTTTTTATACAATGTACCAAAATCGTATTTACCATATTTATCCATCTCACCCAATGAAGCTATTAGGTATTTTCCTTTTTTGCTTATTGGAAAAGTCACACTGGTATCGGCATTATTCTTTTGCGGAGTAATGGTAGCAATAGTTTTATTATTAGTTAAAAGACTTTCAAATTTTTGCCAGATTGTAGGAGAATAGGTGTTAGGAGGACATTTAAAAAATTCAACGTTTTTATTGCTGTGGTTGTATTTAAGAAGCCCTTCTTTTGAGGGACCAACCCAATAATTTCCTTTTTTATCTTGAACAATTTTCACATCCATGTCAAGGCTTTTCGATGTGATACTATCAAAGCCATACAACAGTTTCTCATTCTTAAAAGCAGTAAGCCTATCAAGGTGTCTCATCCAAAATATTTGCTCATTATCGATATATATGTGGGCAATATTATTATTGGCTAATGATAGGCTATCCGATGGATCTCTTCTAAAAAGTTTATACGAGTATCCATTATAACGGTATAGTCCACCTTTTGTGGCAAACCACAGAAAACCGATTTCGTCTTGAATTATGCCAGTTATAAACCCCAGGCTACGGCCACTTTCATTGGTTATTTGCTCAAAAACAATATCTTTTTCCTGAGCAGATATATGTGAAATAAATAAACTTAGTATAAGAACTAAAAAAAAGTTTCGCATTGTTTTCATTACGCTCGGTTTGATCCATATTTTTCGGGAAATAAATATATGGATTTTAATTGGTGCGGCGAAATACCTTCATATTTTATGTGGATATGATTGGGGGTAATAATCTAAGCTCGAGATAAAATACCCAATACAGAGAGAGCAGTTTTGTAAAACGTTTGGATTAAAAAAATGAAGCCTGCCTGACGGCAAAGGCAGGTAATAACGGGTTATAGCAATAATTATTTGGTTCAAAGCGGTGTCGGTATTTTATATCGAATTCAGGATAATAGCTAATTGATGTAAATATTTTTTTACTTTGTTAATGAAAGTTTTAACTAAATATTTTGTTTTGGATAAAGAGAACATGGACATCTTACAGAGTTTATTTCTTGAATGGAGTGGGCAAGTGGCATTGAAAATAGTGAAGCTTCCTGCTTCAGGATCAAGTAGACAATATTATAGGCTAAGTAATGATCAGGCATATGCTATTGGAGCTGTAAACGGTATTGTTGAAGAAAATAGAGCCTACATTTCATTTACAGATTGTTTTGTGAGAAATAATATAAACGTTCCCAAAATATTGCAAATTTCATCCGATGAAGCGGCATATTTAGTTGAGGATATTGGAGATGATTCACTTTATAACAAAGTTCTTGATTGTAAGGGAGACTTGTCGCCTGAAGTTCTAGAATTGTATAAAAAAGCACTAAAAAATTTAGTGATGATGCAGGTTGATGCAGGTAACTCGCTCAATTACGACTTGTGCTATCCTGTGAGCGAATTCAACGAGCAGGCTATTCAGTGGGATTTAAACTATTTTAAATACAATTTTTTAAAGCTTACCTGTACCGATTTTAATGAGCTTGCTCTTGAAAATGATTTTGAGGCATTGAAAGAGTTTCTCTTGAAAGTTCCGAGAGATTATTTTATGTTTCGTGATTTTCAGTCGCGCAATATTTTAGTTAAAGAGAATGAGCCTGTGTTTATCGATTTTCAAGGAGGAAGAAAGGGGCCATTAGCGTACGATGTAGCATCGTTGTTATATCAGGCAAAAGCGCAACTTTCAAGCGAAACCCGAATGGAACTTTTTAAGTATTACTATAAGGAACTAAGTAAAAAAATTGATGGTGATTACGAAAGTCTATTAAGCAGTTTTAAAGGTTTTGCTTTGGTTAGAACGCTGCAAGTTTTGGGCGCTTATGGTTTTAGGGGATATTTCGAGAAGAAACCTCATTTTATAGAAAGCATTCCGTTTGCCATTGAAAATTTAAAAGAGTTATTGATCAATCAGCAATTCCCGATTGATTTACCGCATATAAAAATAATTGCAAACTCTATTGTATTACCAGAGGGAATCAAGTTCACGCCAAATGAGGATTTAACCGTTAGTATTACTAGTTTCTCGTATAAGAAAGGTATTCCAGCTGATCCTTCAGAAAATGGTGGCGGCTATGTTTTCGATTGCCGTTCTATTCATAATCCGGGAAGGTATAAGGACTATCAGCAATTAACAGGCAAAGACCAAGCTGTTATCGATTTTTTTGAGCGTGAAGATGAAATGGAAGCATTTTTAAGCAGGGTTTTTAGTTTGGTAGATACATCGGTTGAAGTTTACAAAAAACGTAATTTTAAACATTTAATGGTGAATTTCGGATGTACCGGAGGGCAACACCGATCAGTGTATTCAGCCGAGAGATTAAAAGGATATCTCGAAGAAAAATACAAGCTTAATATAAACTTGTGGCATCGAGAACAGGATTTTTAAAAGAGGGTATTACTACGAATTTAGTGGACTTATAAAAAGTACATTTTTATCCATGGGATATAGTCGACAGTCTAAAGTTCTCAGTCGGTGTATTGAATGTGGACTGAGAACTGAGAACTGAGAACCTGAAAATCTACATCTTATAAAATCACCCATTAATTGGTAGTAGAACATAAAAGATAAACAAAACTTCTATTTGCTAGCTGTAAATAGTATATTTGCACGCTTAAAATTTATTATAATGGTTGAGTAGATTACCATACTATAACTACTAGGTAGGTAAGCTATTCAATTTAAACTTTTTATTATTATGGATACTATTTACATTGTAGCATTGGTATTGATTGTTGCTTTTTTTGGAATGATTGTTTACTCGCATTATAAAACAAAAAATACTCCAGAAGTTAAAAAAAGTGAAAACATTAAACTGTTGAATGCTAAGAATTTTAAGATGCAAACTCAGCGTGGTTTGGTTTTGGTTGATTTTTGGGCTGCATGGTGTGCACCATGCAAAATGTTGACTCCGGTGTTGAATGATATTGCTGATGATGTAAGTAACGATTTAACGGTTGGAAAATTAAACGTGGAACAGTTTCAACAAGTAGCGTCAAAGCATAAAATTAAAAGCTTGCCAACTTTAGTTCTTTTTAAAGATGGAGTAGAAGTAAAGCGTATTTTGGGCGTCAAGAATAAAAAAGCCATAATGAAAGAAATTGCTCAGTACGCTTAGAAGCTGTTTAAATTTTGTTTTTAGAATTTATTATGAAGAGTTTTTTGCCATATTGAGGCATTTTTGAGACACATAACCTGTTCCGAACTTGTTTCGGAAGCTATAGTTACGTGTAGAAAAAAGAACAATAATATGGTAAAAAAGGCACGTAATAAAACTGAAGGATAAAACTTAAACAGCTTCTTAATATTTTGCTAATTCAACGTATTTGTATTTTCTTTGAAATCAAAGCGTTCGAACCAATAATGAATTTCTCATGTTGAAATATTCAGGAATTATTATCCTTATTGTGCTCTTTTCTTGCAAAGGAAAACAAGAAATTACAGCACAGGCTACAGATCAAGAAAACGTGGTAGCAGAAAAGCCACAGAAAACACTTCTGGGAATTGATGTGCTTCAGCAAATTAACTTTGATATTTTGCATGGCAAGCGTATTGGATTGGTAACAAACCAAACAGGAGTTGATAGTCGCTTAAAATCAACGATTGATATTTTTCATGAAAGTCAGCATGTAAATCTGGTAGCTTTATTTTCTCCTGAACACGGAGTTCGTGGTAATTTTTCGGCCGGTGATTTAATTGGAAACCAAAAGGATGAAAAAACCAATGTACCTGTCTTTTCGCTCTATGGTAAAAACAAGCGTCCCAGTATGCAAGCCGTTGAATTGATTGATGCTTTTGTATATGACATTCAGGATATTGGCGTACGTTCCTATACGTATATTAGTACTTTAGGAATGATTATGGAGGTTGCCGCAGAGTATGGCAAAGAGGTTATTGTGCTTGACAGACCAAACCCACTTGGGGGAGAAAAAGTTGAGGGAGCTTTAGTAGAAGATGGATTTCAAAGTTTTGTTAGCCAATATAAAATACCCTACATATATGGATTAACTTGTGGTGAATTGGCTCGGCTAATTAACTACGAAGGCATGCTTACCAATGGTGAAAAATGCAGCTTGCAAGTTGTGCCTATGCAAGGTTGGTCGCGAAAAACTACCTATGACCAAACTGGACTATTATGGTTACCTACTTCGCCACATATTCCAACTTTTGAAACGGCCTTTTATTATGCAGCTACAGGCATATTGGGCGAACTTGATCCTAATTATATTGGTATTGGTTATACCCTTCCGTTTAAAACTTTGGTAACTTCTAATATTGAGGCAGAAAAGTTATGTAAGGCCATGAATGATTTGAATATGGAAGGCGTACTTTTTCGACCTATTTATTATAAGCCCTATTATAAAAACAAAAAAGGTGAGGAATTGCAAGGGGTTCAAATTCACATTACCGATTATCAAACCGTTAAACTAACTAAAATGCAGTTTTGTTTTATTCAGGAAGCCTCAAAACTCGACCCTACTTTTAAACCATTTAATGTTCCTGAAAACGTACAAAAAATGTTCGATTTGGTTTGCGGCACTGACCTTATTCGTAAGACTTTAAGTAAAAAAGCCAACTTTGAAACAATACAATCTTTTTGGAATAAAGATGCTGAAGGATTTAAGGAGTTAAGCAATAAATATTATTTGTATGAATAGCTAGGACAACGCAGCGCCTGCTGCGTTTATAAATTAAGCGAAGCAGGTTTTTCACTATCCATCGCTAATGGAACTTGCAGCGTCTGCTGCGAGATTAAACACCAAGCTTTGATCCACTGTCCTAGTTTTTCCGTCCAAACTCCTTATCAATATTTAAAAAAGGAATAACTGCAAAACCTGGTATAGTGCATACCATTACCCAAATAAAAAAGTGTTGGTACCCAATTAGTTCTTGAAGCCAGCCGCTTATCATACCTGGTATCATCATGCCTAACGCCATAAAACCGGTAGTAAGTGCAAAATGTGCTGTTTTGTGTTTGCCGTCCGAAATGTAAATCATATAGAGCATATAGGCGGTAAAACCAAAGCCATAACCAAACTGCTCAACAGCTACCGAAGTACCTATAAGCCAAACCGACGTTGGCATGGCGTACGATAAATAAACATAAACCAAATTTGGTAGGTTCATGGCAATAACCATCCACCATAACCAATATTTTAATCCTTTTTTTGAAGCAGCAATGCCTCCAATAATTCCCCCAAGCGAAAGGGCTATAATACCCACAGTGCCATAAATAACTCCAATTTCAGTAGTTGTAAGTCCTAAGCCGTTCAGCTCTCGTGTATCAAGCATAAAAGGCGAGGCAAGTTTTACCAATTGCGATTCGCCCAAACGATAAACCATAAGAAAAATTATAGCGACTCCAATTTCTTTTTTCTTGAAAAACTCAATAAAAGTAGCGAGAAACTCTTTAAAAATATTTTCTTGAGCCTTTGCATTTATTTTATCGCTTGTGGGGCGAGGTAACATAAAACGATGGTAAATAAAAAACAAAACGAATAGCACAGCAATAATACCAAAAACGATACTCCATGCAAGGCTTATATCCCCTGTACTAACTTCAAAATATCCTGCAACAATTACCAATAACCCTTGTCCGGTTAGCATAGCTATTCTGTAAAAGGTACTGCGAATACCAACAAAATACGATTGGTTCTGCTCTGAAAGTGCCAGCATGTAAAAACCATCGGCTGCAATATCGTGTGTGGCGGAGCTAAATGCCAATAACCAGAAAAAGGCTAAAGTAAATTGAAAATAATGGGGTAGTGGTATCGTGAATGCCACTCCGGCTAAACCTACACCAATAAATAATTGCATAATTACAATCCACCAACGCTTGGTTTTTATAATATCAACAAAAGGGCTCCATAAAGGCTTTAAAACCCAAGGTAAATACAACCAGCTAGTATATAGAGCAATATCGGTATTTGAAATACCCATACGCTTGTAAAATATTACCGATAGGGTCATCACAATTACATAAGGTAGGCCTTCAGCAAAATAAAGTGAAGGTATCCATTGCCAAGGTTTTTCGTTATTGTTTTTTTGCATTTTTAAAAGACTGAGTTAAATTTAATAGCCACAAAGGCACAAAATCACAAAGAATTAGCACAAAGAAATTAAAGAACAAATCTCTTTATTCCATCTTTAATTTTTGGGACATTAAAATTTATTAGAAAACCCAACCTTTTATCGGTAAGTTTAAGGTGACTCAATATCTGCGCTTCCCAAACCGGGTTTACATTTTCAAGTGCCTTCAATTCACAAATTATTGAATCTTCAACAAGTACATCGAGTCTTAAACCTTCTTCAAAAGTTAAATGATCATACACAATGGGTATATCAACTTGTCTTGAATAATTAAGTCCGCGTTTCTTCAATTCATGGCAAAAACAAACTTCATATACCCTTTCTAATAATCCTGGTCCTAAATTGATATGTACAGCAAAAGCAGCATCGACAACCAATTTTGCTATTCTTTCAGTAGCTACATCAAGAGGTTTATAGCCTTTGTGTTTCTTTGTGTCTTCGTGACTTTGTGGCATAATTGCTTAATTTACTTAATATCTCTTTTCAATTTCAGCACCCTTATAGTAATGCATTAATATTTGTTTATAATCGTAGCCTTTTTCGCCCATTACGGCGGCTCCAATTTGGCATAAGCCTACTCCGTGCCCCCAACCGGCACCTTTAAGTATGAATTTTGATGGCATACCCAAGTTACTCCACACTTTTTCAATGGTAAAAGCTGAGCTGTACAGATGCGATTCGCTTAGCCATCGTCTAATTTCCAGTTCTTTGCCAATAATTAAAGTCTTTTTTGAACCTACTATTTTAAGTTTAATAAGTCTTCCCGATTCACCTCTTTCAACCGGAATTAGATCTATAATATCTCCAAAATCGCTTCCTGATTTTTTCTTAATTAAGGCGCTTAGTTCATTTTGAGTATATGCTACTTTCCAACGAAAAAAATCCTTAGCCGAGTGGTCGTAATTATTTAGTACTTGTTTTAATATGTTTTCATCGCTGGTATTGCAAAAAGCATCCGGTTTTCCATTTATAAACTTTTCAGCATTATGCTCTTTTGTTAATTCTAAATTATAACCTTCAGAAGTATTAATGTTGTCAATTACTTTAGTTAGATAAGGGTGATTTTCAGGTTCCCAACAATTTTCAAATAGTTCAGAAACGCCACCGCAAGCTTTTGAAAACCGAGCATCACAAATTTGTCCTTTATAGGTTAACACCTCGCCAGCAGTTTCTTTAATGGCTTTTAATACATTAGGGTTGTGAGCTCGTGTAATTCCTTGATATCTTTGGCAATGATCATCGGCGCAAACATGAAAATGAGAGTGATCTTCACGGTCGTACCAACGAATATATTCATCGTCGGTTTGTTGAATTGATTGGTATGTGGTTTGATTTTTTGATAAGGATTTTTGTTTTTGTATTTGAGCTAACAACCAACTTCGCGAAATTATAGCATGCGCTTTAAGCAAATTAAGTGAGCTATTTGCATTCATTTCGCTTGAAATGACACTATTTAAGTAATTTTCAATTGGCAAAATATTAATAGCCTGAATTTTACCCTCAACAATTATTAGTTTTAAGGCTCCTTGAAATACCTGATTTTCTTTTTGTTCCCAATGAAAATCTATTCCAATGGTCACATCCTTTAGTTCAAAACTATCCGATTCAATTTCTAAGGGAAGTATAATTATAATGGAATCTTTAAATATAGTTTTCTCATTAAGGTTTACTTCAATTAGGCCCTTATTTATATTGGCTCTAGCTTCGCCTTGAATATGGATATTGTTAATTTGATAAACACCGTTTAGTTTGAACTCAACTATGGGGTTCTTTAAAATTCCTATAGCTATTTCAGGTACTAATCGTTTTTGCATCATGGTACTTTAGGTCTTAAATTTCCGAACTAATGTTTTACACAGTTCTTTAAAACTGTCCTCATTTAGTGAGGTTTTATTTAGTATGTCAGCAAGGTCGTCTTTTGTTATTTTGTTAAAATCTTTTTCAAGCGGAGTAATTGATAGGCCACCATAGTCAACAGCTCCCGGACTAAGCAAAATGTTTTGTTCTCCTTCGGCAAAATATTGCCATGGGCGGTGTTTTTCTCTTAGTATCAGTAGAACAGTCCAGCTTTTGTCGTACCATGCTAGAATATTCAACAGGGGTTCCTCCATTTTATTTTCACGAGGCAAATGTTGGTAAATGGAATTAAAACTATGCTGCAAAAACGAAAGGTCATTAGATTCTAAAACTATAATTCTTCTTACAGAATTATTAATGGAATATATTTGAGAAAGGCTCTTGTTATAAATGACTTTCCCATACTCTGATTTTAAAAATGGTAGTTCCCCTTCAATAGGTAAATAGCCGCGATTGCCAGCTTGAAAATGCATATGATCGGGGGCTGAAGCACCACACTTTGGGCCATTGTAAAGAACGGTAAAATCGGGTAGTGATTTCGTAAGGTCCAAAAAGTCGCCAAATGTACTTTCTATTTCCTGTGGTTTATGGTTTTTATGCGAAATGGTGTAGTGTTCTTTAAAAATAGGGAAGGGGTTGCAAAGTATTTCATACTTATTCTCAAACACAACTGCTGTTTGAACATCCGGGCGGTTTTTTTTACATAAAAAACATTTGCGCTCAGCAATAGTTTTGCTATCCACCTTCGCAGTCGATGAAGTAATTCTATTCGGGTTAAACTGAACATTCAGCGTAAACCCTTCAAATTGAAATGGTTTAAGCCTAACGCTTTTTAATCCGTCAAGGTTTTCAGCCATTAATGGCCAAACCTTTGCCTGTTCTATATATAAGAGATATGCTTTTTGCTGGTAATTCATTTTTTATATTTACTATTTGTAGCCTTCGGTATTAGCATGCATGATAATTGTATTTCTCGTTTCGTTATACGTACTACGGGATTAATACCTTTAAAATTATCGCTTTGCTGCGAGTTTAAGTTCGAGAACCCAGTCATAACAATAATTTGCCCGTACTACGTATCAGCTGATGATAGTGGTTCGGTATTTATTCTTTGTTTTATTATGGTTATATCTCCTGTTACAATTTCGTTTCCAGAATCATTTTTATTCAATTGACATAATTTATTCCTTACCATATCAATGTTTTTTCCTTTGTTAACGGGCTTGATAGTCAATCGATCAAAATAAGACTTTAAAGTTGAATATAGTTCGGAAAATTCAGTATGCAATTTCGATTCAAAATTCCCAGTTATTTCACTCAAATCATAATAAACTGAAATAGGTTTTGAGTTTAAGAGAAGTCGCAAAAGAGTAATTAATACATAACATATAAATATTTTTTCATCTTGGTTTTTATTTTCGATTATATAAATTTCGCTTGCATCTAATGATTTTATTCCATTATTTGAAATAGCTCGTATTTTAATACCAATTAATATTTTATTTTTAATATCTTTTTTGAGACTGAAATATCAATATTGCCGATATTGTCTAATCCCTCAAAATAATTTCTTATCCGGCGTCTCTTGGTTCTTAATTTCTTTAATTGCTGTTCTGAATCCGGCAATAATCTTTCGTGAATATCCGTTTTTTCAATCACATAATTATTTTGCAATTCGGACACTTTGTTATTAATGCTTTTTACTGGTAGTATAATCTCCTTTAATACAGTTTTGCTAATTTCAAAGTCTTTATCAATGTATACACTTTTCTTATGTTCTAATAAAATCTTATTGTGTGCAACACGATCAGCTGTGATAAATATTGAATTATCATTTAGTAAATGTTTTATAATTTCATTATCAGGAATGCCGGGATAAGATTCTTTAATAGCTATAATTTCTGGCAATGAACTATCATCAAATCCCAAATAGTCTATTACTTTTCTAAATTGTCTTTGAGATACTGATTCGTCTATTATTATCTTTTGCATTTTCATTTTTTATCACACTAACCGCTAATATTTTTACTTAAAAACTTGCATTTGCAATAGTATATTCATCAAACCTAGGGTTGCATTATGTTACACCCCATTTCATTTCATTATCTTATGCATCCTCGGCTATATTTTTGTAATCAGTCAAATAACAAACAATATAAATATATTCCTTTTTAGTTTTGTTTATCTACCATTTAAATACAGCCTACTGAGAATTGCTTACTGCTTACTGCTTACTGAATACTGAATACTGCTTACTGAATACTGCTTACTGAATACTTATTCTAGCCTCCAATTCAATAGTGCGCAATTTATCTTTATAAAAATTATGTTTATTCATAGCATCAATACTAAGCGATGCATCAGTATTTCCTTCCCACCTACGGCATAAATAAATCGGGTTGTATATTCTACCAATCTTATACTTTCTGCTTATAGCCAAACCAACCGCATAATCTTCGCCATAGCTAACATTTGGTATTTTTATTTCCCGTAATATGGGTGTATAAAATGCACGTGGAGCACCCAAACCATTTATGCGTAAAGCATTGTTAGCGCCGTTTTCATAGGTCCATTCTTTATGGTCAATTATTCCTGGAGGAATTTCTTCCAACTTAAAATTCGTCATTTGATAGCTACCTATTACCATGGCACATTTTTCCTTATAAAAAGCATCAACAACTTGCTGTAAGGTTGTTTCATCTTTATACAAATCATCGCTATCTAATTGCACGGCAAATTTTCCACACTTTTCGTGATGCACACCTGTATTCCAGCATCCTCCAATGCCTAAATCGGTTCTCTCTGGGATAATATGAATAATGCTGGCATACTTTTCAGTGTAATCTTTTATTATTGCTGAAGTGCCATCGCTCGAATAATTGTCAATAACAATTAAATTAAAGTTAAAACTACATTTCTGAAGCATTACCGATTCAATGGCATCGGCAATCGTCTTTTCTCTATTTCGTACAGGAATAATTACCGAAGCTTCAATATCAAAATCACTTTGAGTGAAATTAATTTCATTTTTCGTTGGTGCAATATAGCCACCATGTTCCTTTAAATGATTAGTAACCACCTTCTCCATTTCAATTTGAACCTCTCGATTTTTAGGGTCAACATAGTCGAATATTTTTTTACCCGAAGCCCGGTTATCTTGTTCCGAAATAGAATATAAAATTTCAGGTATATGCAGTATATCGCCTATTTGTGAAATGGCTAATCTTAATTGATATATTCCTGCAAAGTTGTGTAGTTCCTTAATACTCTGCGCTGCTTTTTTTAACAGATTAGAATTAAAAAACAGTATGGGACCAAAATTAAAATCGTCACGCAAGCTGCCTTTTTGATATTCGATAGTTGGATGAGAATTTGTACCAGTTGCTGTTAATTCTAAATAGTCAGCATACAACAATCCTGCTCTTGTATTTTCTGCAATATCAATAAACCTTTCGAGGCCAAAATATGCAAATTCAATTCTTGCTTCTTGTGTAAATAATACAGAATAATTAGTTTTAGCATTTTCTGAAATCAAATGAATTGTTTTTGTGCTAAATATATTTTGTTGTTTAAGTTGGCTACACTTTTTATTTGGTAAATAAATAGTGTTTTCGCTTATTAAAAATATATGCTTTACTAAGCTATTTTTCTCTAAATTCTTAATTGTTGTATCCCATAATTCAGGGTTGTTATATGGCAAAAAGCAGTTAAGTGTAATCATTTTATTTATTTAAAAAGTTCAATATATTTCTCATTATACTATCGCGTTCAGCATCAGAAATTATAGTCTCAAAAGGGAAACCTAAAGCAACTACATTGTATTTGCCTTTATAAATAATTCCGGCATTCATATTATTTTCACTGTAGCGTAATAGGGTTTTGCAATCATTAATTGCAGGTTCCAAAGCATCGGCACCTTCCACAGTATAAATAGTTGAATTATACCCCGTATTAAACTTCAATGGTGTATTCTGTTTATTAAAGCTTGAGTCCATAAAATAGCATTCTCCTGTGCGCGATGCGTTGCTTGTTCGCCATTTGTATTTTAGTAAATCTTCAATTTCCTTATTCTGATTATTCAACTGAATATCGCTGGCAATGTGTGCCCCCGATATAAAAATACTACCCCCTTTTTCGGTATAGTTTTGCAAAGCTGCTACCATACTTTTAGTGAAAATTTGGTAATGAGCCACCGAATCATTGTTGGGCAAATAGGTAGTTTTTTCCTCACCAGCCAAGAAATCAAGTAAGTTATAGTTATTAATATTGAATTTACCCGATTCAACAGATTCGTCGCTTACTGAAGTAAATGAATACCCTGCTTTAAGAATGCTTTTGCCATGCGTATAGCTAAAATTAAACGTGTTGCCTGGAATAATTTTTTCTTCTAAATCAGCATATGAAGCTCCAAATCCAGGAGAATCATCATCAAGCCATGGCGATTTTTTGTCAAAGTCATACTGGTCGCCTGTAGTTGATATATCATACATATACGGAACTCCGGCATCTTGTTGGCTAAGAAATCCAGCTGTATTTTTATCGTTAAAAAATGCAGACCCGCCTAAGCGGTCAAAAGCATTTAGAACTACAACGGTACCTTTCGTTTTTTTCGATATGCCTACCGATAATTCATCTGATGGAAAGCTTTCTCCACCTTCATTTACGGCTGTAATTTTGAAACTATAAATTACATCTTTATCAATACTTAACGTAAATTCGTTGTTTTTCACCAGAGTACCATTATCATATCCACTACTGTTTGTGCGTTTATAAACCATATAATGAGTTGGCGTAGCTGTTGGTTCTAAAGTATCTATAGTGTGTTCCCATTTCAGCACTACTTTATTTTTGTTGATTAATTCTGTTTGAAAATACGCTACAGGCAAGGGTTGAACAATATAGGGAATATCGTATAAAGTATATAAAAATTTAAGCATGCCCTTATAAACTGCCCTACTTACATCAAACTGAAAAGAGGGTTCTTTGCCCAATCGCATATCGTTAAAGTTCTGATGCGATAGCAGTTCAAGCATCATGGTTGGTGTGTTTGGTCTTACAGCTTCCGTATAGGCCTTGTCCCACATATCGCGGCGCACCCAATCCGAATTATACTTTATTCGAATGTCATTAACAATTTGCGTTTGAATAATATCAACCAAATCGCGCGATGTCATTTTTGATAATCCATTTGGATAGATATTTGAATCGATTTTTGTACTGTATATGCCTAAGGTGCCAATAATTGTATCGCCATTAGCCATACCAGCATCGGTATGAAATGCTAAGGTAAAATCAATAGGAACACCCATACCTTTACTAACTTTATTCTTTACAGAACCAGAAGGTGCTCCCATCATGTAATTAACCCATGAACCTCTTGCATGTCGGTCATCGGCATAATCGTTGTTGTCGTTTTGTTTCCAAACAGTTGAATCCGGAAATCCGGCATATTGCAAATAATATCGTGCAGCTTCCTGATATCTTGGGCGTTGGCTTGTTAGTCCATTTCGACTAATAGTGCCCATGCCACTTCCAAAACGAACAGCATCGGCATTTATAAAGGTGTTACTATTTTTGCTTGGGTTTACTAATACAACTTTCCCAATATCAGGATTCGAACCTTTTTTGAAATTAAAGTTTCCTAAATATACCCAAGTACCGCCGCTTATGGTTTGGTTTACTGCAAACTCAGTACTTCCTCCGGTATGATATACTTTATATTTAGCAACATCAGTATTTTTAATACTCGAGCTATAGCTTATATAAACAGGATATTCTCCTGCTTCCCGTATTTCCGGAATCCATTCACAAAGGGTTTTATTTTTTTTATTAGCCTTAAATGCAAGGGAAGTCCCGAGCATAAATGGATTTTCGTTACCCGTTAGTATTTTTTTAAATCTAAAACCAGTATCAATGGTAGAGAAATCACTATACGTTTTAAAAATACTGCCTTGTGAATTACTATCCTTATCAACAATTACTTCATTTGTTTGCCAATGGCGCTCGCGAGGCAGAAATACATTAGCTCCGGCATTTTCAAGCATGGGCATTAAATAGTGCAATATATACACTGTCGGGTAAAGGTCTTCAACGGTGTTAAAAAGTCTGGCTCGTTGCCATTCCCAACGGTTTAAGCTGGGCTCATAATACCAACCATGGCTATTCCATAAGGCTATATTTGTATTCCAAAGATTTGTTTTACCATTAGTTACATTGGAAATATTTTGCACTAAAGGCTTGCTTTTACGATCGATTTTGCCAATTATTCTAGTCTTATCGAGATTTATTTTTTCAGTCATGTAATAGTTTGGAATAAATTCATTAATATTTTTTTTATCACAGAAAAACTGAATATTATATTGACTTAACTCAATAACTAATAGGCCTTTTAATTGATTGTTTAATAAATGAATTGTGTTTTCTCGGATTGGTGAATAAGCAAAGGTCTTATCAAAATAAATATTGATACTTCTTTTTGTAGCATTAATATCTATTGAATCAATTTTGGTTGAATCTTTTTTGTAGTGGCCCGTATGTTCTGCAAAAGTAGGGCTGTTTATAAAATCGGCTAATGTTTTTTGTAAAATTTCAATGTTTTGAATTGTTGGGGTATCTGTTGTTTGACCATATATGGGTGCTTTAATAATAAGTGCAAGGAGTAGGAGTGGTATGGAGCTTAACTTTGCAAATGTCATAATTGTTCGTTTCATAATTATTGATGAATCAAATATAGAAATAACAAAGTATAGACCCTATAATTCTTGAAAAAAAGGCATTTTATTAAACAATAATTATTCTGTCCTGTTAATGAGTTAAAAAGAACAAAACAGGTTATGTAAAATGGCAAAAAAATGTAAAAAGGATGAATATAACCCAAATTGAGCGATTCGCTATCGCAAATCTGCTCAATCGACTGAGGTCTTGTAAGGTTTACATACTTTTCGTTTCCCCGAAATAATCGGGGCAGGCTACTCAAAATGTGAAAACCAACAATTCCTAGGTCAGCCTGTCCGTACCGGAGGTCGGGAGGGTTATACCTAAGTAAAGCGCCTCTTCACTTTGTTCGAATCGCTCAACTTAGGTTATAAACAAAAACCTCCAGGGGCTCGGAATATCCTGGAGGTTTTTACTATTTATTAACCTAATTCAATTATGAAAAAAAACTATTAACTATAAACTACTACAGAAATATACGCATATATTAGCCTTTTTGTTTTGGTATTTTAATGTTTTTTTTATAAAAATGATAATTTTTTTTATAGAAAACTCTTGAAGTACTATGTTTGCTATAAAGTGTATAAAATACAATTAGGTTTATGTTTTAGGACAATGATATAAAGCATTAAAATTTGAAAATTTAAAAACTCCACTCAACGATGCTTTAGTTTTTTTAAAAATTAAACAAAATTTAAAGTTTTTTATATTTCCTTAAATCCGCAAGCGGATTCTTTGAGGCCACGAATTACACGAATTAACACTAATTTCGTTTTCACCCAATTGGGTGAAAATATATTTCATGTAAGACTGTGCCCATCTATGGT
>JAQICC010000269.1 GCA_027858735.1 Salinivirgaceae bacterium
ATGAATCAATCAGGTTTAAAAACGTTTATCCAGAAGTCTAAATATTTTCAATTTTACAATAACCCATTTATTATCATAATATTTTCTTCATTTTAATTTTATTATCCGATTTTACCCTATTATGACGTTTTGAGTTGCAAAAACTTGCGGTTTAAAATTTTAATTCGAATAACAACATACCTACCCGAAAGTTTTATGATTACTAGTGATAACCCAATATAGCCTGATTGATTCATGAAATTTGACAAAAATCACATATCTTTTTCATTATCTAAACCTTATCCTGATTAATTCATAAACTTTTTCAAAAAGCAATAAACAAGCTTATTATCAAACTGAAAAACATATTAGATAGAAATTTAATTTTTAAAAAAGTTTCCAAGTGCATTTATTTCAATGCATCTGTTTCGTTGCGAAACCCTTGAAATATAAAGATATATCGGCGGATTCCGACGCCTTACATCTACATCAAACTAAATGCATGAATTATTCAGGTTTGATTTTATGCCAGTCTATTTTTGATTCTGTTGACAATTTAAAAGTTTCAGATAATTTTTCTGCCATTTCACCAATTACAACAAAATTCATCATGACAGCATCCATCTGCTTTTTTGTATGGACTAATATAGGTCTTAATTTTGCTTAGAGATTCCAAGATATTCAACAAACAAGCAAAATCTTTATGAGATGGGCTATGCATAAATTATATCTGATTGAATTTGATTCCTAAAAATAGGCTTGATATATTTCAATCTGCAAATATCAACTTGGCGTTGGAATTTTTCCTGAATTTCTTGCTTTAATCTTTGTTTGAGGGTGAATAAATCCGATGTGTTGGGTTCAAATTCCACAATAATATCAATATCACTATTATCGTTAAAGTCACCACGCGCCATTGAACCAAAGAGTCCAATTTTTGTAAGATGATATTCATTACTCAATCGTTCCTTATTTAATGTCAAATAATTCAATATGTTTGATGAATTCATCATACTAATTTTAATAGGTACCCAAAGATACAAGATTTTATTAAATCCCCATTATGCAATGGCATATTTCGACCAAGAGCAACTAACTGATTTTGAAGCCCTAAGATTCAAATTTTAAAACCCATTTTGGTTAAATCACAAAGTTGCTCTATGTCGGGACAGGCTCGGAGCTTGCCATTTGTTCGCTTTCCCGACTTTCAGTACGGGACAGGTAGCTCCTAATGCCTAATCCCGGATAAATGGAAGAAATATTAAAAATTACCGCAACCCACACCTATAACAACATAATAATAAGTAGGTAGCAATAGGGTGAATTAAGTAGAACGCGTTGCAATCGCGCACTAGCGGGGGAAATTATTGTATCAAGATTGAAATATTCTGTATTTCTCTTAACACTTCTGTCTCCTTCTTGTTGAACTGTTTCCAAAATGGGAATAGTTGAATCCTTATCCAATTCCCCTGATTCATAAATGTTTTTAAGGTGTTTACTAATCGCAGGGACTTGAACTCCAAACAAATGGGCTATTGATTTTTGAGAAAGCCAAACCGTTTCATTATTTAATATAACTTCAACTTTTACATTTCCATCTGGTGCAGAATACAGCAAAAATTCAGTCAACTCGTCATTTATAGATAATTTTTTCATTTTCTGTTCTCAAATAATGCTTATTTCTGTAAATGTACAATTTTCAATTGATTGATAATTGGACATAATTTCCGCAAAGGTATCTTCTCGCCTTCCCCCTAGCAACTTAATAATAAGAAGGTAACCAATTTAGCTTATGCTCTGCCTTTATACACCAAAAGTATTACCAAGCCTAAGCCTATGCCTATTAGGTTGAAATAGATATCATTTAAGTCGAACTGCCTGTTGCCATGGGTAAACCAGGCCTGAAGCAATTCAATAAGTACACCTAAACTAAAAGTAATAAGTGAAATTTTGAAAAGGGAGAGTTTTTTAAAAAGTAAGGCAGTTAGCACCATAAACAGGGCGAATAGGACCAGGTGAAAGTGCTTGTCTTGATCGACCCACCACGATTTTACTACACCGGTTAAATCAATAAGCGCACTGGTTATTAATATGACAATAATAAGTAACCAAGCTATAAGTTTTTTGTTTTTTTGCACCAAAGATTTCACAGATTAAAATTAAACTTTTTGCACCACAGACCCGCTAAAGCGAAGCCTATTTACAACGACAAAAATTAAGCCTGTTGTTTACTCACTTTCTAGTAAATCTGAAGTATGTAACGCGCTGGCCCTTTTTTCTCTACGCATTAAAATGTAGCTGGGCAAGCATACCGAGGCAAATGCAAGTATTACCAATAAAATAGTTTGTTGGGTCACATTCATGGTAAGCAAGGCTAGAAAAATAAACAATAAGGTATATGCCGATAGCATCAAGGTTGCATTGGTATGGTTAAAGCCCAAATCCAGAAGTACATGGTGAATATGATTTTTATCGGGGTGAAAGGGCGAGCGCCTTTTGTACAAACGTATGGAAAATACTTTTATCATATCAACTAAGGGCAATACTAAAAAACTCATGGCAACAACAGGGGAGGAGGCAATTTTATAAGCACCCTCATAATCTTTATTGGTTTCGAGAAACTGAATGGCAAAAAAAGCTAGTAATACACCCAACAATAAGGAACCCGTATCGCCCATAAATATTTTTGCCGGACTTACATTGTATTTTAAAAAGCCCAGTAAGGCACCTATTACCGCTGCAATAATGGTTACCATTTGCATGCTTTTCTCACTCCCCTCCAAGTAAAACCAAATACCAAATGCTGTGCTTGCAATAATAGAGGTTGCTGTACACAAGCCATTGATGCCATCAATTAAATTCACCGCATTTATAATGGTAAGGAAAGTAAATATGGTAAATGCCACACTGACTAAATAGGGTAATTCCGTTATACCAAATAAGTGATAAAAACTGGTAATGCGAACATCGCCAAATACAACTATTGCTGATACTGCTATAATTAAGCCTAAGAATTTTTTTGCAGGGTCAAGAGCAATAATATCATCTTTCATGCCTAGAAAAAAGGCAACTATAAAAGCAAATTCTAAATATTGTAAGCCAGGGAATATCTTAAAATCGGCAAATAAGGTCATGGAAAGTATAAAGCCAATAAAAATACCTAAACCCCCTAGGGTAGGAATAGCTGTTGAATGTGAATTGCGCTCCCTAGGTTCATCGGTTAAATGCTTAATGCGGGCAATATTTATTATTAACGGAATGGTAAAATAAGTTAACACTAGAGCAAATACTAAAGGAAAAAGGGTGTCGAATAATATACTTGGGGTCATAAAAGTTTGAAATTATTACACAAAATTAAACTTTTTGAAATAGTATTCGAAATTTTTCCACCAATACATCAAAAATAAAGATGGGTGTAGAGATAAAATTACGTTGCCACATGCGTTTGGGTTCATTCAACAAACGCCCCAACCACTCAAAGCCAATGTTGATAACCCACTTTGGTGGGCGTTTCACCGTTTCGGCATAAAAATCAAATACAGCACCAATACAACAAATGGTAGTTGCATTAAGTGCTGATTTGTTGGCATGCACCCATTTTTCTTGTTTAGGAGCTGTCATACCCACAAAAAGAATATCTGGGTTAAATGAATTTACTTTAAGCAACATTTTTTGAGTATCACCAACAGAAAATATGGATTTAAAAGGAGGTGAAAAAGCACCAACGGTTATGTTAGGATACTCTGAATGAAGCTTAGTTTCAATTAGTTGCAAGGTGCTTTCTGAAGCCCCCAAATAGAAAACCTTAAGATGTTCAGTATTTGCCTTTTGCAATAAAAACCGATGGATATCGGACCCTGCAATTTTTTGAATGCGTTCTTTTTTTAACCATTTTGTTGCCAATACAATACCTATACCATCGGGCAATAAAATATCTGCATCTTGCAATGCTTTTTTAAATTCGGCATCTTTTTTAGCCACACAATACGAATGGGGATTTATGGTGTTAATTAGCATTTTCTTATGCGTAATTAGCAACTCCCCACAAAAAACATCATAATTTAAAAGGTTTACACTACTTCGCATATCAAATGCTAGAATTCAACTTAAATGCAGCTAATAAACTACCACCTAATTGAGGAAACATTTTAAAAAATACAGACCCTATAGCTTTTTTAACTTTCCATTTTAACGTTGGCTTATAATAACCATAACCCGTTGCAAATTCAAAAGGGACAAAGCCAAATCTTGATGCTAATTCACTTAATGTAGGTATTGAATACCAACAAGTATGTTCAGCATTAACAGCTTCATTTCTTTTTAAAGCCACTCGTAAATATTGCATAGGCCCCAAGCATGAGGGGTTGAAATTAAAAGCAAAGTGTCTTTATGGCAATATCTTGCCAAGCCTTCTAACATAAGACCAGGATTCGAAAGATGTTCAATAATTGAACCTGCAACAATAATATCAAATTTATCAATAATTGGAATTTTCTCTAACGATTCAACATTACCAATAAAGTAGATATTTGATTCACTTGCTGGACACCATTCTTTAAGTTGTGATAATGCAGCTTCATTAAGTTCAATACCACACAATTCTTTTGCTATACCTAAAAGTTTAACATGCAAGCTAGCCTCAGCTCCCAAATTCATTAAGGCATCGCCTGCACAGCCAAGATGTAATACTTTTTTAGCTACACATTTACTCAATATCCAATCTTGTTCAAAAACATAATTCAATGCTGGTAATTTCATAATCTAGAATTTAATATTGGAATTTTAAATGTTAATTTAATAATTGACCATAAAAAGAAACAATCTGACTGATTTTATTAGACCATGACAAACTAATACTTCTTTGCTTTGCTCCTTTTTTCAGTTCAATTAAACTTGCTTTATTACTTAGTAAATCTAAAAGAATTTTTGAGAATTCATAAGCACTTTTTTGGGGGGAAATTGCCTTTATTTTAATACCACAACTTTCATCTACAACAGTGCTTTGTCCACATATATCGTGGCATAAAATAGGTAACCCACAACCCAATGCCTCTAAAACAACATGAGGAGTTCCTTCATCTAAACTTGTGAAAAGCAAAACCTCACCATTAAGCATTTCATTTAGTACTGCATCATGATCAATTTCGCCAAGCCATTCAATTTGAGATAAATTAAGATTCGTAGAAATATTTTTATATAATGCAACATTAGCACCACCGCCAATAATTTTAAGTGTAATTGGCTTATCTTTTACAAGTGCCATAGTTTCTAATGCAATATTTAAAGCTTTACGGGCTACAAATTTACCTACCCATAACACAACAAGTGCTTTATTATTTGTTGTGCGTAAATTAGTATTTTTAATATTTATAGGATTTGACCCCGTTTCATTAAATAGAGTAATAGGTTTTTTGTAAAAATGTTGCACAACCTTAAGACTGTCAATATTGGCTGCTAATAATAAATTGGCCCTATGCATTGCCTTAATTACACGAGGCGAAAATCGTTGAGCGAAATTTATTGCATTCTTAGCAAAATAGAAAATACCATTTTTTATACCCAAAGAAGGAAGATATTTTAAGCCAATGCCACCAAAGCCTCCTATTGGGCCCCAAACAAACTTTACATTTGGTATTTTCCATAAAAAACCAGGTTCACGGTAACCAATCATATTAAATTGGTGAACTACATCTATTTTATTAGTGGCTAAAATTACTTCTGCCTTCTTCAGAGCTTTCTTTTGCCATTTCCGATAGAAATAATAAAAACGATAGTCGCCTTGATTCCAACACATTTTGCGCGTCTTTTCTCCACCATCAATTTCAATAAAATAAAATTTTGGTTTAAACTTTTGTGACCAGTTATTCAATTCTCTTTCCACATCATTTTTGAATTCACTTTCTGTTAAAACATGCAGCTGAACATAATTTGACAGGTGATAAACCCAGTTCCAACCCAGTCCTATTTCAGAACCTTTATTTGGACCACAGGCATATGTTGAAAAAATAATATTATACATTTAAATGAATATCTGATTAATAATAACTAAGATTTTTTTCTACACAGAACATTATAAACCTTGGTGACAAATATATTTAATTAAAAAATATTTTTTCTATACTTTGGAGCAGTTCAATATTAATTCTATCATTTGGATATAGAATTTCATCATGTTTTATAAGGTCTTGAAAACTATTGAATCTACATTTAATATACTTAGCCGGGTTGCCGCCAACAATAGCATAGGGTAATACATCTTTATTTACCAAAGACCCCGCTGCAACAATAGCTCCTTTCCCAATTGTGATACCTGCTATTATGATTGAATTTGTTCCAACCCATACGTCATCCTGTACAATTGTGATTCCGTCAAGACCTCTAGCACCATTCCAAATTAACTGCCCAGGTATGTTGAAAACATGATCATTTCGGCCAACAAAATATACATGCCCAGCAACGAGTATATTATTGCCAAATTCCACATTTGAAGCAATATTACAATATTCGCCAAATTGCACATTATTACCAAGACTAATATTCATGCGTGCAAAGGACGTTTTTTTCATAACTCTAACAAAACCACTGTATTTTACCCAGGGATATATAAAAGAAAATAAATACCAAGTCCTTATCGTATTAAATAAATATCTGAACTTGAAATTAAATCTGCTAACCCCATTGGGCATATTTGAATAATCAATTTTCATAAGCCTTTAATATAGTATAGTTTGAAAACTTTTAACAGATTCTTCAAAGGAATAAATCATTAAATCTTTTTTTTCGGAATTAAAACTGGAATATAATTGCATGGCTTTATTCAATACTGTAATAAAATTTTCAGAATCTAATGGATCAAATATTCGCCCGTTTTTATTTTCATCAATATAATCTAGTGCACCAATATATTTACTAGCTAGAACAGGACAGCCAAAAACCAAAGCTTCGTTAACAACAGCTCCAAATGGTTCATAAATACTTGGTAATACAAAAAAATTGGCAATAGTGTACCATGCATAAAGCCTTACTCCTTCCATATATCCAGTTAATAGTACACGATTAACAAGATTAAGTTTATTTATTAACTTTTTAAGATTTGCGGCCTCACTTCCTTCTCCAACAATAACCAATTTATAATCACCATTTTTTGTTCTTTGAAAGGCTTCAATTAACAAATCCAAAGCTTTTACTTTTTCAATTCTACCTATGTACAATATTACTTTGCTATTTCTCAGTTTATATGTATCGATTAAAACCCTAATTGTATCTGATAGATGTTCTCTATTTGATAATAGTGTTTTAGGATTTTGAATATTCGGACATATTTCTACTTTAACTTCTGGGAAGTTATTATTATACCATTCCTTAACAGAATCACTATAAACAATTAAACCAGTGGAGGATTTCAAAACAAATTTTTGTATGAATAGTTTTGTTTTTTTAATATTGTTTAGGATAATTATATTATTAGAGGTTGTTATTACATGTTGAAAATTAAAAATTCGCAGTTTTAATAAAATTGATATAAAAATACTGGCCTGTGAAAACTCGTGTGTAAAAACAATTTCTGGTTTATATTTAAGTATCAAGTGTAAAAAACCAACCCGAAAAGGCTTCTTGCCAATATCTAATCCTAAATTCCAAAAAATATGTTTTGCCTTTAATTTATTTGATAAATATGACCTATTATAGGTAAACCCAGTAGCATCAGCATACAAAAATACAATAGTTAGATCATAATATTTATCCATCTCGTTGAAAACATCGATACGCCATGGAGGTAGATAAGTATAAAAAAGTAAGGCTTTCGGTTTCATTTTAAATTATTAAAAAACAATTGTGGAAATAACAACTTAACATATGACTTCGTGGCAAAAATAATCCATTGCCAACCCCAAAACTTTCTTCTAAATATTAGATATTCTGATATATTTAAACCATTGGGAGAATGAAAATTTGCAAAACGTTGTCGGATAGGAACTTTTGGATTGCACC
Organism: Salinivirgaceae bacterium; assembly: GCA_027858735.1. Taxonomy (GTDB): domain Bacteria; phylum Bacteroidota; class Bacteroidia; order Bacteroidales; family SZUA-534; genus GH45. The sequence goes on from JAQICC010000269.1 coordinate 7,972, forward strand.
ACATTGGGATGCCATCATTAACTGGACAGACCGCTATAATTTTACGAGTAATCATACAATTAAAGCCCTGTTTTAAAGCCCTTAGTCCATAGTCATAATCACCCATACCATGAGTATATTCAGTACTCAAATTCCCTAATGTTTTAAATACCAACTTGGGAACTAAAACCAAGTTTCCATTAATATATTTGCAAGGCTGAATTATACCATTGGGTATAAGTAAATCCAGATCAGCCCTCCCGCCATAAGATACTTTATTAGAATTAAAAGAAGTTTTACATACACCAACTATTATTGTTTGAGGATTATTGGCATTTAAAGAAAGTGCCAAACATACAAGTAGTTCATTTATTGCTTCAACGTCAAGGAAAGTATCATCATTTAACCATAGATAAAAATCATAATCCTTTTCATTCGAAGCTGTTTCCCATGCCAAATGCATACCTTTATTCCAATAAAGCTGACCATTACCTGCTATTACACGCACTTCGGGGTACTCTGCTTTTACAGCCAAGCCAGTTCCATCAGTCGACCCATCATCTACCAAAAAAACATCAAAAAAATAATTAGCTGGTAAATTACTGGCATATAAATGCTGTAAGCAAGCCAATGTTTTATTTTTCCGATTGTGGCAGGTTATTAATACTGCTATTTGCTTTTGTTTGACCATTTAAATAAGCTACACTTAATTTTTTATTAAAGAAACCCCGCACCCATAATTTAACTTCTTGATTATTCATACTGCGAAACCAAGTAGAACTAGCCAAGCCTAATAAAAGTACAAGTACATATGTATCGAGCATAAAAGTAGTAATATCTTCAACCCAAAATACACCCCACCTAAATGCTAAATATATTCCTAAAATCTTCGCAAAATAATTATTAGATTTATATAAAGCCATATAGCTTGCTTTAAGAAACATTAAAAAATAAAGCAACACCCCTACCACACCTGTCCACATAAAAATATTGAGGACCCCTATTTCATTTGCTATTCGCTCTTTACGGCCTGTAAATTTTTCTGAACTGGTATAAATCTTTGTTTCGTTACCACGTGCAGGGCTGCGACCAAACCACCATGTATTATATTTCTTTGCTGTGCTTAATACCTCTTTATATAACGGAGTTCTATTATCAGCTAATAAACTCTCGTCAAATTCCTTACCTTTTTGGTTTTTCTTTTGAATAACAAGTTCAACATCGGTATTACCTTCCACATTTAACACATTGAAAGGGGTATATACTGCAATACCAAATAAAAGTATAGGTCCTATTAATAGCAAAAACCAAATAAAACGTAAAACTTTATTACTAATAAAGTTTTTAAAATAAAAACTAAACCCTAACAATGCACTGATTACTAATTTTAAAATAATTGCACGTGCCGAAAAATCAATGAATATTACCCCCAAAGCCAATGCAACAAATAACCAACGCCACGGTCTAGTCATATTAGCTGAAAATAATAAAAGAATACATAACCCATATGAATAATACCCAATTGCTCCTATGGTTGTTTTTAATAAAACCGGTATAAAAAGGATACAAAGTGGTAAGGCAATATATACGTAATTATGTATTGTTTGCTGACGCAGTTGTTTATTTAATGACAAATAAGCTCCCATAAATAATAACAGCCCAAATGCATTAGTAATTAATCCCTTAAAATCCCAATAATTTTCAGCTAAAATAAATCCTCTAATTATACTCAGAATCATATATAACACAAAAAGATTTAACCAGAATAAATTATTACGTGCTTCAGCATATACAAAAGAATATTTTACCTTATATAATAACAGAATAACTAAAAAGCTACTTGCCCACAATGTATACATATTAAACAGATGAGTTCGGCTATTTAACGAAACCACAGAAATATAAACAATTATATATGATATTAACTTTGGTATACTCAGCATATTATGAATCTATTTTTTTTACGTTTTAGTTTAGCTATGATTTATCCGCGGAGTCTGAAGGATTCTAATTCTATTCGGTAGGTGTTTAACCCCTAAATTATGATTCTAAATAAAATCGTCGCAAGTAGGATTTTAATCGAGAAGTTTACTTGCGACGAAACTATAAGAAGCATGCAAAAAAAACAAAGCCAAACTAAACGAAAACCTTGATTTATCTATTTTACGAAAGGTAATATTAATGCAAAACCTCGCATAAAGCATTAATAATAACTGTACAACTAAGCTTTCAATTCAACAATAATTATTTATTATATAACTTAATAAGTTGCACAATACTATTTTGCAAATTAAATAATTCCATTACATTTTTATTTGCCTTTTCAACCTTACTATTAACTACTGATTTATCATTATATATTAATTGTATAGTTTCTGCTAATATTTCAGTATTTTCTTCTATTAAAAAACCTTGTTCATTGTTATTAATTAAATCACATAAACCATATACATTATATAATATGCAAGGAATCTTACATGCCATAGCTTCTAAAGCAACATTGCCTAATCCCTCAAACTTTGAAGTCATCACAAAAACATCGGCTGCTACCAAATAATCCCGCACATTGCTCTTATTACCTATAAACATAACTTTATTATCTATTCCAAGTTTTATAGCCAATGCCTTTTCTTCGGCTTCATTATTGCCAGTACCCAAATGCAAATAATCAATAGGTATGTATGATGCTATTTGCGCAACAGCAGTAATAATATGATTATGCCTTTTAATATTACTACAGCCACCAACCGAAACAACTACAAATGCTTCGTGTGGAATACCCAATTGTTTGCGTAATACTTCTTGTTCGTTGGCATAAGTAGCCGGATAAAATTTTTCTGCATTATACCAGTTATTAATTTGTGCTGTTGGGTTATTATAATAATTCAATTCATGCAAATAGACGCTCTCACCAATACTATGAAAAGTAACCTTAGCTATTTTACGAGCAAAATATCTTTTCAACTTATGGTAATGAAAAGTTAAAAACTTGCTCCTAAATATATTATGTTGAGTTTTAACTGTTTTTACACCCATTATCTTAGCAATATACGCAGCCATAAACAAATCGCTACGGTGTATATGTAAAGTATCGATATGTAAACTTTTAATTAGCTTAAATAATTTAATATTAGTTTTAATATATTTTAATGGGTTTTGAAGACTATCCCTAATAGGTAAGTGGGTAATTTGTATGCCTTGCTTTTCAAATTCATGTACAAAGTTTCCTAAATTATTACCTGTACTTACAGCAATTAACTCAACACCTTGTTCGTTTAAAAAAGATGCAGCACTAGCGTACATAATTTCTGCACCCGAATAGTTAATTTCATTAAATAAATGAAGTACTCTCATAATTTATCTTCTATTTGTTTCATATAAGCTTTTATATATGCATCTACTACCACTTCTTGAGTAAAACGGTCGTTTACATTTTCTAACCCACCCTTACTCATTTGCAAATAGTATTTTTTATTGCATACTAATTTTTCAATACCCAAAGCCACATCGTTATAGTCTTCAACATCAACTAATACTCCAGCCTTACCATAATTTAAAACCCAAGGAACAGCTCCCGCATTTTTGCCACCTATTACAGGTATACCAAAAGACATAGCCTCAATCAAATTATTTCCAAAACTCTCTTCGCGTGATGTATGTAATAAAATATCGCAGGTTGCATATTGAGCAATAATATCTTCGTGAGTTAAAAAACCATGCCATATTATGCCCTCTAAATCAACTTTATTTTCAATGCTATTATAGTTTAATCCTTTATATTCAAACCCTTTCCCAAATAAATGTAGATTAACATTGGTATACTTTATTTTTATTTTATTAAATGCGAGAATAGCAGTTATAGGATTTTTTAAATAACCCCATCCATTAACTACAAAAAAAATATCGATTGTTTTTTTATTATCGTACAATATTTTTGGTTTACTAACAACATTATGAGCAATAGGGTTAGGTATAACTGTACCTTCTATATTTATTTTGCTTTCTAAATATTTAGAATTATACGAAAACGCTTTCCCCTTATATCTTACCCAAAAATCCATTAAGAGCCGAACCAAACGATATGGGTGCTTCATAAGTTTGAGTATAGTAACCGAATCGTCTCTAAAAGTAATTAGATGTGGCACTTTAGCCAAAATAGTGCCTATGGCAAACTCATAGCTCCAATGGGCGTTTACAATATCAAGCTGATGTTTTTCTTCAAGAATAAAACGTTTGATCTGCTGATATTCCTTACGGCAAAAATCAAAGGTTTTAATGGGTGATATTCTAAAATGACCAAACACAACCTTTATATTATAGCCCTCTAGCACGTACTTATTTTTTATCTTAGCATCTAAAGTAAAAACAGTTACTGTATGCCCCAATTTTATTAATCCATCAATAATTGTATTTACCGCTGTACCCCCTAATCCAAGTGATAATTCAAAACTTGTTAATGAAGTAAAGTGCTGCTTTAATGAGTTTATTTCAATGGGTCCTGCAATGCCTATTCTCATAAGATTTAGATTTTTACCAGTAAGCCGCACCTTCAACTTTGTTTGCGTCTTTGGGTTTTTCATCATCGGCAGGGCGCACCCAATATTCATTTACCAATGCTTGATAATTTACCCTTTTGCTTACCACTTCATTATCCCATCGTTTACCCCATATACCGAAAAATAGTTGTAAACTACCACCAATATGTACAGATTTTTTTCCTTGTCGCTTAATATGTGCAGCCAAATGGAAACCATAAGCTCCAGCACCAATTAATGCAATATCGTAATCAATTTTATCTATTTCGGTTTTCATAAACTCGAGAGCTTCAAACCAATTGCCAAACTGTGTACTATTTGCACCATGGCTTACTACAGGCTTATAGGTAATAAGTTCAAATTTAGGTAAAACCATCGGGTTATTAAATAACTTATCACGCTTTTTATATTGGCTATTAATAGTTCTATCAAAGGGATGTATTACCAATACTTTTTTACCTTCCAATACCTTTGTCCAAGGCATATTTGTCCAAAAAGGGTCCATCATTCCTCGAGACACTCTCTTTATCCCTTTTAGCTCTTGCTCTAAATAATTCTCATTAAGCAACCACGAACCCAATATATCTAACTCCTTAATATCATTTAAAAAAAGCTCTCCAAAATATCTTAAATATTTATCGTGCAAAGGGAAAAAACCCGAAATATGTTCAAGCGGCCGTATCGTATTTTCATTCCACCACCATTCAAAACTTTTTCCTTTAATAAATTCAAATATCTGCTTTCCTTTTAATACTCCAAAATAATTCATTAAAACACTTAGTTCAGTTGCTCCAAAACGAGCAATCATACATGGTTCTTCCTTGGTCAATACCTCCAAAAGAAATTTTGATACCAAATCAGGATTATGTTCACATTCTGGTCTCAATAAAGTTTTACTTGGATAAATTTTGCGTAGTCCTTTTAATATTTTATTTGCAAGTGAATTCATATACTTTTTCTGTTTATATATCTTATATATAATTTTTAATTCTGCGACCTACAGACAAAATAAATCGTAATTATATGACAATGAAAGGGAAAAGTCCATGAAATCTAAAAAAAAATATTCTACAAATCATTGTTGCTAAAAAATTGCTATGTAAATGCCCTTAACCCTTCTTATTCGTATTTAACAAGCCTTCAACTATGTTTATTAAAAATATCGAATTGGAAGTAATGTTCCTCGATACCACGATACCCCTAGTTTCTTATAATTATTTTTCAAACATACGAGTCTCTGCAAGAAAACTCTTTTTTTTTTGATCGTCAATGCCTTTTTTACCCCAACCCTAATGGGTGAAGTTTTTGAAAAGCAATGCTTGCACGCACTAATTATTACAACCTCTTTTCTAAATCGATAGCTGCACCAACCGCAGCGTCCATATTGTAATATTCCCACTCAGCAAAACGCCCTAACAAATACATTTCTCTTAATTTCAAATATTTATATATCAGCCTTTCCTATAATTCACACTTATCTACAAACTTAAATTAAATCTCTTTAAAATATTCTGCATATACTGATCATTTCCCCCTTGAATTACATTATATTCAGCTAAATGACTGATTTTAGAAGATTCTAAGGCTATACAACTCAATCTATCTTTATTATATACATTTGGGTTATATGTTAATATATTATTCTTTAATGCTAATGCTTTAAACCAAAAATCATCGTTAGTAGGTGCAACTTCCATAAATTTTTCTTCATCGAATATTTCATCGTCAAAACAATTAGGAAAATACAAAACACCTCCCACACCCGTAGGGACTTGATATATAGAAGGTTCTGTAATAATACGCTGGTCACCCCAATTATTATATGGCTGTATCTCACCTTTTTTATTTTTAGTTATCACATGTGATCTGTGACAGCAAATTGCATTTGGGTATTTCTTATGAGCATTATAGAGTTCTTCAATCATTTCAATATCATAAATAACATCATCATCAATAGTTATAATAATATCATTGGGAAATAACTTCATTGTAGGAATTAATTTTTTATATGATTTAATATCCTTACAATACATAATATCTAAACCTCTTTTTTTAAAGTGATTCAAGGTTAATGGTAAACTATTATTATTAAATTCGTCTTCCGCCAACCACAAAATAACTTTATTCGGTTTCTTCGTTTGTCTTGCAATACTTTCAAGGGTTAGAAATACACTCTTAACTCTTGTACTAAATGAGGTAAGTGATATAATAATCTGAGGATTAACATCCTCATTACTAATAATAATAGAAGAATCATTTATCAATGCCGATGATTTATAAGAATCAATCAGTAATTCTCTTTTAAATGATTGCTCTACTCTATCAGTTATGTTATTAATCATTTTATAATAAATTCTCTTAATCATACTAAATAAATTTTTTATTTAAATCAATAGCTGCACCAACTGCAGCATCCATATTATAATATTCCCACTCGGCAAAACGCCCTAACAAGTACATACCATGTGGTTCCAATATGTTTTTAATTTCATTCACTACATTACGTGTGCTGCTATCTTGTATTGGGTATGTATATTCGGTGTATTTATGGGTAATATATTCAGGGCTAAAAGGGAGTAGTTTCAAATTTGCTAACACATCATCCTTGCTAATATAATCGGTAAATTCAACTGTAGCAGTAAGTTCATTGGCATTATTCGATTCTGCAAAATTACCTGTACATATTATTCTATGTGCTTGATGTGCTTGGTCGGGCATATATACCCAACTATACGGATTATCATCTATTTTACACAGCACCGATGTGGTTCCATGATACTCCAACTCATTTACTAATTGTTGGTAAATACCTAAATCGATATTGTTAATAGCTGCAGGCAAATGTTTTATATTGCCACAAAATATTACTTTATCAAACTCTTCATTATTTACTCTCCAACCAACTGGTTGTTTGCTAATTTCTACTATTTCGCTATTGTAAACAATATTTAAACCCTGTGCTAATCTATCCACTAAAAATTGCGAACCGTTTTGTTTAGCATAATAAAAAGAGCTATGCACCATTTTTGTTTCCTGAGCATGAGTAATATTATTAAATATCATTTCGTTAATAGTTGGCATTGGCAACTTACCTTCGAGCCACGATAATGGCACACTCTTTAAATCTTTGCGCCATACCTTTTCGTTGTATGGTTTAAAGTAAAGGTTGTATAAAGTATCGCCAAATCTATATCGTAAAAACTCCTCAAAATTAAGCGGCTCAGGTGTATTGTCCTTTGCTAAACTTACAACATCCTGAATAAAACTGGTAATAATATCGTTACTAAACTGATATATATTATTTTCAATAGGATAACCTACTTTTAAACCATCGCCCATTGAAATAATAGCATTGCGTGTAGCTTTAGTAAATTCAGCCTCGCGATTAAAAAACCCCCAAAACCAATCTAATACATCAGTGCGCTTAGAATTGAACACATGCCCACCAACTATATGATAAAGATTGCCATTAACTCTATCGCATTTAATTAAACCACCCGGACGCGATTCTTTTTCAAACACCTTCACATCATACCTATCAGTAAGACATTTAGCAATTGATAAACCCGATAATCCACCTCCTATTACAGCAACTTTTTTCATCCGCTTATACTTTATTTATTTGGAAACCAATGAGCTTTATTTATTTACAAAATGAAAAATTATAGCCTAAATAACTCACTTATAGCAATAATTGTTTTTTTAATTTTTCAATATCAAAAATACTATCATTATCAACTAAAATAAAATCGTTAGTATTAGGGTATCGATGCCAAAATGAGCTTGGGCATATTTTAATACCATTCGATATCAATGCTGGTTTGTACGAGAATGAGCTTTTACTACTGATAATACAATCAGCATATACCATATTTACCACAGAATCGTAAGGATTCATATCTAAACAATAAGTAATATTTTTATATTTATCAAACTCAGGGAAATTTGCTTTATTGCCTTGTGAAAATAGATAAATTTTCACGTTTTTTTCTGAACATAGCGCTAGAACTTGGTCTAATACCTTTGAAAAATAAATATTATCTAACCCTCTCTTTTCCCAGACTATATCGGTTTCAATAGCCATGCGAGGGCGTATGTGTACCGCAATATTAAAATACTCATTATTCAAAACTATGTTATCATTGCTTCGTGCTGTTGCTTTATAGAATTTAGCTTGTAAAATATCTCGCGTTTCAAACTGTTTTTTATAACCCTGATCAGTATCTAATAAAAAAACAACTTTTTTACCACTATACGATTTTATAATATTAAATGCTTTTTCTGTGTCCTCTTTACTAAATTCTTCAAACCATGGAAGCCTAACCAGTTTATACCCCTTGTTTTTTGTAAGGTCATAAACCGAAGGTTCTCCTTCGCCAAAGCCAAAAAGTTTTTCCCACTTGGGCGAAGAGAATGGATAGTGGGCAAATTTCAATTTAAATATGCCTGAATGATACAATCCACTATTCCAGTTTGCCAACTGATGCCCAATACCTGCTCCATAATTTGGTCTACCCGACATATAAATGTTAGATAAATCGGCATTATTAGTTGGCTGGGCAATTTTGCTATGCCAATACGATTTGTATAACCAAAACTGAAACTTTGTGCCTCTTGCTTTTCTGGTTATAATACCAGTTACTTTAGCTATTGCGTTATCGACAAAACTTCTTTTCCCATAATTTGGAGCGGCTACTCCTACGGTATTTGTATTTTTCATTTCTATTAGTATAATCTAAAAAACTAGATATCAATAATTACTTATACTTTACTAGCCACAAATTCCAATAACTCCCCATTAAACCATGCTTTATCAACATCCATTTTATCATTATTCGTTGCTTAATGGTTTGTTGGGGCTCAACATAATAACCTCTTTTATCAAAATCAACTTCGTAATTGATTTCTCCAAGAAACTCTACTGCATCAGTCAACCATTTGCCTTTATGCAAGCATCCGGCAGGTCGGTATTTAATCGGTAATTTAACATCTTTAGCTAGGCAGGCCAATTTTATCTTCATTTTTTCTGCCCTCATGGTACCATACCATTCCGCTGTCCAAGGGTTTTCATGCGGTAAAGCCATCTCATAGAGCATGGCTTTTTTCCAAAATGCTATTTGAAACGAAAACATAATATGGGGTGCAGGTGGTGTAACAAAATTTAGTTCTTTATTATTACTTTGGTGTTGATTAGGATAGTCCTGATGATACAAACAAAGCGAATCCAAATCGTTATCAATAAAGAAATTATAGTATTCCTGTAACTTATCGTCCAATACTTTTCCCATAAATATAGAATCGATGGTAATTAATAGCACATTTTCCGCTGGAATTTTATTTAGGCCAGCACGAAAATGTTTACCAAAACTCTTTTGCTCACCCAATTGAGTGCAAATGATATTAATGCCAAGATACTCAAAGTTTTTTTCCTCTGTTTGCAAATACACAGTTCCTTCAAATTCAGGCCAATATTGTTTAAATAAATCAAAAAAAACAGGCCATAAATCGGAATACGAATCGGCAGACATTATAAAAATTGGAAAATTGTTCATTTATAATTTATTATATATTAAACACAAAGCGCAAGGTTGTTTTTATATTGGAGACAATAAAGCCAGCATCTCCTATAATTAAAATATTAATTTGGGTTTGATTATGTCTATTGAAAATTAATCCTATATAAACACTAAATTTTACCTATTTTCTTATTGATACTTTTATAAATTTGTCCGGGATCCAACCTATTCTAATGTAAGTCGATACTCCTTTGTATTTACAAATACAACCTGCTGCAACAACATTACCTCTGGTAATATACTAACCAGGGCATAACTAAACATTTACATCCAACCATGCATCCTTTTCTACAATAAAATTGGTTGCTCCCATTAAAGTGGCAGTTTTAATTCGCCACTTCAAATTAACTCAAGTTCATATGCAGGTTACAAAACTCCTAATTATGTAACTCCCTCTCCATTATTATGGCTTTAATTATCTGCAGTTCTTCTTTGATTATTAACAACTATATTTGATTTTTCATCATTATTCCCTTTGTAAATAAATATCATATTATGATAGAAATGCATGGAGATTATTTTTTTATCAAAATAGGTTTGTTTGTAATTTGGAATTACGAATTCTTGATTATTTAGTGAATCAGTTAAACCATTAAAAAAGTTCATCATTGTTTTAGGGTTTTTTAAATTGTCACTATCACCTCCAAATTCCTCAAAATATGATGTCTGCACATCCTCAACTACATAAACTCCTCCATCTTTTAATATTGGAAATAAAAATTTAAAGGTTTCAATAACGTGTTCATTAATATGACTACCGTCATCTATTATGATATCTAATTCACCAGTTTCATCAGTAACTTTTTTCAAAAAATTCATATCAACTTGACTTCCTTGAAATATTTTTATTCGATTTTCTTCATGTGTAGACTTGTCGATGATATCCAAACCGAATATTTGTCCTTTGGAAAAATATTTTTTCCACATTCTTAACGATTCTCCACCGGCCTTTGGATCTTTAAAACCGCCTATTCCAATTTCAAGTAATTTAATCCTTTTACGTTTGAATCGACTCAGATGTGTCGTGTAATGATCCGTATAGAAGTGACCACTTGCTTTGTCTGTGCCATAGATTCTCCCCAGTTTCTTTAAATCTAAGCCAATGGGTATAATAATGGGAATGACTTCAAGAATGTTTTGAACAAGATTTCGTAATTTACGGATACTTGAAACAGATAATTTATTTTTTAAGAACTTTTTCATCATTTATTTTTTATTTAAATTTTAATTGCTCATAACATCTAGGTGTAATTATGCCCAGCCTTGTCCTTCATTTTAATCGACAACGTTAAAAATGCCATGGTTAATTGTTATAACCGTCAAATCAGGCGCTGCCATTGAATTTTCCTTCATTATAAATTTATTGTATGCGTGAATTACTATATTTTTGTTTGAAAGACCTTATTTTAATACCAACGCCCGTATGATTAATTTTTGCAGTTTTATCAATATACCCATAACTTCACAATGCAAATAAAACATTCTTAATCCGCTAATAACATCACGCAATAAATCTATATGACTGTTGTTTTCAATTTTTTTAGGCTTTAAGGCTTTAAAAAATCTACAAAAAAATGTATAATATAACTGCAATTAAAACAACTACTTATGTTAAAAACCTTTTGCAAAATAATTACAACTTAATCAGATATTCAACCAAAATCTTATTGTTGATTTTATATTGGAACCATGATAGCGAAACCAAGATTTATTTTTTACATTTGGATTTATCCATGCCACCGGCAAATATTTAATCTTTAGTTTGTTATGGTGAACGTAGATTGGAAAAAGGAGCTCCCCCAAAAAAGCAAATGCCCGTTCCTCATGCAACGTATTATGGCTTGCATCCACATACTTATTGGCTTCTTCAAAAATAGCAAATAACCAAGCACAGTAATCATCAAATAGTTCCCATCGAGTAATAAACACACATAACAACTCTAAGCGATTTGTGTTTTTTAGTAGTTTATAAAATGAAGATAAATAATCAGGAAACTTCTCTGAAATAATTGATTCAATAACATGTAGATTTCTGACATCTTTCATTCTCGAATATCTATTCCAATTACTCTCAGTTAGCACCTTTTTACGAGGCAATATAATGTCATATTTTGTAAGTATGCTATCTAAGGCTTTTGTTGAAAAACTCATTTGTGAAAATTCCTCTTCGTTCACCAATATTAATTCTCGAGTAGATTTTTTTTTGTCCTCTAAACAAAAATATCTACTGTAATGGTTCCACCCAATTATATCAACATTTTTCACATTCTTCCAAGCCCAATATAATCCAGTAAACTCTCCATATAAAAAATGTTCCGAGCCAATATTGTCACCAATATTATCCGTTTTATATCCTAAATCGAAATCGACCCTTTCTCTGCCAACTTGTATTGGCGTAAAAACACTATCATTTAATAGTGTACATGGCTTATGAGCACATACCATTATTTTTATATTCGGATTATCTTTCATTTTTTCACATATTTAATAAGAGTGGTTAATCCCTTTTTAATAATATTAAGTTCGCTACTATTAAGTGCAAACATATATGCAAATGCAATAAATGCAATAGTACTTATTAATAAAGTTGACAATAATTTTATAAGAGGTTGGTGTATAAAATACCCCCCCAAATATGAAACTATATATGTAAATATAAAAACCAATAAACAAGGTTTTAAAATGGTTTGATAAAAGCGTTTATAAGTAATTCCGCAGTAAGCATTAGCATCGTATATTTTAACCAAATTAACTAAAAACGCCACAACAATGGCCGATACAGGCATTAAATAAGGAGGTGCTCCAAATTTAAATAACAAGTACAATATTAATAAATTGGTTAAAATAATAATAGAGTTTAACGTATTCAGGCGTTTAATGAACCCAACCGAGGCAATTGCTGTTGCCAATGTGCGGGTAAGCTGTTCGGTTAGCGTAAAAACAATAGCTAACCTACAAAATAGTACTGCCCAATCGGGAACATTTTTTAGCCATAACTGCAATATATATGGAGCTTCAATAATAAATGGTATGCCGAAAAAAGCAAACATTAAAAACGACATCTTACTACCACTCAATGTTGCTTTAATCATATATTCGCGTTGCCCGGCCCCCTCACTTTTTGCAATAACAGGATTCAATGCCTTTTGCATAGTATTAGAAAATACAAGAAGTTGCCCATTAATTTGCCCTGCCACCCCATTAGCAGCATTTAAAATAGTACCAAAAAAATGATTTAATATTAAACCAGAACCATAACCTGAAATCATACTCGATGCACTTCCTAAAAAATTCCACCCTGCAAAACCAGCCATATCCTTTAATATTGCTTTATTATAATATCGCTTCGGTGCATATGTGCACTCCTCATAGTTTTTATGGCAATATATTCGCATAATTATTAATATGAATATAGTAATGCTTGCCATTAGTCCCCCATATACAATTAGTTTGTCGGCCATAGTATAAGCAACAAATAGAGCTGTGCCTAATTTTAATAATGCTTCTATAATACCAACAATAGCATAATAAAGCATATTTTCGTGGGCATTAAGTACAGCATCGTACGGTACTGTAACAATTGTAAAAAAGGTACTTACTACCATAAACTGATATACTCTGGTTGCTGCAAAAATTCTATCAGCATCAATATTTAAAATTTTATTGAACGTAAATGGTTGAACTGCTAATAAGCCGATAACGACACATAAGCCTATTGCAAAATGGAGCAATACACTTACATTGAATATTTGTTTTTGCTTAATTATATTATTTTCACCTTGGGCAAACGACATAAATCTTTGGGTAGCAGCAGCCATAGCCGAGTTTAAAAATGTTAGCATGGCAATAGCACCACCCACAACAGCAAACACACCAAAGTCACTGGCTCCCAGTGCGTTTAACACTACTCTTGTAGCATACAGAGATATAAACATAGTTATACCCATTTTTACATATAGTATGCCGGTATTTTTTATTACTCGATTGGTTGCTTGCATTTATTTCTTTTATCAAAGAATTCTATCAACATAATTTTTTATACTTCCATAATTACCAACCCGCTTGAGTAAACTCTTTCTTTTTGTATTTTGGAATATGCTTCATTATTTTTTTTAAAGGAATTTTAAAAAAAGATATCCCCATTTGAATAAATCCAATTTTTTTCTGCATTCTTGCTCGATGCCATTTAATTGCATCAAGATCAAAATTTAAGTACCTCATTAATAAAAAATATGAATACCTATCGTAAAAATCTTTCCTAGCTTCGATAATCGTTGGTCTATTTAATGAAAAGTTATTATATAATATCTCAGTACCATAAAAGTATGTGCCAAATCTTTTAGCCATTGAAGTACCTGTTTCATTGTGTCTTCGGGTATAGCTTAATACTTGAAAAACAAATCCAAACTTCGAAATGTCACATAGTGCAAATGCTAACTCATTGTCAGCATGCATGTTAACCTCATTAAATACATTATAATTCTCGTTTATTTGTTTCAAAAAGCTTGTTTTGTAAATTACGTTATGAATTGCACCCGTTAAACCTTTTCCTCCACAAAGCATATATTCTATAATACTTTTACCATTAAAAATATTCCCATCATTAATATCTAGGCCTGCACAATCAACAACTTTATCGTTTAGCCTATATGAACTACAAATACCAATCTCCTCATCTTTTTGAAAAACATCCACCATTTTTTCTAAATACTCTGGAAAGAGCCAATCATCTGCAGCTGCAATTTATGCATAATTATAATTTT
>JAQICC010000385.1 GCA_027858735.1 Salinivirgaceae bacterium
CTTTTTTCAAAAGTTTTTACTAAATCTTAGTCGCTGTCGGAGACATGGATTATTCGTGAATAATCCGGGTTATCATACCGCCAAAACTATTGTACATAATTTAGTTGATTTTTTTACTCTTAAATTCAGTTATTTATTATATTTACATCAACGACGTATAATAAAAGTATGAAGCATCGGAAGTAAATTAAAACTGTTTTCTGTATAATTAAAACCATTTCAATTTAGAAAAGCTTAATTCATTATAAGCCTATGGTTACAAAAGAAAAAATTAAAGAAATAGCATTTGAAACAGGAGCAGATTTATTCGGATTAGCCAATGTAGATCGATTCGCAGAAGCTCCCAAAGGATTTCACCCCAAAGACATTTATTCGAAAACCGAAACAGTAATTGCATTTGCCATTAAATTGCCAAGTGAGACTTTGTTTGCCAATAATCCTGTGCCATTTACCCATGTTAATACCTTGGCAATGCAAAAAATGGATATGATTAGTTATGATATTTCAACGAAATTGGATAAAGTTGGACTAAAAAACGTGTTAATTCCGACCGATGATCCATATTTATCATGGAATGAGAAGGAACAAGAAGGACGTGCCATATTATCGCTAAGGCATGTTGCATTTCTTGCAGGTTTAGGAAAATTAGGGAGAAATAATCTATTAATTAATAAGGACTATGGTAATATGATTCAGATAGGTGCTTTATTAACAGATCAAGAATTTAATTCTGACCCGCTTGTAGATTACGATGTATGTCCTCCCAATTGTAGGATTTGCCTTGATAATTGTCCTCAAAATGCCTTAACAGGTGAAACGGTAATTCAGAAAGCCTGTAGGCCACTTTCAAATTATACAACGGAAAAAGGTTATACCATTAAAAAATGTTTTGAGTGCAGAAAGCGCTGTCCAAGAACCTTAGGTTTTAGAAATAACTGATGCAATGTTTGTTAACTAGGGCTTTCTCAGCAAACCCTAACTATAAATCAATATTAAATAAAGTAAAAGCAATATACTATCTCCAAAATAAAATAGCTTGGCATTTGCCAAGCTATTTCTGTTAGGTTTTTAGTCGTTTTGCTTTTCAAAGCGTTATTGTTTTATAAACTTTTTAGTTTTACCGTTCATATTAAGTAGGTAAATACCATTTTTTAAATCACTTACATTAGCAGATTTACCTTTAATTTCAAGGACTTTTGATCCTTTTGAATCATATATTGTACTCATATCAGATTCTTTAACATTAGGTATATTAATGATATTTACTACTGGATTTGGATAAATATCAATTACTGTTTTTTCTTGAGTTATTGCAGTAGCTATTTCAGCTGATTTGGCTGTTGTTGCAAAAGTGAATGTTTCCCATCCTCCAATTGAGTTACGGTTGCACATCATGCCAGTTGTGCCATTTTCAGAGCTTACATACATTCCATTACTCCCTTGTAGGGCAAATTGATAGTTTCCAAGGTCTACCCATTTAAAGGCTTCCCATCCTCCAATGCTGTTGCGGTTACACATCATGGCGCTTTGGCCGTTTTCTGAGCTAACATAAAGTCCATTAGTACCACGTAATGCAATTTTTCCATCCCCAGCATCAATTACATCGAACTTTTCCCAACCATCTGCAGATGGACGGTTACACATCATAGCACTTTGTCCATTTTCTGAGCTAACAAATTGACCATTACTACCTTGAAGCGAGATTGTCCAAACAGGATCGGCTTCATAAATTCTTACATAATCAACCAACATTTGACGTGGCCAAATGTTAGGATCAACACCTTGAGCACCGCCCCAATCGCCACCAACAGCGAGGTTTAAAATTACATGAAAATCGTAGTTAAAAGGCCACCATTCCCAGCCCAAACCATCGTTATAAACAGTATAATACTTATTATCGTCTACAAACCAATCAATATGATCTTCAAACCATTCAATGGCAAATACATGGTAATTGGCAGTAACATCACTTGTTGTTGTATGTCCTGTGCGCTGTGTTCCTAACTTAAAATAAGCGGCTTTACTGTGAACTGATCCATGTATTGTATTTTGATCATATCCAACTTCTTCCATTATATCAATTTCACCGCAATTTGGCCAATACCAATTTTCGTCATCATTCCAACCATAGGTGCTTGGATCATTTGGCATCATCCAAAACGCAGGCCAGGTTCCCCAACCACCAGGTAGTTTGATGCGTGCTTCAATTCTTCCGTAGGTGGTAAAGCCTTTGTAGCCGGAGTTAATTCTACCCGATGTATATTCAAAACCATTACCCCAATCACGACGGGCCTCAATTACTAAATTCCCATTTTCAACTCTTAAATTTTCAGATCTGTTGGTGTAGGCTTGCCATTCGTTATTAACATTACCTGGATCCCAAATATCTACGTTCCATTTTGAAGCATCGGGTGTGCCAGAATAGTTAAATTCATCACTCCATTTTAATTTCCATTGTGCAGATACATTAAAAAATAGTGCAAATACAAGAAATAATGTGAAGGTTAGGTTTTTGTTCTTCATAATAATTGTTTTTGAAATTAAGTTTAGCGTTTGTTGAATTCAAATTTAATAGATGTTGAAGCTAAGCTTGTTCAAAATTGTACAGAAAGGGTTCAAAATTGTACATAGTGCTTAGATTTACTATGGAAGGTATGCTATTAGCGGGTTTGCAGGTGGTTGATTTATTAAATTCTTTAAAATAAAACCGAAAAATTTAACTGATTTATTGTTAGTTTTTAGTTTGTTCCATGTATTCTGTAGGTGTTTTGCCAAATTGTTTTTTAAAGCATGTGGCAAAGTAACGTGGACTTGAAAAACCGATTTCATAACAAATATCCGATACTCGTAAATTACTGTTATTCATTAATTGAACAGCCTTTTTTAGTTTAACCGTTTGAATAAAATCGTTTACAGATTGATTGGTGAGCACTTTAATTTTTTGATAAAAAAGAGTTCTTCCCATGGCCATCTCTTTTGTAAAAGCATCAACATTAAATTCACTGTTGGTAAGGTTGTTATTAATAATATCAATAGCGTTACTTAAAAATTCGTTATCAACCGACGATATAGCTATATCAGAAGCTTTAACTTCTATCGATTTATGAAATGATTCGGAGATTTTTTTTCTGGTTTCAATTATATTACGAACTTTTAGCTGAAGCACTTCACTTTCGAAGGGTTTGGTAATGTAATCATCAGCCCCAGTTTCCAATCCTTCAAGTTGATGCTCTACAAGAGTACGAGCTGTTAGTAATATAATAGGTATGTGACTGGTTTCAATATTTTGTTTTATACTTTTACACAGTTCAATACCATTAATCACAGGCATCATTATATCGCTTATTATTAATGATGGTTGATGTTTAATCGTCATTTCAATTCCTTGAGCTCCATTTTCAGCCTCAATTACATTGTAATAATCCGAAAAACAAGATTTCAGAAAAAGCCGCAAGTCCCTATTATCTTCCACAATAAGAATTAATCCTTTGCTGTGGTCGCAATTTTCATTACTATCAATATTTATGGGGATGTTTTTATGGAAGTCTTCCTCTATTATTATGGATTCGGTATTCTGCTCTCTAGGGTGCAAGTTTAGCACTTCGGCCATATTGTTTTCTGTATAAAACTCTTTACTAATGGGGAGAATTACTTTGAAGCTAGTGCCCTTACCTAGTTTACTATTAACCGTTATTTGACCTTTGTGTATTTCTATTAAATCTTTGGTCATTGCCAATCCAATACCCGTACTTTCTTGTAAACTGGCTTTAGCATTTTCAATTTGATAAAAGCGATTAAATATGTGTTCTAAATTATCTTTAGCAATACCCATTCCTGTGTCTCGAACTTCAATTTCAATACCTTCGCCTAAAGGTTTTATATTGATTGAAGCTAGTTTATTTGAATAGGATTCGCAATTGGCTATGCTCGCCAGATGTTTGGCTTTTATAATAATATTACCTTGAGATTCTGTATGTTTAAAGGCATTAGATAAAAGATTGTAAATTATCTTTTCAATTTTATCAGGATCGAACCAGCAAGTTTTTGAAGATATGCTTGAAGAAAATGTATAATTGATGTTGTACTGCTTTGCTATGTCAGCAAATGATTCTTTAATTTCAGCAATTGCGCTTATAATATCATTTTCAGAAACCAATAGGGGCATGGTACCCGTTTCAATTTTTCTAAAATCCATAAGTTGATTAACCAATTTTTGTAAGCGTAGAGCGTTACGCTGAACCAACTGCAAATCGTTAACTATATTTTTAGCAACTTTATGTTGCTTTAGTACACGGTTTATTGGACTTATTAGTAAGGTTAAAGGTGTTCTTAATTCGTGAGAAATATTGGTAAAAAAACGCATTTTACGCTGGTTGGCTTCTACCACTTTATCTTTCAGCTCTTTCATATTATCGCGTTGCGATATTATTTCTTCTTTTTGTTTTTGCAGTTCTGTATTGGAATGTTCTAATTCATCTTTTTGTTTTCGCAATTCAATTGTTTTTGAATCAACGAGCTTTTCCAGTTCAGCTTTTTGCTGCTTATAAGTATTCAACCTTCTTCGTACAATATGAGCAATTAGTAAAAGTACCAGTGCGCTTAACCCAACAATAAACCACCAAGTTTTCCAAAATGGAGGTTGAATTACAATTGTTAAAACGGCTTCGTTTGAATTATGGCTGTTATCAGTATTTAAAGTTGTTACCCTAAATTTATAGTTGCCTCCATTTAAATTGGTATAGGTTGCTAAATTGTTTTTTGTATCTGTATAAATCCAATCATCGTTAAAGCCTTCTAGTTTATAAGCAAAAGTATGGTTGTTGGCTATTCGAAAATCAAGTGCGGAAAATTCAATGGCAAATACATTCTCTTTGTATGAAAGTTCAATTTTTTTTAATTCAGAAATGTGCGCTTTAAAACGTTGGTCGGTCTTTGATAATGCAGCAACCGATTGATTAAATAATTTAAAATCGCTTATAACTATGGGAGGATTAATTTGATTTTCAGTTAAACTATCCGGGTGAAAAATAATAACACCATCATTACCACCAAAGGCAAGTTTTCCTGTACCAAGTTTAGCAAATGCATTACGCTCAAAATCATATCCTTGCAGTTCATGATGCTGTGCTAATTGTGTAATTTGTTTGCTTTTTGGGTTGAATTTATATAAGCCTTTTGAGCCAGTACCTATCCATAAAATTGAATCTTCATCTATCAGAATTCCATGTATTACTTTGGGGGTATCGTAATAGAGTAATTGCTGCGTTTTTTTGTTGAAAGATGCCAATCCTGAACCATCGGTTCCAAGCCATAAAATATTGTTTCCACCTCCGATTATAGTATTTAGTTGGTATTGATCGGATGGTAAGGTGGAATTTAAGTTTGTGTTAATGTTTTTAAACGTTTCTGTTTCACGATTAAATTTTTCCAGGCCTAGAAAAGAGCCAAACCAAAGAGTACTATCCGAATCTTCAAAAATATTCCAAATCTTGTTGCTCGCAATAGTTAAGGAGTCAGATGGGTTATTGAGATAGTGTTTGGGTATTGCATCAAGCGTATTTATCTTGAGAGACTCCTTTCTGCTAAGCATTATTAGTCCAGCATCAAAAGTACCAAACCATAAATTGTTTAAATGATCTTCGTAAATACTATAAATAGGTTTGTAAAGCAGCGCATTATTGTATAAAGAAATTTTTTGGGTTGTTGGATTGTAACAGTATAAGCCTTCTTCAGTTGCAATCCAAATTCGATTAAGCTTATCCTCATAAATGGTGCGTACAACAGCACCCTTTTTTTTGTTGTGTAAGTAATATTTGTATTCTTTGGTTTTTGGGTTATACACGTTAATACCACTACCGATAGTACCTATCCATATTAAACCATTATGATCAACAATTATGGCACTAACAGAATTATTATTCAACATGTTTTTACCACCACTACCTGATTTTAAATGTATGATCTTATGATTAGGAATTATACATTTATTTAAACCACCTCCAAAAGTACCTATCCAAAGAATTCCACTTTTATCAATATATGTACTCCAAACAATATTATAAGCCAAACTTGAAGGGTCGGTTGGATTGTTGGTATAGGTTTTAAAATTGCCTGTTTTTTGGTCGAATAAATTCAGACCGCCTCCAAAGGTGCCTACCCATAAATTCCCGTTGGCATCTTGGTCCAACGATCGCACAGTATTATTACTTAAACTATTGCTTTGATTCGGAATATTGATATAATTTTCTATTAGTCCAAGGTTTTTTTGAAACTTTATCAAACCATTATTCCACGTGCCAATCCAAAGAATATCAGTATCTATTTTATCCTGTAAAATACAATTTACAACCGATGAATTTAGCAGATAGGAGTTTTGGGCATTGTTTCCAAAACTTTTAAATTTAAGTGTTTCTTTATCTAATAATGAAATTCCTCCACCTTCAGTTCCAATCCAAAATTGTTGTTCATTGTCAACAAAAAAGCAATTAATTTTTTCACTTAAGAGCGAACCTTGCACATTCGGATTATATGTGAAATTTTTAATGTTTTTATTATTTAAATCTATTCGATCAATTCCACCACCATAAGTACCAATCCACATAATATTTTGATTGTCAATATGAATGGCCCTTATTTCATTATGGCTAAGTTTAAAATTATAGTTGCTTTTTGTACATAATTCTATAAATCCATTTATTTGAGCATCGTAAAAACATATTCCATTTTGAGTACCTATCCATAAATTTCCATTCTTATCTTCATAAATAGTGTTTATGCTATTGTTAATTAAGCTTAGTGAATCTTTAGGATTATGTAAATAATGTTCGAATTTATGGCCATCATATCTATTTAATCCATTAAATGTACCAATCCATAAATAGCCTCTATGATCTTGATAAATACAGGTAATATAGTTTTGTGATAAGGTGTTCTCGGAATACGGTTCTTGAAATTGAATAGGAGCTTGACCTTGGCAGGTAAGTGCAACGGTCATAAACATAAATATGTTAAATATAAAAGCCTTATAAGTCATTTAATATAATACATGCTAGCAAAATTTTTATAAACACCCTAACCAGGCTGAGTTTCCCAGTTCATAATTTGCTATTTGCAATGTATTTATTTATGACGATTTGGCAAAATAATAATTGGTATGTCTTTAGAAAGAATTTGATAAAAGATCATGATTACTGGATAATCCTTTTATTTATAATCTAAGTTGAGCGTTTTGAATGAAGTGAAAAGACACTTTACTTAGTGCGTGCAAGAAAACTCGGTCTCTGATAAGAAAGCTCCAAGAATGAGGCTTTCGCAGCATTGAAAATCAGGAGTCCCGAAATCTCGGGATGACTGGTTGAAATGCAAGA
>JAQICC010000302.1 GCA_027858735.1 Salinivirgaceae bacterium
TGAAAAGAAAGCTCCAAGAATGAGGCTTTCGCAGTATTGAAAATCAGGAGTTTACTTTTGTAATTGACTGATTAAAATGCAAGAGTAACGAAATTATTGGAGTTTTCTTACGGAGACTATTTAATACAAAAAGGCATCGCAATTAGCGATGCCTTTTTGTATTAACTTCTTAACCTGAATAATTCATAATATTATTTCTTTACAAACTTTGTAAGTATTACAATTTGTTGTCCATTAACTCGTCCCTCAATATGCTCAGGATTATCATGCACCAAAGAAATATTGCGAACTGCAGTACCCCGTTTAGCCACCATGCTTGTTCCTTTTACATTTAAATCCTTAATTAAAACTACTGTATCGCCAGCTTGAATTACTGAGCCATTGCTGTCAATATGTATTACTTTGTCGTTCTCATCAACATCTTCGCCAGTAGATTTTGCCCAAGCTAAGGTTTCATCGTCTAAATAGAGCATATCCAGCAAATCTTGTGGCCAACCTTCTGCTTTTAATCTATTTAACATTCGCCAGGCCATAACCTGAACTGCCGGAACAGTACTCCACATACTTTCGTTAAGGCATCGCCAATGGTTTACATCAACCTTATCAGGATTTTCCATCTGGGTTACACATGTTTCGCAAAGCAAAACACAGTTATCGATAGTTGCCTCAAATGCTGGCGGAACTTGATAAACCGATAAGTTTTCTGATGCTGTACACAACTCGCATTTTAATTCACTACGTTCTTTTAAATCTTTTTCAATAGCCATTGTAAATTTTTATAATATTTAAGGCGCAAAGATAATTTAAAAATGCAAAAAGAGCTGATTTAATTAATGATCGGCTTACTGGTTAAGGATTGTAGTAATACATCTAAACTTATCATGTAAGCAGTAGTAGTTAAATATAAGGTATCTCTTATTTTTCTAGTCACTTTTTCCTAAACAGTAATTACCTTTTTTATAGTCTTTTGGGGGAAAATTAATTCAACTGCTTCTGTATAATCCTAATATCCGCAGCAAAAAAATGAAACCATAGACGGGCACAGTCTTACATGAAATATATTTTCACCCAATTGGGTGAAAACGAAATTAGTGTTAATTCGTGTAATTCGTGGCCTCAAAGAATCCGCTTGCGGATTTAAGGATAATATTGAATTCTGTTAAGCTGTGGCAATTAATAACGAAATTCGAGTATAAAACACATCTACCTTAAAATTAATATCTATCAATGCTCCAAAGAATAATATTAAATATATTTCAAAAGATTTTTGTGCATAAACTACCACCTTTAAAATTTCATGAATCAATTAAATAAAACGTTAACTATTACATGAACTCTACCGAAAAGTTAGGCTTTGTTTTGCCTGCAATCAGGTGTTGTTATAACATGTAGGATTGTATTTATTAATTTAACTAAAAAATTTAAATTTGTTACAATATGACTTCATGATTAATTAAAACTTAAAAAATGAAAACAAAATTGTCTTTTGGAATATTGTTGATTCTGTATACTAACATTGGATGTACAGAAGACAAAGAAAATACTGAGGACATGCCATCTGAATCAATTGAACTGTTAAAAATGGATAAAGGTGGGTGTTTTGAAGACCCTAATTTAAATTTGAAAAATGGAGAATTAAGTAATGATACTTTATTTTATTCAGTAACAAACGACTCATTAGTTTTGACAATTAGCATGAATAATAATTGTGCAGCTTGCTTAATAGATTCGATATCTATTGTTGACGACCATGTGAATATCTATGTTAAAAACGATTGCGGACCATTTGCAAATTGTATTTGCAGTTTTGAGTACAAATATTTTTTTGATAATTATATTGAGAAAGCCATTCTCTTCTCTGTATACTTAAAAGATTACAAAGAAGATGAATATTCTCTTTGGAATGAAATACAGTATCCCTAAAAAACAAAGCCTAAGCAAAAATAAAGCTAAACGGGCGGTAAATAGTAAATTGACGTGTTTTATATAGTTGCCTGATTAATTCATGCGTTTAGTTTAGGGCAAATACAACATAGAATACCTGCCGACGTAGTTCCCTACTTCAAAGGGATTGCAAGGAAGTAGATGTGCTGAAATAAATGCACTTTAGTAATACCTAAGTTGAGCGATTCGAACAAAGTGAAGAGGCGCTTT
>JAQICC010000305.1 GCA_027858735.1 Salinivirgaceae bacterium
TTTTAATTCGAGGGTGTAAACCCCTTCACCATGCGCAGTAATTTTTTCAATTTGGGATTTGTATTTCTTAACTATTGCCATAATATTTTGTTACACTAAGTTTCACTAAGTATTTCTCAAAGTATCACAAAGTAATTATAATATGAATCGTTTTATACCGTTTTTTAATGATTTCACATAAAAATTAAGAAGTAAGCCAAGTTTTACATCCGTCAATTTCATATAAGTAAGTATTTGAGCCTGATGAACATCATTAAATGCCTCAACAGTTTTAAGCTCAACAATTACCTTTGAATTCACTAATAAATCTAATCTATAACCACAATCCATTCTAATTTCATCGTAAATTAATGGTAATGGTTTTTCTTCTTCAACAGATAAACCCGCTTTACGTAGCTCATAAGCTAAACATTTACGGTAAGCACTTTCTAGAAGTCCTGGCCCCAAACGAGTATGTACCTTAAAAGCACAATCTAAAATAATTTTACTGATTTGATCTTCTGTCATGTTATTTATTGTTACGCGAAGTTTCACTAAATAAGCAATTAAACATTGTGAAACTCTGTGTTTCCTTTGTGGGACTTTGTGTAACTATTTATTTACTTGCCAGAAACTCTGCCAATACACCCTCCACGTAATCAAACATTTCTTTTGTAAGCCCTGGATAAGTACCTAAAAAGAAGGTGTTATTCATAATAAAGTCGGTATTGTTTAAGTGGTCGGCGATGCGCATGGGTTTGTTCATAAAGCCGGGCTGTTTTGTCATGTTGCCAGCAAACAGGTTGCGGGTTTCAATAAGCTTGGCGTTTAGATGAGCCGTTATTTCGTCGCGGGTAAAAGGTGCGTCGGCCTTTACGGTAACTATGTATGCAAACCACGATGGATCGGCCTTTTCGGTAGCTACGGGCAATACAAAATACTGGTTGAATTTCTCGAATACCTTGTTCCACTCTCGGTAATGTTCTTTGCGTTTTTCAGTAAATTCAGGTAATTTATCCATTTGCGCCGAACCAATAGCCGCTTGTATATCGGTCATTTTTAGGTTGTAGCCAATTTCGGAATACACATATTTGTGATCGTAGCCCATGGGTAGCATTCCGAACAATTGCGAAAAGCGTTTGCCACAGGTATTGTTTTCGCCACCGGCACAGTAACAATCGCGTCCCCAATCGCGGAAAGCGCGCACCAAATTAGCCAAAATAGGGTCGTTGGTGCAAATGGCACCGCCCTCGCCCGTAGTAATATGGTGTGCAGGGTAAAACGATATGGTAGATAAATGTCCGTAGGTACCGGTATATTTACCCTTGTATTTGCTGCCAAAGGCATCGCAATTGTCTTCAATTACCCACAAATTATGCTCGTTGGCAAGCTCCATAATGGCATCAATATCAAAAGGATTGCCCAGTGTATGCGCTAAAAATATGCATTTGGTTTTTGGAGTAATCGCCTTTTTCATCATGTCAATGTCAATGTCGTAGGTAGGCAGGGTAACATCAACATAAACGGGTATTAAGCCGTATTGTATAATGGGTGTAACCGTTGCCGGGAAACCTGCTGCTACCGAAATCACCTCGTCGCCAGGTTGCAATCTTTTATCGCCAAGTTTTTCAGATGTTAAGGCTGAAAACGCCAATAAGTTTGCCGATGAACCGGAGTTGGTCAACAACACATGCTCAATATCTAAAAAGTCGGAAATTTTCTCAGCAAATTGCTCAGAAAAACGGCCTTCGGTCAACCAAAAATCGAGCGAAGCATCTACCGCATTTATAATCTCATTTTCATCAAACACACGACCGGCGTAGTTTACACGGCTTTTACCTGCCACAAAATCCTGACTGGTAAAACGAGTATTATAGTATACTTCAGTTTCATCAATTACTAATTTACGCTGAACTTTGTACATAAATGTTTCTTTTAGTTCAGCAAGGTCACCCTTAATTAGATTTTTATTAAGTAATACGGTTTTACCTAATTGAATAAAGCTTTTTACCGGTAGTGAATTCACTACAAAATCGCTGTTTTTTAAATCAACCTGATCTTTCCCATGATGGCTTTTCGAAGTAATAAAAGCAAAGCGAATATCGCCAAATTCATTGGGCTCAGTTAAAGCTAAAACCGGACGTGATTTATTACCCGTTAAATCAGTAAATGGAAATGGTATTTTAAAAATTTTTCCTTTATAAATCATTCCAAACATCCTCCTCAGGTTCATTCAACATTTGCATCATACCACTGGTTTCTTGTATTTTTGCTAATTCGTAGCTTTCATCGATTAATTTGGAATGTGTTTTTCTCATAGGCTTAATCGTAATTTCTGCTTCTTCCCCAAAATCATTGGGTATATTATAAAGCTTAAAATCTTTTTTTTGAATAATCCTTTTTATTTTTTCCATGTGACTTATTTTTACATTATGCAATTTCTTGTATTCTTAAAACACTTTCCCGATCTCGAACACTCGGGAGGGACTAGTTGTGTAACTATAAATTAAAATATTTCTCTATTTGTGTAGTACAAACACTTCCTAAGTTCTCTTTGTTTAAATAGGCTTTGGTCCATTCCACAATACTCTCAAGGGTGGTTTCAATATTCCAAATAGGCACCCAGGCCAATTCGGCTTTGGCTTTTGAACAGTCCAGTTTTAAATAATTAGCCTCATGGGGTTGAGGGTTTTTATCCACTTCAAAACTAGCTCCATTTCCCCATAGCTTACAAATGCGCTGTGTAATCCACTCCACATTTTTAGCATCGCTATCGTTGGGTCCAAAATTCCAGCCGGCAGCAAATTCAGGTCCGTGCTCAGAAAGTGCTTTTGCCAGGGTTAAATAACCGGTAAGGGGCTCCAATACATGCTGCCAAGGTCTAATGGCATAAGGGCTGCGTATTTGCACTTGTTCTCCTTTAATTATAGCGCGAATAAAATCGGGAATTAGGCGATCGTCGGCCCAATCACCTCCACCAATAACATTCCCCGCACGCGCTGAGCCCACGGCAATACCATGCTGCTCATAGGTGTTCTTGTTAAAATAGGAATTTCGGTAGGAAGCTGTTACCAATTCTGAGCATCCTTTGCTGTTGGAATAAGGATCGTATCCACCCATGGGTTCACTTTCGCGATATCCCCAGTGCCACTCCTGATTTTCGTAGCACTTATCTGTAGTAACATTTACCACCGCCTTTATTCCCTTGTTTTGACGTACCGCTTCAAGCATGTTTACCGTACCCATTACATTTATGGCATAGGTTTCCACCGGAATTTTATACGACTCGCGCACCAACGGTTGGGCTGCCATATGTATCACAATATCAGGTTTTGTATCAGCCATAGCCTTGGTTAAGTGCTCCAAATCGCGCACATCACCAATTAGGTGTGTAATCTGTTTTTCAATACCTGTTTGTTCAAAAAGACTTGGGTTTGTAGGGGGGTCCAGCGCATAGCCTGTAACTTGCGCACCCATTTTATTTAGCAATAAACATAGCCATGTGCCTTTAAAACCAGTATGTCCGGTAATAAAAACCCTTTTCCCTTTATAAAAGGATGCCAGGGTATTGTATGTTACCATTTTATCCATGGAGCCGTTCCTTTATCAATTAATTCTTCCATTTGGGTTTTGTCGCGCAGGGTATCCATAGGTTTCCAAAACCCACGGTGTTTAAATGTAAACAGCTTGTCTTCTTTGGCAAGATTCTCCAGGGGTTCTTTTTCAAACACGGTAGCATCTTTTTCAATATAATCAAGCACTTCGGGCTCACAAACAAAAAAGCCACCATTTATCCAAGCTCCATCGCCCCTTGGTTTTTCCATAAAACTTTCCACCTTATTGTTTTCGTAAATGGTTAAGGCTCCAAAACGTCCTTCAGGTTGCACCGATGTCATGGTAATAATGCCCTCATGCTTTTTGTGGAAATCAACCAGGTCCTTTATATTCACATCGGTTAACCCATCGCCATAAGTTACCATAAAGGGTTCGTTGCCAATGTAATCTGTAACGCGTTTTATTCGTCCGCCTGTCATGGTGTTCACGCCTGTATCTACAAGGGTAACTTTCCAGGGCTCTGCTTTCGATTTATGATAGACCTCCGTGTTATCATTCATATCAATGGTCATATCGGCCATGTGTCGGTAATAGTTGGCAAAGTATTCTTTAATTACATAGCCTTTGTAGCCACACAAAATTATAAAATCGTTATACCCGTATGATGCATAAATTTTCATGATATGCCAAAGTATGGGCTTACCCCCTATTTCAACCATGGGTTTTGGTTTTAATGAAGTTTCTTCCGATAATCGGGAGCCTAGACCTCCTGCTAGTATGAGTACTTTCATAACGTTTTTATTTATATCAATTTTATACCAATGCTTTCATCAACAAAGGTAAGGTTTTAAGGCTTGTCGAGTATTTTTGGGAGTTGTATTATGTGCGCTTCAAAAGGCATTTGCTTATTTTTTTAAAAAATGCTAATTTAATCATTCCTTCTACAATTTTACAACAAGCTGCGTTAACACTGCTTCGCCCCCTTCCCGTCATTCGTCGGGATTTCGCTTTGCATAACTCCACTTTGTTCCGTTTTGCTTCGCTTCTATTTCCATTTGATTTTCTCTTTCAATTCCTCTTCATTATAGTACCTGCCAATAGCCTGCCTTTGTTGAACCCAAGCGCATTAAAGACCCTTGTTTTACCAATTTAGCCAGATGATACTTTACTCCATCTTCTGAAATATCTTTTAATTTTTCGGCAATTTCTTTTCGGGTCAATTTAGGGTGCACTTTCAATA
>JAQICC010000314.1 GCA_027858735.1 Salinivirgaceae bacterium
TATTGAAAGTGCACCCTAAATTGACCCGAAAAGAAATTGCCGAAAAATTAAAAGATATTTCAGAAGATGGAGTAAAGTATCATCTGGCTAAATTGGTAAAACAAGGGTCTTTAATGCGCGTGGGTTCAACAAAGGCAGGCTATTGGCAGGTACTATAATGAAGAGGAATTGAAAGAGAAAATCAAATGGGAATAGAAGCGAAGCAAAACGGAACAAAGTGGAGTTATGCAAAGCGAAATCCCGACGAATGACAGAAAGGAAGCGAAGCAGTGTTAACGCAGCTTATTGTAAAATTGTAGAAGGAATGATTAAATTAGCATTTTTAAAAAAAATAAGCAAATGCCTTTTGAAGCGCACATAATACAACTCCCAAAAATACTCGACGATCGAGGGAATCTGACCTTTATTGAGGGAGAAAATCACATACCC
The DNA here is from genome assembly GCA_027858735.1 of Salinivirgaceae bacterium. GTDB lineage: Bacteria > Bacteroidota > Bacteroidia > Bacteroidales > SZUA-534 > GH45. The sequence continues at coordinate 430 of JAQICC010000314.1, forward strand.
TTTAAAATTGAGCGCACCTACTGGATTTACGACGTACCCGGAGGCGAAAAACGTGGTGGCCACGCCTACAAAGAATTAAATGAACTTATTAAAACCCTTTCAGGAAGTTTTGATGTGGTACTTGACAATGGAAAAGAAAAACAAACCTTCACACTCAACCGGTCTTATTATGGTTTGTATGTGCCCAAAATAATGTGGCGGCAGGTTGAGAATTTTTCTACCAATGCATTGGCTTTGATTTTAGCCTCAGGACCTTGCAGCGAAGGTGATTACATAAGGGATTACGAAGTTTAAGACATTGGTAAAATAATGAAATTTTACATATAATGGACACTGGCGAAATAATATTATACCAACCTAATGATAACTCAATTCAACTTGATGTTCGAGTTGAAGAAGAAACCGTTTGGCTTAATCGAAATCAATTAGCTCTATTGTTTGATAGAGATGTTAAAACTATAGGCAAACATATAGCGAATGCTAAAAAAGAAGAATTGCGAACTATTTCAGTTGTCGCAAAATTTGCGACAACTGCTGCTGATGACAAGATTTATCAGGTTGAGCATTATAATTTAGACATGATAATCTCTATTGGATATAGAGTAAAGTCAGAAAGAGGTGTTCAGTTTAGAATATGGGCAAATAAAGTATTAAAAGAATATCTTTTAAAAGGCTATGCAGTGCATCATCGTATTGAAAAAATTGAGAACGATGTGTTTACTTTAAAAAAGAAAGCCAGGGAATTCGATTTGCATATAAATACAAGCTTGCCACCTCATGAAGGCATATTTTTCGAAGGACAGATATTTGATGCCTATAAATTTGCGAGCGATTTAATTAAGTCTGCCACAAACTCCATCATCCTTATAGATAATTATATTGATGCAAGTGTATTAATAATGCTTTCGAAATGCAATAATAATGTTAAGACTGTTATTTATACTGCTAATTATTCAAAGCAATTAAAGCTTGATGTAGAAAAATTTAATAGCCAATATAAACCCATAGATGTTAAAACTTACAAGAATGCACATGATAGATTCTTAATTATTGATGATAATATAGTATATCATATTGGAGCATCACTTAAAGATTTAGGCAAAAAACCTGTGGTGAGCTTGTCGAACCATGGTTTGCTTTTTCAAGACTTAATATAGCTACTGATCTTATTCTTAATAAATTAGACTAAGGAGTATTGCACCTGGGCCAATAAAGAAGAGGTTGCCTATGAATACAGGCATAGATTAGTTGATAATTACACAAACAAAAAATATAATGCCATTGTATTAGCGGTGGCTCATAATGAGTTTGTTAATTTTGACCCTACCCAACTTTGTGATGGTAGCAATGGGGTTATTTACGATATTAAAGGAATTTGGGACAGGGAAATGGTTGATGGCAGATTGTAGGCGGCTTAAAAGGCTGTAGAATATTTCATGTTTTAGCAATATAAGAATATGGAGCAAGGTGAAATTATAGTATATCAACTGAATAAGAGTTCAATTCAGCTTGATGTTCGTATTGAGGAGGAAACCGTATGGTTAACACAGGCTCAGTTGGTTACGCTTTTTGAATCGACAAAACAAAACATTAGCCTTCATATTAACAATGTTTATAAAGAAGGTGAATTAAAAAAGAATTCAACTGTCAAGGAATACTTGACAGTTCAACAAGAAGGTTCGAGAAAAGTTAAACGAAAAGTTTCCATTTATAATCTTGATTTAATAATTGCAGTTGGATATCGTGTTAAATCACAACGGGGAACTCAATTCCGTATTTGGGCGAATAAGGTTTTAAAAGAGTATTTGCAAATAGGATTTGCTATTCATCAGCTTACAAAAGTTAATACATTTTTGAATTTAAACGCTAATTACGTAGTTTAGGCTTTAATCTTTATATGAAAATATGAACCAAATTCCAGACAGCAATCAAGGTGAAATAATTCTGGTTATAACGGATTCATTGGCTCGGAATGTATGAAAAGTGCCACAAAACTGCGATATTTGTATCGAAAAAAAAACAAAAAAGCAGGACGTGGCACAAAGCAAAAATACAACAAAAACCCAGAATGGAGATCGAGTAATTACGATAATGATAAATAAATCAGATTACAATGCCTTTGAGACAGATATTGCATTTGCTAGATGCCTTATAGCTAAGGCTATAGAAGAAACACCTGAATTATTTCCAGAATCTATGTCTGTACATTATAAATTTAATGGACATATTGCCAGATCTAAAAAAACCAATATGAGATTGAGATTAATAGAAACAGGAGGGCATAATTACAGGATCTACCCTCATTTCATGGCATCTTATATGCGAGGGGAGACTAGTAGTATTTCTGATGCGTTATTTCTTTGTCGCTGGAGTCCATATTGGGCAATAGCCGAAGTTTTTGGACGCAATCATATGTATTGGTACAGATGCCATAACTCACTGGCAAGCAAAAGTATAATTGGCACAACAATCCAAAAGGACACCCGTATTCCTGTCGATATTGTTGGTGACGAACACCACTCAAAACTATCTGGGAATAAAGCATATATAGCTACTACTGTTGCCAAAGGTTGCTTTCTTGGTGTAGAAGTAACAAACACCTGTGATGAAAAGGAGCTTACCGAGGCTTATGGTGTATTTAAAGAAGAGTCGCTGCAATTAGACCTCAACTACAAGCCCAATAGCATTAATCTTGATGGATGGCAGGCTGGGAATAAGGCGTGGAAAACCCTTTTTAGGAGCATAACAATAATCTCCTGTTTTCTTCATGGTTTCATAAAGGTAAGAGACAGGGCTTTGAAAAAAATGGGGTTTATTTTTCATCAATTATCGGAGAAAGCATGGGACTGCTATAGGGCTGAGGATAAGAGAAGTTTCAGTCAAAGGATCAGGAGGTTAAAAGAATGGTCAGAGGTGAACGTTCCCGAATCACCCATGAAAGTGAACCTGCTCAAACTGTGCAAAAAGAACAAGCAATGGCAGGTTTTTTATGACCACCCTAATGCTTACAGGACATCGAACATGCTAGATAGGCTTATGGGGTTTATGAACAGATACTTGGATAAGAATCAGACTTTCCACGGGAAAAATAAAGCTGTTAGCACTAATACAATAAGGGCGTTTTCTTTAATCTATAATTTTAGTCCATCTTGCCCTGACTATAGGCGAAAAGAGGAGTTTAAAAGCCCTGTTGGGAGACTTAATAATCATGAATATCATGAAAATTGGCTTTCTAACTTACTGATTGCTGGGTCATAAAATGGCAAAAGAAGACAGCCAATAAAATAGTTACAACCAGAAATAATTTTATATCAATCTATGGATAATAAAACTTCCTTAGAGGTGAGATTTGAGGATGATACTATTTGGCTTACTCAGGCGCAAATAGCTGTGTTATTTGGGACAAAAAGGCCAGCGATTACAAAACACCTTAAAAATATTTTTAAATCGGGTGAATTAGTGGAACAAAGCACATGTTCCATTTTGGAACACATGGGAATAGGTGGAGTTCAAAAATATAAAACCAAATACTATAATCTTGATGCTATTTTATCTATAGGCTATAGGGTTAATTCTATAAATGCAACCCAATTCCGTATTTGGGCAAATAAAATCTTGAAAAATTATTTACTCAAAGGTTACGCAGTTCACCAACAATTTGAGCAAATTGAAAAAAAATTAAAGCAACATGATAAAGCCCTTTTTGAACACGACCAAAAATTTGATTTGCTGATTAAGACAGACTTATTACCAAGGGAAGGCATATTCTTTGACGGACAAATATTTGATGCATATAAATTTACCATTGACTTAATTAAAAAGGCTACTGATAGCATTGTTTTAATTGATAATTATATTGACGAAAATACCCTGTTAATGTTATCAAAAAGAGCTGATAATGTAAGAACTACTGTTTTTACAGCAAGAATAACGGAACAAATAAAGCTTGATCTTGATAAATATAATAGACAATATCAAAACATTGAAATAAAAAAGTACACCAAAGCGCATGATCGATTTCTAATTCTTGATAGTAAGGATGTATATCATATTGGTGCTTCATTAAAAGATTTGGGGAAGAAGTGGTTTGCCTTTTCAAAAATTAACATTGATGCTAATGAACTTTTAAATAAATTGAAATAATCGATTAAACAAAGTGAAATATTACATTGTGCGACTTCCTGTAAACTTCGATAGACCGTGCCTCGCTTTAGCGGGTTTGTGTAACAGAAAATAGCTACACTAAGTACCACAAAGTAAAACACAAAGTTCCACCAAGTTTTTAAAATCACCTTGTGTTACTTCGTGCAATTAGTGTAAATTCGTATTTTTAATGAAAACAATTCTCATAACAGACATTAACTGCTTTTTAGGAAGCACTTTATGGCCGATAAACAAGGTTTAATTAGAATGTTGGATTGGTTAAACGCTCAAGAAACAAAGGTTATAGCCATAAAAACATTAAATAATTAAATATATTTATGCTTATAACCCTAAAAACTAATGAATAAAATACTAATAACAGAAGGGGCAGGCTTTATAGGCTCAAACCTAAGCAACCATTTCTTGCAAAACGGAAACGAAGTAGTTTGTTTAGATGATTTTGCAACTGGTAAAAAAGAAAGAAGCTAAGCAATCGTGGCTCGCTTTAGTGGGTCTGCAGTAAAAAATTCAAGCATCTTAAACACCGGAACACCTTTTTTTACAAACCCCCCACATTCATTGACAAAACCCTTTCACACCCCACCAAAATTTACTTTCTTTGCTTGCTTTTGCTCACCCACTTAATGGGACTGAGGAGGCGAAGCTGTGTAAACAGGTGAGCCGACGAATCCCGACGAATGACGGGAGAGAGAGGCGAAGCTATGAATATA
>JAQICC010000390.1 GCA_027858735.1 Salinivirgaceae bacterium
CTTTGGTCAATCAATCAAATGACTTATAAAAGCTGGACAAGCCTCTTTTATGTCATTTGTTTTGATTGACCATTCACCCCAACGCTAGCCCGCCAATTTGATCAGGCCACCCCGCTTGAGCGTTACATCGTTGATGGTAAGTAAAGATTAATTTATAAGGACATACTAAGAAACTTTGTGGTGGTTTGCAGGGAAGTTGATTGAGGAATTAGGGAATTGAGGAACTGAGGAATTGAGGTAATTAAGGAATTTGGGGGATTGAGTTAATGAGTTAGGTATGTGGCGTTCGTGACGTGAAGGGCTGTTATATTGTTGAGGGCTGTAATGTAAGCTGCTACACAGGTGCGTGGTGGGGGTTCTCTCCGCTTGGAGAGGTGTGCGGTGGGAGTTTTTATACAAGTAATTCTTTTTACCGATTGAGAGATGTTTCACTCATTTTTCAAGTGTCCAAATAAATAATATCGGTTTTGGGTTAGTACGGTGGGTGTCTAATTATTTTGAAACTGGCAAAAAAACTCAATTCTGAACGACTGAAAAAAGCACAATTAAACTGATTAACTATCTTTGCAAATAAAGGTTCGATTATTCGCACATTAACTGTTTTTAACTATGCAAATACATTTAAAAAAATTCATGTTTCGTACGGGGGTTTTGGCTGCCCTTTTATTTATTGCCGGAGTTCTGTTTTTCACGTTTAGTAACGTTACTTGGTACCACAACGGTTTTCCAATTCTATTGGTGGGATACCTACTATTTTCGTGGGGTATTCAGTATATTCTGTATCGGTATTCTACCAAACGGCTAGCTGTTTTTAGTCGTGTTTTTATGCTGATCACCGGAATTAAGTTACTGATTTTAATTGCAGTTATGGTAATTTTGGCATTTACACTCCCAGCTCATTTCAAATATTTTATGGGTCAGCTTCTGCTGATGTATTTACTTTTTAGCTTAATCGAAATCAGAGATGTATTGCTATTTTTAAAATCGCAATCCGGCAAAAATTAATCTTTTTAAATCTGTTAAAAGCAAATTGTTGATTAAAATTCTACTATTGCCGCAATAAATAACCAGAGGCTGCCTGAACTTCTCATTTTTCAACAAGTAAAAAGGTTGTCTAAAAGACCTTGGAACGTCACTCCGAACGAAGTGAAAGAATCTTTTCTTATCAATAGCAGATTCCTTCGCTGTTACTCCCCGGAAGATGAAACCTGATCTTACAGACAACCTCTTTTTATATGCATTTTTTGTTGCAGAATATTTTCCTGAAACTTAGTTTGCAAAATTGTAATGCATGGCTTTTTTTAAATTGTCGCTGTATTCTCCTTTTTGTTTCTGTATAGGACGTTCCCATTTTCCATACATGGGATTGGGCAGCATAATAAATTTATCGCCAAACAAACTTTTTTGATCTTCTACTACTTTATGGGCATTTTTATTGGCGCGTTCATCGTATAAATGGTCGAAGTCGCCGAGGTTATCACCTACAAGCAGTGCTATTTCGTAGTTCTCATTTACTTTTCCTCTCCTGTATTTTTTGTTTGAAGTAGAATCTTTCAAGAAAACAAATTCGGCTGATGCATTAGGGAAATTAGTGGCACTTAAATTTTGCAGTGTTGCATCGAGTTGCGATACATGACGATTAGAAATATATATTACTTCAACACCTTTTTGTTTTGCGTAACGAGTAAAATCTAAAGCACCAGTTAAAGGAGTAGCATCAGCTTGTTTTACCCATTTTGCCCACGATTCTTTTGAAAATTTATTGCCTGTTTGTACACACCAGGCCTGATATGGCGAATTGTCGAGAACGGTTTCATCGATATCGAGTACCACCGCAGGTTGGCGCTCATAATCTGTCTCGGCAATTTGGTCGATTCGCATTTTAGCAATATTGTATGCCTGATAATATAGCGCAACTCTCTCGGCAGATATTTGATACCAAACAGTACTTAGTAATAAATAATCGGAATTCTTCTGCTCTACGTTTTTTTGTGGTGGTTTAGAATTGCAAGAGACCAATATAAATGCTAAAGCAATTATATAAATAACTTTATTCATACTTCTGATTTTAATTAGTTTATTAAATTTTAATATTATTTTTTTCGTTCCACGGTATAAGTTACAATAGCCTTTAGAGAATTGCTATACTCCGATTCGGGATATTTTTCCAAAATAGCGAGAGCTTTATTTTTATAATCGAGCATTATATCACGTGCATATTCAATTCCGCCATACTCTTTTACGGTGTCAATAATTTGCGCAACTTCACTTTTGCTTTTATTCTTCTTTTTTAGCAATTTTAAAATTGCGCGTCGCCCACCCGTAGCTAATTGATTTTTAGCGTAAATAAGTGGAAGTGTTAATT
>JAQICC010000379.1 GCA_027858735.1 Salinivirgaceae bacterium
TTGGAACCCTTATAAGTAAGTTTCATCTTATGAATTTCATCACAAAAACCAAGTGGAATAAAGAAAGTAACTTCAGCCTCTAAGTCATTTTTCTGACCTGTAATTTTGGTGTAACTTAAGCCGTGACGACACTCGTAGTTATCAAGTTCTGTTTTTGAAGGTTTCCATCCTGGATTCCATACAGTACCATTATCATTAATATAAAAATAACGGCCTCCATTATCCATAGGTACGTTATTGTAACGATAGCGGTTTAAACGACGGAATTTAGCATCTTTGTAAAAATCATATCCACCCGCAGTGTTTGATACTAATCCGAAAAAATCTTCATTTCCTAAATAGTTAATCCATGGAAACGGAGTGGCAGGGTTCGTTATCACATATTCCCTGTTTGCATCATCAAAATTTCCGTACTTCTTCATAATTCTATATTTTATCTTGATTTTAACTTGTGTATTCTTTGTTACTCTTTTGCCCTACGTGCATTTAACTCTAACGACATTTCATCTAGTTTTGTTTGAGTTAAAGGATAAATTGTCATTAAACCTGCTGCAATTAATGCTATCACTGTTGGTATCCAACTCATAAGCATTTTAATTCCTGGTATAGCACCTTGTATTGCAACCGAATCAAAGCCATCGTAATGATACATTGCCAACACCCATCCAACAATTGCCATAGCAATACCACCACCAAATTTTGTTGCAAACGATCCTGCTGAATAAATCAAGCCGGTAGCTCTTCTACCATTTTTATATTCAGAATAATCCGCAGCATCGCCAAGCATGGCAAAAAATAATGTTGGGAATATGGCTGCAGCAAACTCTGAGATAATTCCAATAGTAAAAATCGCACCTACATTTTCAGGTCCACAGAAAATAAATAATGCATTTACAGCTCCGGAGAATATTAGTGCGTAAATAAACAACTTCCTTTTTCCAAGTTTTTTACCCAATGGCGCTGTAATCATTGCACCGCCAATTGATGCTATCATAAGTGCCACCAAAAATGAAGCTGCCAGTAACTGATCGTGCAAGTAATGTGAAAAATATATTACTGTAATACCTTGTTTAATAGAATTGTATACATTAAACAGTAAGCCGATTACCAATAATACCAGCCATGGTTTATTCTTAATTAAATCTTTTAGGTCTCTCTTTAAATCGCTTTCTTGCTCTTTTGGTGGATGAATTCTTTCTTTGGTTGTATAAAAAGTTACAAACATAATCAATGCTAAAATTATAGACATTACATATATAGAGTAACTATAGCCTTTCTTCTGATTTATAATCGAAATATCTTCAGCAATCAAATCTTTTTCGCCTTCTATTATAAAAGAATAGTCTTTATCTGCCTCAATTTTAAAACTCTTCCCTTGAGTAGGCACATTTGTAGTATCATCAATAGCAGCATCGGCCCAAGTAAACATGGCAATACCATTATCTGTTTTAATATTTGCATTTGCTACAGCCTGAGGAGCTGAAACTGTGACTCTAAATTTCTCAGTATCTAACTTACTAATATCAATATTGGGATTAACATTCCCAAAATAGGCAACCAAGAAAAGCAAAGCACCTTGAACAAGCATACCACCCCCAAAAGCACCAACCATTCGATACGATCCTAATGCAGTGCGCTCCGCATTATCGCCTGTCATTACTGCCATTAAGGCTCCATAAGGAATATTATTTGCCGTATAAATAAGCGTAAACAGTATATAAGTTGTATAAGCGTAAACAATTTTGCCCGTCATGCTCAATTCTGGGCCAGTAAATAATAGCGATAATATTCCTCCTAAAGGTATGGCTGTCCATAAAATCCAAGGACGGAATTTTCCATATTTCGATTGGGTTCTATCGCCCACAATACCCATAAGCACATCACTAATTCCATCGCTGGAACGTGCAACCAACATTAACAAACCAACTGCAGCTGGGTTTAAGCCAAATACATCGGTATAAAATATAAATAAGAAGGTTGCCACACCGCGCCAGGCAATATTTGCCGCACCATCGCCCAGTGCATACCCAATTTTTTCTTTTATTGATAGTTTTGAGTTATTCATATTTTAAAGATTATATTAAACAAAAAAATCGTACCTCTCAGTTTTCGTTTTTTCATAAACATCGCGGCTAAACATAAATAATTGTGCGGGTTTATGCGAAACTCCTTTTTGCTTTTCATTTAAAGGAACAACATAAGTCATTTGACTTACTTTTTTTCTAAAGTTCCTTTTATCAAGCTCTACTCCTAATACAGCTTCATATAGTTTTTGCATTTGCGAAAGGGTAAATTTAGGAGGTAACATTTCAAACCCAATGGGTTCGTACCGTAATTTATAGCGCAAATGGCTAATTGCCTTTTCTAAAATAAAAGTGTGGTCGTAAGCCAATTCGCTAATTTCATTTACTGGATACCATTTTACAACCCTACCTTTTTGCTTAATGTTTACATTTAGGCTAGGCAACAATGAATAATAACCAATTGAAACAACTCGTTTATCCAAAGCGCCTTCAAATTGGTCAATCCAAAGCTGGTCGTTCGGATGTTGAAGTCGATCTAATTCTCCAAAGGAATAAAATTGCTCTAAAACCAGATTTTTAAGTCCTGTTAAATCATTAACAATGCGCTTAGCAGCTCCATCAAGATCTTCGTTCTCATAAATATGATGCCCTGTAAGAGTTAAATCGGAGAAAAGTGTATCGTTTGACTGCGATGCATTCATGGTTCGTTCTACCAACAGCACATTTAATGATTCCATATCGAATCCGAAAATAACGCAATCAACCGAAATGTTTTTTAAAAGATTAGTCTCCATTTAGCACCTGTAATTAGAAAACAAAGTATTAATCAACATTTTGTTAAAAAACTGTTAAGTGTATTTTTAACACTTTGTTTGTTTGCAAATATAATCAATTAAATAAGAACCCCAAACTTTAAACTAAATAGCATAAATGCAAACCTTTACAATTTTTCATTTCCTTTCATACAGTACTATCTTCCTGCTTTTTACATATTATAAAACGATGCAGGGGGAATAATTACATTATTAACAATAATAAATTCAAACCAGAATCTATTTTATAGCACTTAGTGTTTTAATAACACCTGTAATTTAAACCCTATTAGGAAACTTTAACAAAAAAAGCGAATAAAGCTTAAAAACGGCCTATCGATCAATCAGCTGTTTTTGCAAACCCTAACCTTATATTATTCTTTTGAAATATACTGCAACGAAATTCTTCTTTTTATTTATCTTAGAATTTTAGATTTCTGACTTATCTGATCTAAGCAAACACTAAATAAAACAACTATGAAAATCTGGAATATTAGAAGTGTTAAAAATCTAATAGCCTTAGGGGCTGTTTATACATTATTTAGCTCCTGCGCAGAAAAATCAAACAACTCATTGTTAGACATAAGCTTTATACCTCAACCCGTAAATATAACGGCTACACACAAGGCATTTAGCATTTCAAGCAAAACCAATATCGTTTGTAAAAGCAACGATATTCAAGCTATTGGAAAGTACCTGTCAAAACTACTTAATCCAGCAACAGGGTTTAGTTTTACGGTCGTTGAAAATAACAAGAAAATTGCCAAAGGAGATATCTTACTTCAGCTAAATTCGGCAGGTTTTAGTCTTGGTAACGAAGGCTATGAAATTAACATTACACCGAGAAATTTAATGCTTTCAGCATACAAAGCCGATGGTTTAATTAGAGGTATTCAAACTCTTAGGCAAGCTCTGCCTCCCCAAATAGAAAACGATTCCATAGAAAATATAAATTGGTCTATACCTACTGGGACAATTCGCGACTATCCAAAATTTGAATATCGTGGGGCTATGCTAGATGTAGCCCGACACTTTTTTACGGTTGATGAAGTAAAACAATATATTGATTTACTTACTTATTATAAAATAAATACACTTCACTTGCACCTTAGCGATGATCAGGGCTGGCGCATTGAGATTAAATCGTGGCCAGAACTCACTAAAATTGGAGCAAGCAGTTCTGTAAACAATGAAAAAACCGGTTTTTACACGCAAGATGATTATACTGAGATTGTTAATTACGCAGCTGAAAGATGCATTAGCATAATACCAGAAATTGATATGCCCGGACATACTAATGCGGCACTGGCATCATATGCCGTGTTAAATAAAAATGGGATTGCTGCAGATCTTTATTCAGGTACCGAAGTTGGATTTAGCTCTCTGGCAATACATAAAGAAATAACTTACCAGTTTATTGATGATGTAATTCGCGAATTAGTAGCCATTACTCCTGGCCCCTATATTCATATTGGCGGTGACGAATCGCATGCAACCGAACACAATGATTACATATATTTTATAAATAATGTTTTGGACATTGTAACCATGTATAACAAAATTGCCATTGGCTGGGATGAAATTGCAAATGCCAACATCAACGCCAATCATATAGTTCAGTATTGGAGCAACAAAGCCAACACTCAAATGGGGATTAAAAAGGGAGCAAAAGTAATATTTTCGCCTGCTCAATATGCCTACCTCGATATGAAATATGATTCCACCACAGCATTAGGCCTTGCTTGGGCAGGAACAATTGAAGTTGATAAGGCCTACGATTGGATTCCTGACACTATAATTCCAAATATTAAACCCTATCAAATTCTTGGCATCGAAGCTCCTTTGTGGAGCGAAACCCTTCAAACAACTAATGATATTGAATTTATGGCCTTTCCTCGCCTTTGTGGCATAGCAGAAATAGGCTGGTCGCAAAATGCTGATCTAAATTGGGAAGATTATAAAGTGAGGCTAGCTAAGCATAAAGTTAGGCTTGAGGCATTAGGTGTGAATTATTATAAGAGTGAGAAGGTGGAATGGGTTCCTGCTAATGACTGATGATGAACACTGCTTTTCCTATTCTTATTTGTTTAGTAGGTATTCTTATTTGGGTCTTTGCATTGGGCGTCCATGTTATTTTCATTTTTATAATCCGTATTTAGCCCTTGCCTCTTTCAGTACTGCACTATGAGGGATTTTTTCATCTCGGTTAGCCTGCCCTATAGCAATTTCAATAGATTCTTGCACCGATTCTGGTATTTCATCCCACCAATCAGCTTCCTTTTCTTGTTTTAACAACTGGCTAATCTTCTCCAATAAAGTTGGCTTATTGGTATTTAATATAAGTTGTACTAACTCTAGTTTTTTTAGCCTGTACATTCATAATTTCCATTATTTAATCTGCTACAAAGTAACGATTAATATTCATATTTAGTTTTAACCATAGGTAATTTAGTAAGTGCTATTAATCAACATAACACTTACCAAATACGTCCTCTTTAAAGATATCTAGAACTATCGGTAAGGAGGATAAGAAAACAAAACCCCGTCCCACATACTTGAATTTGCATGAATCAGATTCTAGCGCTTCCTTTCACATGATCAATTATACCATTCTCCGATCATTTTTCATACAATGTATCTAACGGACTCTTTGCATAAACCCTTTTCGTTTGTGCTACATGCAAGTAAATCATTGTGGTTTCAATACATGCATGACCCAAAGCTTCTTTAATCGAAACAATATCAACCCCATCCTCTAGCAAATGAGTGGCATAGGCATGCCTTAATGAATGAACCGTTACATTTTTAATGATCATTGCCCTTTTTACAGCAATATGAAAACTTACTTTAACCGAAGAAACACCTAAAGGTTTTGCATACTGCTTACCATTAAAAAGAAATTCAACAGGTTTATACTGTAATATATAGTTTCTCAAATCGAAAACAATATGCTCACTAAGAGCTACATATCTATCGATTCCACCCTTCCCTTTTTACCACTCGTATTTGCATTCTATCAAAATCAATATCTCGAATTTTAAGATTAACCAATTCGCTAATTCGCAACCCAGCCGAATATGTTAAAAAACACACTGTGCCTTTAAAGTTTAATTCATTACTAATAAAATACCCAAATGTTCATCCATCAGCAATGGGTTTCCCGGCCAATTGGAAAAATGAGCCATTGTGGCAGGATTAATTCCAAAATAAACAGTTAATGTTAGATTCTTTAAGGTAAGAACAGCTACAAAAAGTGTTGGGGAGGTTTGGCGTTTATGATAACGACTGATGACGAACGACTATTTTCCTATTCTTATCAGTTTAGTAGTCAGTTGCCACGGGGTAGTTATAAACCTAATTCTTTAGGATTCATTCTATTTCCTCTAAAGCTTGCTAGCTCAACAAACTCACCAGCAAAACGATAAAATAATGTTGTTTGGGGACTTATTACACAGCGCCTCAGATTCTTCTTTTTGTCAGAAAATGGATATAGATATGGATTTATTGATATCTGGTCTATGGTTTCTTCAAAATGCATATCAACTTTTGCTGCAACTTCTAATCCGAAGTTTTCAACTACATAATCAAGGATTTTTTCCTATTCGCTATATGCTCTGGTAGAATATCGGATTTGGTATGGCATTCCTTAAAAATCGTATTTTTCTTTAATTTTATTTCTTGCCTGAGAGCGAGTTAAGAATTCACCTTTATCAAGTTGCTCTAAACCTTCATTTATTGCCTCTTTATCCTCATCATTCACAGTATTCCACCAATCCGCTTTTTCTTTTTGGATTTTCTCCATTTTAGCCAGTATATCTTCTTCTTGTAAAGATGATATCCAATTGATAATGTTTATTTTCCTAGTTTCGATATTCATAATTTCCATTATTTTAATTCCTACAAAGTTAACGAATATTCTTCATATTTGGTTTGCCTTGCAATTGATAGGCTTGATAAGCCAATATTTAGCACTGTTTTAACTCCTCCTTTTTACAGAGGCTTGGAGGATAAAAAACAAAACCCAGTCCAGAATGCTCGGTACCAGATTTTGAATTATAGTTACTAATATATAGTTTCTTTATTTACTAACCACACGAAAGATTCGTGCGGCAGCGGGGGGGGTAATTAAATTCGACTTTCAGTTTCCTTAAAAACCCTTTCCCTGATTGATTCTGCAACAAAATTATTTAAAGACATTTTATCTTTCATTGCAAGCAGAGCAGCTTTTTGGTGTAGTTCGGTTGGTATTCTAACATTAAAACTCCCTTTAAATGGCTTTTCTGGTGTAATTCCTTGCTCTTTGCAATCTGATAAATATTCTTCAATTGCTTCAACAAAATCAAGTTCTAAGTCTTTTCCTGTTTTACCTTCAAAAGAGATTAGCCCTTTTATTCCAAGAACCTTACCGTAAAGTAAATCATCTTCTTTGCTGTATTCAATACTTCCTGAGTATCCTTTATATTCTAAGTGTTTCATAATCCTAATACTTCTTTAATCTGTTTCAACTGATAATGTTTTAAAATACCCGTTGGATGTGGTTTATGGAGCATCAATGGCACATTTTAATCATTCATAAACTTAACTCTTGAACCTGATGTTTTTCCTTTCTTAACTTCATCAAAACCATAATATCCAAGTAGCTTAACCATTTCATCATAATGAAAATCAGATGGCATGCTCAAAAATAGAGCTCTTAGCTTTTCTTTTTTCGACACAATACAAAAGTAACTATATATAGTTACATAAACATTATTGTTTTCATTTTTAATCTTGATATCACAAATTGTAATACCATGTTATTTCAAGGGAGCGGTATTCTTTGCGAGCAAAGCGGCATAGCCGAGCGGTAAACCGTGCTTATATTTTATTCTGATGGTGCTGTCCTCGATAGTTATCGGGATGCATTCAGTGCTTTAATATTAAAATAATGCATTACAAATGCCTTTTTGCATTATTGCTGCAAAACAAACAAGTACCTGAATTAAAACAGGGACTTGCTAATTATATGCTAAACATTAATGCTTGCGTTTACTTAGTGTACCGATTGCAAATCGGCGCGAACGGTGGGGAGCTGTGGGCTTGATATTACCTGCTACTAATTTTACTTTCATTACTTTCACAAGGGAAAAAATCAGTAACAAAAACAACCTTTGATACTTCATCAACAAAATAGATAATCTTAATTGCCTTTATCTGAGTGTAGTAATAAAGGATATATCGATGCTTACGACCTAAAAATTTAAGATTTTCTTCTACACGACCGATTAATGGATTATTTTCTAATGCAATCACTTTGCCTAAAAGCTCTTCAGATTTTCTATCTGCACTAGATTCGCTGTGATGTTTGTAAAAATATTCTAATACTTCATAGTAGTGCCCTTCAGCTTCTGGGGTTATCTCTACTGTATAGCCCGGTTTTCTTTCCAAGATTCAACGTCTTTTTTAAATTCATGTATGCTTCTAGTGTTTCCGTTTTTAACAGATTTAAGCGATTTCTTTGCCCTTTCCGTCATAGCTTCAATAGTAGTATCAAAAAAGCTCTTTTCTGTTTTTTCACTTTCTACCATACTATAAATTAATCGCAAAAAACGCTCGTCAGCATGATTTATATAGTCGTATATCTCTTGTTTTATCTGATTTGCTTCCATAATTTCCATTATTTTAACTCCTACAAAGTTAACGATTAATATTCATATTTAGTTTCAACCCATGAAATTTAGTAAGTATTACTAATCAACAAAACAGGTTGCATCGCGTGGTCACAAAACAATTACAAGAAAAAAATAAAACCCATCCCGATGGCTATCGGGATAGGTTTTGAATTGTACGAACTAATATTTAGTTTCTTTATTTACTAACCACACAAAGGATATATGCGGCAGCGGGGAAGATGCATTTTTCCTTCTTTAACTTAGAAATAGAGGAGCATAAGAATACTTTTGCATGAGAATTAGGTTAAATAAATGGCACATGTGAAAATATTACCACGGTGCCATTTCTATAAACCATATAATTAGCCTAATTAAAAAGGCTCATGAAGAATACAATGTTAGAATATTTACCCTTACCATTGGTTATGGTCAATTCCCATTAAAAGATAACCAGGAGTTTTCTGATTATGCCAGAAAATTAGATGAAGTAAGCTATGAATTGGATATTTTAATATTTATTTCAACTACCAATAACCCTAACTTAAATATACAGACCCCTGAGGATTACCCTGATAAGTTCACTTCTACCAATGCCAATATTGCTCCACCTGCCGAAAGCATGAACAATATAAGTGTTGGAGCAACAGCTTATAATTTTGAGGAAACCAGATTTGATGGCTTGGCACCCACAAAAGATTTTCCGGCTTTATATTCGCGTAAATTTCATTACAATTATAAAGATATTGACTTATTTAATGCGCAAACAGGAAATAAATACTTAACCAAGCCTGATATTTTGATGCCTGGCGGCGATTATCAAGAATGTTTTAGACACGGTATGTTCATTGCTAAGGATGAGGGTGATTGCTGCCTTGAAGTATTAAGTGCTAATTTAACGCAAAGAACCGTTAAAGGAATGGGTACAAGCTATGCCGCACCATTAGCGGCAAATTTAGCGGTAAAAATTGTAAAAGCGTATCCTAATATAAACATGCAAAGTATTAAGGCACTAATCATTAATGCGTCAAAGCCGATAAAAACAGGAGATTTATTTAATTCAAACAAATTATTATCGCGAATAATGGGTTATGGATTGCCTAAAACCGAATTTTTATTGACCTCTGATGACAATAGTGCAACCATACTTGTAGAAGACGAAATTTATCCGGATTATATAAAAACTTTCCCATTGTATTTACCTGAATATTTAAACCATTCGCTTAAAAACAATGGTTTACTACATATTAATGCCACGCTTTGCTTTAAATTTAAACCTAAGCAAGATAACCAACTGCTTTATTGCCCTTTGCATGTAACTTTTGCAATAGGTAAAAATTTGCCTCTTGATGTATTTCATTCAGAAATAAAAACTGATAAGAATGGTAGAACCAGAAATGTAAATGTGCCCGATGGTATAAACGGTAATTCGACAAAAGGTATACAAATAGGTGGTAACAGCCCCGGGTGGGCGCAAGATTATTACTACAAACAAAAAATCGTTAGCAATACCCAAAAAATATCTTTTTGCATAGCAAGAGACAAGTTGATTGATGAAAATAATTGCATAAAATTAGCCATAAATGCTGCTTATCATAAACTTCTTTCACCTGCAGAACAAATACCTTATGAAGATGCTGCTATAGCGGTTAGTATGGTAATACGAATTGAACAAAAACCCCTAAAAGATGAGAATCTAAATTCGCTTTACAATGAATTAATACTAATTAATGACTTGGTAGCACTTAGCGAACTTGAAATTGATGCTGAGCTTGAAAACTAAACTTATTAAGACTTTTCGTTTTGAAGTAGGGTTTTTAAAATAGCCTTATATCCGCACCTAAATTACTAATAGCCTAATTACATTGATTCCGAAGGGATTTCCAAGCACCTATTTAGGTGAAAAAAGCTGTAAGAAATTAAAGATTAACGAGTTACTATTTGTATCTTACAGTTTTAAATTTAGTTATGATAAAAGTACAAAAAAGTAATCAGGAAGTAAATCCTTTTGGTGGATTAAACTTTATATCAAAGAGCATTAAAGAGTCGATGATTTCAGATATCATTGATAATCAGTTAGGTAGTAGAGGTAGTCGTGCAACGTATTCCTATTCGGATATTTTTACAGCTCTATTTATGGTGTTTTATGCAGGTGGCGATAGAATGGAAGATATTGATGAAAATCTAAAAGATAAATTTAATGATGTTGATGACCTACTCGTACCGAGTCCCGACACTATTGGAAAAGGATTAATAGAATTGACCACAGAAAAAGAAATACATGTTAATTCAGAAGTTGTCCACGAATACAATGATAATCCAGAATTAAATAAATTACTATTAAAAATACAGAAGGAGCTGAGATTGATAGAAAGCGACAATGGATATATATTAGATTTTGATCATCAATTTATACCAACAGACAAATACGACAGTAAAACGAGTTATAAAAAGAAAAATGGATACTTCCCCGGTATTGCTTCCATAAATGATCTGCCAGTATATATTGAGAACAGGAATGGGAATAGCAATGTGAAATATTTACAACACGAAACGATATTAAAAATATTTAAAGCACTTGAAGAAGAAGGTATTAAGATTGATAAGTTTAGGGCAGATGCAGGCTCTTATATTGAAAAGGTTATAAAGTTAGCAGAAGAATATGCCAATACATTTTACATCCGAGCATCGAAATCGGATTACATGCGTGAAGAGATAATGTCTATAGATAAATGGGAATTAGTTGAGATAAACAACATTATCGTAGAGGTTGCATCTGTAGATTATTCACCATTTAAAGGAGCTAAAACTTATAGGCTCGTAATCCAACGAACTATAAATAATGAAGAAGAGAAACAAGGCAACTTATTTACAAATGATGCAAGGACATATAGAGCTATCATAACTGACGATAAAGATATGTCTGAAAAACAGGTAATAGAATTTTATAATGCCAGAGGGACTTCTGAAAAGATATTTGATGTAATGAATAATGACTTTGGTTGGTCAAAACTTCCTTTTTCATTTATGAATCAAAACACAGTGTTCCTGATTGTAATGGCAATTGGACGTACAATTTATCAATGGTTGTTAAATGGTATCTCTAAAGTTTTTAAAAGCTTATCACCTAAAAGCAGATTGAAGAAATTTATTTTTAAATTTGTTATAGTAGCAACAAAATGGATAAAAAAGGGAAGAGGTAAAAAAAAGTTGATTATTTATGATAAAAGACCATATGAACAACTTGTAAGGTTAGAATAAACACACTGGTTTATACTGTTTTATTATAATGTGTGGGATTGGTATATCCAGTAAGAAAACAACGCGCAGTTTATTGTGCTGATATTCAGGCAATTACACAATGCTCCTAAAAAGACAATGGCTTGAATGGGAGAAAATTGATAATGTAATTTTTTGGGGGTATAAAACTGATTTTTTCAGTCTCTTTTGAATGAAAAATGTTAAATTAACTATAATAAACACGTTTTTTTTATGAATTTTAACTATTTTGCACATTAACTACTTATGTGCGGATTTGAGGAATAGAACTATCAATAAATAAGTTTTTATTATCAATGCGCTCCATTTTAAATAGGGTGCGCTTTATTGCGGTTATTATTGACTTTTGAACAGCATAAAACGATAATCCTTCTGAAAGAGAAACCACCTCGTTAAATTCTTTTTTTGTTTTAAACTTAAAAGGCGATTTTGTAATTGTTTTATTTATCAATTCAATAATTTGAGCTTTCCCAGGTAAATCAAGTTTTAACTTTAAATCAAATCTTCGTAATAAAGCATCATCAATCATTTCAACCTGATTGGTAGCAGCAATGACAATACTATTTTGTGGTAAATAATCAAAAAGCTGAAGAATGGTATTAACTACCCGTTTCATTTCACCATGATCTTGATTATAATCTCTAACTTTACCCAAGGAATCAAACTCATCTAAAAAAATAATGCAATCTTCGGATACGGCTTTCTTAAACAGTTTGGTTAAATTTTTACTGGTTTCGCCAAGCTTAGAAGATACAATGGCACCAAGATTAATAACATACATAAGTTTTTCGAGCTCACCGGCCAAAACATACGATGCCAAGGTTTTACCACAGCCGCTTGGACCATGAAACAGTATTTTATTTGAAACAGGTAAATCAAAACTATTGAGAACATCAATACCATTATGCTCCTTAACGAAAAAGTTAAGTTCTTCGTTAATTTCATTTGAACAAACCAAATTTTCAAAAGTAAAATCAGAAGTAAGTTTATCAATAATTAAGTCGCTTAAATGCTGATCCTCTTCTTTCAATAGATACTTTGCCGAACCAACTTTTGTTAGGCCTTTTGTTTGGTTTACTCGCAAACCCTCTTTTAAAATTGATTGCAATTGCAAGGCAAAATTTACCTTTTTGGTTTGTTTAGAATGCTCAATTAATTCATTTAAAGCCAATAATAGCCTTTCCTGGTCATTCTCTAAACCAAACTTTGCAATATTTTTTATATAATCGGCTTGTCCCACAACAATGTTTTTTTAATGCCTCAAAAGCAGAAAATAATATAGATACTGCAATTTCAACATTTTTTTAGATATAATGAATTGTTTTGTAAATTTCATTATAATAATTCCATTGAAGCTAGTTTTCTAAATCTATAACAAAGCAGTAATTTTTATGTTGCTATAGTTTATAAACATTGTAAAATAAACAAAGCCAGATTAATAGTCTGGCTTTGTTGAAACATTATATAGCTAAATATTTGCTTTTTATTTAATTACTGACCACACGATACGCTGTCGCTAATCATAGGGAAGCAGTTTATTTCTCTTTTATTACTTCTGGTGATTGAGCTGTACCAACAACTCCCATTATAAAAAATGTTTTACTTTCAACCTTATACAAAACTTTGTAGTTGCCACGAACAACAATCCTACGGTATTTCGAATTAATATCATCAACTTGATATTGTTCTGAATAAAGTATTGTTTTAGGACTCTTAAGAATATCAGACCTTACATTTATTGCTCCTTGCAAAGATTTCTTTTTCCAAAACTCAAAGATATTTTTCAGGTCTTCTTTTGCTTGCGTTGTCCAAATTATCTTCAGCTTTCTCATTACCAATTTTCAACTTCTTTTTCTAAATCTTCTTGAGAAATATGATTGCCTGAAGCTATTTGCTTTTCAGCCAATAACAAACGTGCATTATAGGCTTCTTTTGTTAAAGGGTCACCTCCCGTTGTATATCCTACAATCATTTCTTTATCCAAAATGTCATTAATCTTATCAAGAAGAGATATTTTTGACACATTCATAATTTTTTGTAGTATATCTATTTTTGCAACTTGTAAATCCATTTCAACTATTTTTATTTATTACAAAGTTACGAATATTATTCAAATTTGGTCTCAATTGACTTACTCAATTATGCACACCGCTGCCGCATGACTACCGTCACCTAGCCACAAACCAAAAACTTAGCCAGACAAATAATCTGGCTTTGTTGAAACCGTATATCGCTAATTGTTAGCTATATCTAATTATTGGGCCTTTCTTTATTACTGGACACAAAATGCAATCTTGTTGCGGCGGGGGAAACAGAACACCAAGGTGGCACTGCCGATGAGGTAATACCATGGAAGATTCGCGAACAAAAAAACTGGGGTGCAGTTGAAGATATTAGCAGAAATAACAGTACCCTGCAAAAAGACTGGGCAATTTTAAGATCGCACCAATTACCTTCAGCAATAAGTTTTGCTGTAGGGCCCATAAAGGCTGGGATAAAAACCACGAAGAAGTACCCTATGCTATGGTAGTTTCCATTGAGATTTTAAATGCTACTATACCTATTTATGAAGCCATAAGAATTGAGAATGAAATTGAAATTGAGGTGCCAGCAAGCTAAGCAAAAAATGCACTGCCTAAAATCCTTCTTTTAATGAAGGCCAGATGATGAAAAACCGCCAACCAAGTATCTCGTTTTGCATTGCAACAATCCAAAAACAACCCAAGAAAATTACCTGGCTTTATTAAAACAATATGCTATATATTAGCCTTTCCTTTATTACTTACCACACGATACGCTATCGCTAATCGTGCGGTAGCATAGGTAGTTATTCTTCTGTTTCCGTAATCATTTTTGATGTGTCCTGACTTGTTTGAAAAACATCCGCTATAATTATGCATTCGTCAGTTAACTCGTAAATTATTTTGTAACTCCACTTTGATACTGAACGGTAATTTTCAGGTTCATGTTTCAAGTATTCTTCAATTGAGTATTTCTCAGGAAAATCATTAAGGCTATGAGCCAGTTTAATTAATTCTTTCTTAACCTTTCTCGCCGCTGGAACTGAGTCTTCTGCAATATATTCGTAAATGTTATCAAGATGCTTTTTAGCCAACCTATCCCAACGGATGGGAAGTTTCTTTTTCTTTACCAATTTTTAACCTCCGATTCAACTTCTTCTTGCGTTAAAAAATCTCCTGATTTTACTCGTTTAGATGCGGCCTTAACCCTATTTTTAAGGGCTTGTTGTGACATTGGCGAACCATCTGCATTATAGCCTACAATTACAGGATTTTTATATTCCCTGCTCATTGCATAAACCATCTTTAAAAACCGCTCATCCGCTTGGTTTATAAAGTCGTGCAATTCGTTTCTTAATTCAGGTACTCCCATGCTAATTATATTTTATACAAAGTTAACGAATATTATTCTTATTTAGTTTCACTTTTATTAAAGATAAGTACAATGTAGGTATAATGCATTAGCAATTATTAAGAAGAACTGTTACACCAAGATTCACGTAGCACTCCCAGAGAAACCTGTGCTGCCGCACGATTGCATCGTGTGGCCCCTATTTAATTACAATTACATCATCCAGAATACCTTTTTCACCAGCATAATCTTTTGCACTACTATAAATATACTCCCAAGGATTGTATACCAAACCCTCTTCAACAGGATTATTATGAATGTAATTTATCTTTTCAAAAATTACTTTGTTGCTCCAGAGTTCAATGGGTCTGTTATCGTGCCTCCAAAATTGGTTTTTGCTAACATTTGATGACTTTGAACCTGCTTTTTTAAATTGTTCCAATAGCAATTCTTTTCTGCTCTCTTTCGGATTATCAATAATTGCCTGCACAATAGCTTTGCTTGTAAACCTTTTAAAATCGCCTAAAACCAATTGGGGTTCAAAGTCTTTAACGCACCTAAATATTATGTGCATATGGTTAGTCATTATGCACCATGCAAAAATTTCCATCCCTTTTTCTTTTTGGCAAAAATGCAAGCTGTCAATAATTATATTCTTATATTCATTTCTGGTAAACACGTCCAACCACTCAACCACAGCAAAGCTTACAAAATAGATTCCTTCTGGATTATGGAATTTATAATTTCTACTCATAATAATCCTCTATTTTCACAGTTACAAATATACTAAATACTACTGCAAATGCTGCCGCGCGATTGCATCGCGTGGCTATAAAACAATTACAAGAAAAATCAAAACCCAGCCATTAAGCCAGGTTTTGAATTATAGTTTCTAATATTTAGTTTCTTTATTTACTTACCACACGATGCAATCGTGCGGCAGCGGGGTCTGAATTATTGTGACCTATTTTAAAAGTAAAATTTTTACTTGCAGAACCATCCCAATTATCCACCCATAATCTCCATGGCGAATTGCTTGTGTCATAAGTATCATCAAGCATTATACCAACATCGCCACCATAAGAGACATGTAATTTATCACTAGCACTACTGGTTCCAATACCAACATTGCTATTAGTAGACTTTCCAATCAAACCACTAGGAGAGTATAAGGTTTGGGCGCTTAAAATAGTTGATAAACAAAGTAATACTAAGGTAAATTGTAGCGCTTTTTTCATTTTACAAGTCGATTTAGTGGTTGTTATAGCATATATAATATATAGGCGTGCCATAAAAGCATAACCTTACCATGCATATGGTAGGTATTAAAAAATAAAAAGTTTAATTACCTGTTTGGTTCGCCTACAGTAATTTTATTTCATGTTGCAATAATAAAAAAATTTATACATTAAAAATAATATTGTTTAGATATATTTCATAAGTGGTTATATATGTAGTAGTTGCGAATTCAGTTTAGAGTGAAACTAAATAATATTAGAATATGTCTCTATGGTCCATCCTATAATTGAAATTATCCGAAATAGTGTCGAAAAGTAAATCTATGATCAAATTCAGATTGAAATTTGAATCTTTTGAATTCTTTTTAGTTATGGTTTCGGTAAAAATAATACATTGAAATTACTGGAAAGAAACAATTAGATAGGTGAAATCGAAATAAATAAATTGAAGATTTCCCATTTATCGGACTGAGTTAAGCTTATAATTTTATAAGTTCTTCTATCTTTCTTCGACTTTTCCAACTTTTTATCTGCTTTTCTCTTTTTCTAGCATCTAATTCCATTTCATAGCTTTCAGAATACATCAATCGCCAATCACTTGCTGAGCCTGTAAATCCTTTATGATGGCAATTATGCTGATTTAGTCGTTGCCTTATGTCAGAGGAATATCCAACATAGTATTTGTTTAATTGTTCTGAATAAATTATATAAATGTAAAACATGACTTAAAACGAAAAAAGGCCAGCGAATTGCTGACCTTTTTGCTCCCTCTCTTGGACTCGAACCAAGGACCCTCTGATTAACAGTCAGATGCTCTAACCAGCTGAGCTAAGAAGGAATAATATTTTCCTTTTTATTATCTTTAGAACTTTTATTCTTCCCTCTTGAACTTGAACAAGAACCCTCCCGATAATCATCGGGATGCTCTAACCAGCTGAGCTAAGAAGGAATAATCTTCTGCAATTTTTCGCTGTGCGTTTCTCAAAATTGCGTGGCAAAAATACATGTATGGATTCAAACTGCAAAATAATTTAGGGAAAAAATTGCATCTTTTTTAATTTATTTTATTTACAATTTGATTGTCAAGTTTTTACGTCACAATTTTTTATTTTAAATATTAAAATATAATTTCGCACCTGCTTTTTAAGGCTTATAAAAATTAAACAAAATAATACTATGGATAAAGTACTTGGAATGGGTAATGCCCTTGTTGATGTAATGACCACTATGGAGTCAGATGAAATGCTATCAACACTTGGATTACCAAAGGGAAGCATGCAATTGGTGGATGCTGAATTTTCAAAACGGGTGATGGAGAAAACAGCGCATTTAAATTCAGTTTT
Source organism: Salinivirgaceae bacterium (assembly GCA_027858735.1). Lineage (GTDB taxonomy): Bacteria > Bacteroidota > Bacteroidia > Bacteroidales > SZUA-534 > GH45. The sequence continues at coordinate 17,717 of JAQICC010000379.1, forward strand.
AGCATCGGGAGGTTCAGCGGCTAACACCATTCATGGAATTGCTCGCCTTGGAGTTGAAACCGGATTTATTGGAAAAGTAGGAGACGATGAACTTGGAAACCTATTTAAGAAAGATCTTGAAAATGCAGGCATTGCTCCTGTCCTTTTAGAAAGCAACACGGCCTCAGGTAAAGCTGTAGCATTAGTTTCTCCCGACTCTGAGAGAACATTTGCTACTTTCCTTGGTGCTGCAGTGGAATTATCAGCTACCGATCTAAGCGCTGAAATGTTTCGAGGATATCAATATTTTCATATTGAAGGGTATTTGGTTCAAAACCATGAATTAATTGAAACTGCCGTTAAACTTGCAAAAGAAAACGGTTTGAAAGTTTCGCTCGATTTGGCAGCTTACAATGTTGTTGAAGCAAATCTTGGCTTTTTACAGCGCATTATTAAAGAATATGTTGATATTGTTTTTGCTAACGAAGAAGAAGCAAAGGCATTTACAGGTAGTGAGCCAAAAGAAGCATTAAACCAAATTGCTGAAATGTGTGACATTGCCATTGTTAAAATTGGCAAAGAAGGGTCATATATTAAAACAAATGGTGAAACAACTCAAGTTGGAATTATAAAAGCCAATGCCATTGACACTACAGGAGCTGGCGACTTATACGCTGCCGGATTTTTAACTGGTTTAATCCAAGGCAAATCAATGACAGAATGTGGCAATATGGGAGCCTTATTATCAGGAAAAGTTATTGAAACCTTAGGTGCTAAAATAACTGAAGATAGTTGGTCACTTATCGAATCAGAATTAAACCTAAGTTGAGCGATTTGAATAAAATGAAAAGCGCTTTACTTAGAGTTAACCCTCCCGACCTCCGGTACGGGACAGGCTGACCTAGGAATTGTAGTATTTCACTTATCACCTAAAACACAAATAAGTGAAAACTTAAAATTACTCAGTCGATTGACAGATTTACGAAAGTAAATCGATCAATTTGGGTTAAAATAAACAACATAAATATAAAGGTTGGTGGAAAGGTCTCCTGTAAAGGAGACTTTTTTGTTTTTATCGGTTAACTTTGTTAAAATTGCTGTACATGAACAAGTTAATTATCATAATATTTTACCTGTTGTTATCCTTATCACCTCACCTGATACATGCCCAAGAAGCTCAACTTTACCATTTCAAATTTAAAGTAATTGACCAGGCTGAGTTGGATAAAGTTACCACACTAATTTCTATCGATAATATAGTTAACGATACCATTTATGCCTTTGCCAACGAAAAAGAATTTCAGGCTTTTAAAAATCTAAAAATAAGCTATACTTTAATGCCTGAAAGCAAATCGGTTAAGGCTGTTGAAATGGCCTCAACCCTTCTTGAAATGGAAAATTGGGATAAATATCCAACCTACGATCTTTACATTGAGATGATGCAAAATTGGGTAAGCCAATATCCCGAAATTTGCACCCTTGAAGAAATCGGGCAACTTTCAAGTGGTCGAAAATTATTGGCTATAAAAATATCGGACAACCACGCTAATAATTTTGAACCTGAACCCAAAGTCTTTTTTTCAAGTTCCATTCACGGTGACGAAACTGGTGGTTATTCCGTTTTACTTCAACTGATAGATCACCTCCTAGCCCAATATGGAAACGATCGTGTAATTACAGCGTTAATAAACCAAACTCAGATATTCATTAACCCTCTTGCTAATCCTGATGCAACATACAGAGGAGGCAATCATACTATTGGAAATGCAACACGCTATAATCTAAACAATATCGATTTAAATCGAAATTTCCCCGACTTTAATTCTGGTGAACATCCCGATGGTAATGCGCACCAGCAAGAAACCCAATTAATGATGGCTTTTGCTGAAAAACACAAATTCGATTTAGGCATGAATATGCACGGGGGAGCAGAAGTGGTAAATTATCCTTGGGCTACCTCAACTAAAAGATCTCCTGATAATGCATGGTGGAAATATGTTGGTGGAAACTACCGCGACTCAGCTCAAGCAAACAGCCCTACAGGTTATTTAACAGGGGTTTCAAATGGCCTTGCAAATAGCTACGACTGGTATCGAATTACAGGTGGCCGACAAGATTATATGAATTATTACCATGGCACTCGCCAATTTACCCTGGAAATTAGCGGTATTAAACTATATCCTACAAGTAGTTTACCTCAGCTATGGGTGTACAATAAAGCTGCTTTAATAGGATATTTGCGAGAAGCAACTTTTGGTATCCAAGGTACTATTACAAATTCCATTGGTAAACCGCTTGTTGCGAAAATTGAAGTTGTAGGATACGATTCTGATAATTCAGAAATATATTCTGACAGTTTAAATGGTTTTTATGCCCGATATTTAAATGAGGGTGTCTACACGATAAAAATTAGCTGTCCAAATTATGCCGATGTTATTATTGATAGTATAAAAGTTTTGAATGGCAAGCAAACTCATTTAAAGCAAATATTGATAGAACCTTACTCTGAAATTTGCATTGATACAGCCTTGCAAGTTAAAGAGCTCTACAACCAAGAATCCGACTCACTTGTTATTCCAATAACAAATTGCGGCAATCAGGTTCAGTATATTTCAGCTAGCTTTACAAAAGTCGAAGCCCTTTCATGGGCATCAATAAAGAGCCCCAGTATTACTTTAAAACCACAAGAAACAACAACGCTTATTATCTATCCTCAAAAATATGTATATACCGACACGGTAATTAATTTAATCCTGAATGTGGACAACAGCTCCTTATACAATATTCCTTTAGAGTTTCATTTTTCGAATACAAAAACCCTTACTTTCAGCAAACAAAAAGCAAGCTATAATCTCATAGCCGGCACATTGTATTCAGATAGTATTTTAATATCAAATTCATTAAACACTACACAAACAGCAAACTTCTCAGCAGCAGCTTCATGGATTTCAATGGTAAATAATTCCTTAACCATTCCAGCGCAAGATAGTATTTGGGCAAAATTCAAAATTAATAGTCAAAACATTCCTATTGGCGTGCAGCAAACAAGTATTTCAGTCAATGACGAGCAACAAAAACTAACCTTTACAATCAAAGTTAATGCCCCTCCAATGCTTGAGGTTTTCAATTATCATAAAAATCGGTCAGTTTTTAAAAACAACGATATAATTCAATCATTTTTACTTTCAAACCAAGGAGGTGGTATTATTGATTATTCAATTAGCATTGCCAATAGTAATCTAAATAAAGCATGTAACATTTCGCCTTCAACGGCTTCAATTTCTCAGGCCGACACACAATTAATTAGCATTACTATTCCAACAAAATATTTGCAGATAAGCTACTATTCAAGCCAAATTTTAATAAAAACCAATTTCGACACACTATTTCTTCCACTTCATTTAACTATCGATACCCTTCCTTATATGCAGCTCAGTACCGATACTCTGAACATCAATACACTTACTAATAAACAACACAAAGATTCTATTCTAATAAAAAACTCTGGCGGTAGTATTTTAAAACTTTCTATATACGAAAATTCAACATTTGGAAACAACCTACTAAATCTGCCCAATAAAACGAATCCAATACCAAGTCACGATTCAATATATATACCATATACTACAAATAGTGCCTTACAAAATGCTGGCATATATTACAGCAGTCTTAATATAAACAATTCTATTATTCCGGTAATGCTGCATGTTAAAAAAGCATCCGAGCTTTTAGTAAGCAAGTTTGCTATTGTTAAAACCTTAGCCCCAAACCAAAGTGTAACCGATACCATTTATATATCATGTTCAGGCGATGAAATTTTGGAGATTGATATTAAAAAACTAAACGATTCGGATTGGCTTAAATGCAATTTGCTAAAGGCCAAACTATCAAAGAATGAAACAGTCCCTTTAATAATTACTATTAACACAGAGAACCTTTCAGAGCAATTATACTATGATAAAATTTCTTTAAGAGGCACTTCAATAGTAAATCTTCCTGTGAAATTAATAATTGAAGATATTACACCTTAAAAAAATTTAAGACTCGCTTTTAAGAAGTTGTTTAAGTTCATGTAGATTCCTAACTTCTTATTCATAAACTTTTGGGGTTATGATTCTTAGAATTGACAATGAGCAAATTAACTACACAGACAACAAAAATATTTTTGCTAAAAAAATATTTCTTGATAAGCTCAATTCGTTGTCAATCAGAGTGTGAAAGCTACTCAATTGAACGAAGTGAAATCATGAGGACTTTTGAAAATAGAAATGATTATGAACTAATAAATAACACCTAAAATTAAATTCACGAATACCAACAAAAATAAATATTGTTGCGAGTAATTTTTCAGGTTAAAAAAGTCCGTGAATTTCAGCATCAATTTTGTTAATAATGCTGCTTAAGTCTTCGTTTTTTGTCGAAAAATTTAAGTTATCCACTTCTATTATTAATAATCTGCCCAAATCATAGCTACTCACCCACGCCTCGTAACGTTCATTAAGCCGTTTTAAATAATCAAGCCTTATTGTGTTTTCGTAGTCTCGTCCACGTTTCTGAATCTGATTAACTAAAGTGGGTACCGAAGCACGTAAATAAATTAATAAATCAGGCGGTTGTACTAATGAGCTCATCAATTCAAAAAGCGCAAAATAATTATCGAAATCGCGCGTGCTCAATAGCCCCATTGAATGTAAGTTAGGAGCAAATATATGAGCATCTTCGTAAATGGTTCTATCCTGAATAACAGTTTTGCCCGATTTGCGAATTTCAAGTATCTGATTGAATCTACTATTTAAGAAATATATCTGTAGGTTAAACGACCAACGTTGCATATCGTTATAAAAATCGTTTAAGTAGGGGTTTTGATCTACATCTTCAAAATGAGCACTCCATCTATAATGTTTTGACAATAAACCCGTAAGCGTTGTTTTTCCCGAACCAATATTTCCTGCTATAGCTATATGCATAATTGTAAAAATTTAACCTCACTAAAGTAGCCTTTTTATTGTTTTCAAAAAAAAATAAAAAAGTTTTTCTCAAAACGCAATCATTTATATTTTTCTTGCATCAACCGTTTTTACACTTGTGTAAAATAACGGTTGAACTTTTTTTCAAAGAAACTAAAACAATAAAATTAACATATAACCGTTAACAATCTTAAATTGGGCAGTATGCATCGAGAATTACCACTTCACATTTTTATTCGCAATACTGTAATTCTTTGCCTTTTATTCTTTGTTGTTTCTGTTGTAATTATTGAAAGCCGAAAAGTGGCTCGTGGCGAAAATTCAATATTTAACAGTATAATGATAAAGAAAACCAACACGCGCAACTACAACAATAGTGATTTTTCAAAATCAAAAAAGCAATCAGATAGCTTTCAATACTCTGCAAATTCATCTACCGAAACTAAAGTTGAAAACAATTAACTACAGAAAACCAAATAAATCATTCAAATCATTAATTATATTGTTGCCATTAATTTTAAGTCTGCTTTTGCTCTGATGTCCTCGCGCAACCAAAAGACAATCTACACCCAAAACTTTCGCAACCTCCATATCATGAAGAGTATCGCCAATCATTAGGGTTTTTGCTCTGTCAAAATTATTATTTTCAATTAAATGCAATCCTCTATCTACCTTACTTCGCGCAAAATGGTCATCAATACCAATAATTTTATTAAAATACTTATCAATTTTAAGGTTTTGTACCGATGCCAAAAGGCTTTCTTGTTCCATGGCCGATAAAATATATTGATGCAGGCCATTCTTTTTTATTTCTTCCAATACCATCTCAACATCATGAAACAAATCAACACTAGGCAGAAATTCATGATAGTACTCAATAAATTTTAGTGCAGGTCCATCAAACTCTTCTTTGGTAAAATCAAAACCCAATTGCTCGTAGTAGTTTCGTACTGGAAAAGTAAAAATATCTCGGTATTTATCTTCACTTATTAAAGGTAAGGTTCTTTCCTTCAGCAGAATATTCATCGATTTTATGCAAATCGTAATATCATTCAGCAGAGTGCCATTCCAATCCCAAATTATATTTTTATAATTAGTCCCCACTTACATTCTCTTCTTATAAACATTTACTGATTCTTTCGAAAATATATAGATTCTATTTTTATCACAAAAAGCTTGACTTCCTTCATCAATTTTGCCAATTGGGTATTTAGTTTCCCTTTTAAATTCCAAATTGTACTCAATAATACCATCATTACGCAAGTAGCAAATATTATTCGCTACTATATAAAACTCATCAATATTTTTTAAATGAACAGTTGTTAAATACAAGCCAAACAGATCGAACACCAATACTTTTGACGACAATCCTAAATATATTTTTTGCTCATGCTCCTTTAGAAATCTTATACGCTCATCTTGAATCCAAGCGGTTAAATTCTGCGATTCTTTTTTAGCTGCCATTTGTTCATTAAAATAAACCAATGCTTGCTTATTTTCTACCAAGGCCCAAAAGCCGTTCTCAGCCGATGCCGCAACAATAGATACTTCAACATTGGCAATCTGAAAAATATCGACAGGTTCAGATATTGGTGCCAGTTGTTGGTTTAAAAACACCACCTTATTACTCTCTTTGTAAAATAGCAATATTCGTAGCGGATTACTTACATCAAGCACCGAAATCTCACCATTTATTTTGTCTGAATATCTAAATAGAAAATTTCCGGCTGCTGAATATTTTTTTATCTCCGACCCATTAACAATATAGATGCTTTGCTGATAATCAACCTCAATGAAAGCAGTTTCAGTATTTATTTCTAGCAAAGGCTGTGTTGCTCCAATAAATTGAAGCAAAACAGCAAACAATATAATAGGTAATGAATATCTCACTTTAAACAATTGAAAATCTTTTACATTTGAAGTATTTCTTCAATATAATCTCGGTTATTCGACAATCTTGGTATTTTATGCTGTCCTCCCAGTTTCCCTTTATCTTCTAGCCATTTATGAAATGTTCCTTTTTTAATTGACTTTACTATAGGCATATCTAGCGTATAATTGTTAAACCGCTTTGCCTCATAGTCCGAATTTACAGTTTTTAGTGCTTCATCAAGTAAATATGTAAAATACTCAATATTTTCAGGCTTTTTTTCAAATTCAATAAGCCATTCGTGGGCCCCCTGTTTATCGATTTTCATATAAACAGGTGCGGCTGTATATTCATTAATACGCGCATTGGTTTTTTCACATGCAATTTTAAGTCCTTGCGCAGCATTCTCAACAATAAGCTCTTCGCCAAAAGCATTTATAAAATGACGTGTTCTGCCAGTAATTAAAAATTTATGAGGATGCGTTTGGGTAAACTTAATTGTATCACCAATTACATAGCGCCATAAACCACCATTAGTGGTAATTACTATGGCATAATTAACGCCCACCTCAACATCGCAAATACCGATTACTTTCTGATTTGTTTTTCCAAATTCACTCATCGGAATAAACTCGTAGAATATTCCATAATCAAGCATCAGCAACATGGCAGAATCATTATAATCATCTTGAATTCCAAAAAATCCTTCCGATGCGTTATATGTTTCCAAGTAATGCATATTGGGGCTTTTTATTAACTCCTTGTATTGATCAACGTAAGGACCGAAATTTACGCCTCCATGTACAAACAGCTCTAAATTGGGCCAAACTTCCATCAAGTCAGATTTTCCAGTAATCTCAAGTATTCTTTTTATAAGAACCAGAGTCCATGAAGGTACTCCTGAAATATTGGTGACATTTTCCTTTATTGTAGCACGAGCCATTTGCTCTAGCTTCTCTTCCCAATTATCAAGCAATGCAATACTTGCTTTTGGAGTGCGGTAAAACTCTGCATAAAAGGGCAAATTTTCAATTAATATAGCTGACAAATCACCAAAATAACTTTCGTTACTAAAGTTGTTTATTTTGTGGCTTCCTCCAATTATCAAGCCTTTGCCTTTTAATATGCGGTTTTCTGGGTAACAGTATTCGTTAAAATACATCACATCCTTTCCTCCTCTAAAATGGCATTCATCTAGGGCTTCTTGAGAAACCGGAATAAACTTACTTTTGTCATTGGTAGTACCACTTGATTTAGCAAACCATTTAATATCATCAGGCCAAATCAAATTCTTTTCTCCTTTCTTTAACCTATCCACATAAGGTTTTATATCATTATAATCTTGCAATGGAAGAGCCGCTTGAAAATCTTGGAAAGTGGCTATATCTTTAAAACCATATTTCTCCCCCCAAGTGGTGTCTCGAGCAGTATTTATTAAATGAAACAATTGGTCGTGCTGAACATTTTCCGGATATTTTTTGAATAATTCAATTTCGTTCATCCTTTTTATGGTAATCCAACTAACTATTCCTTTAAGTATAGGCATTATGAAAATTTATGTAGTTTATGTAAAGATATCTTTTTTACCAAATAAGATGATCTCAAAATCAAATATTTTATAATAGAATTAATTCCTTTTTTTAAATCGATAATTTTTATAATACCTAAGTTGAGCGATTCGAACAAAGTGAAGAGGCGCTTTACTTAGGTATAACCCTCCCGACCTCCGGTACGGGACAGGCTGACCTAGGAATTGTTGGTTTTCACATTTTGAG
>JAQICC010000401.1 GCA_027858735.1 Salinivirgaceae bacterium
AGATGTGCTGAAATAAATGCACTTTAGTAAAATTTGACAAAATTAATTTCAACACTTTAAAATTATAAGGTTTAGATAATGAAAAAGATATGTGCTTTTTGTCAAATTTTATGAATTAATCAGGTAAAAAAACACAATGCATTATGCAAAACTACATCAATCAATTGGTAAGTGATTTGCAAAACGCACAGCACCATGCACGTCCAGCCAAAATGGAATTGCCTCCAGAACTTGAATTTGTTAGGGGAGCCGAGGAATACTTGCACGGCGAATTATACCCTATGGGAAAACTATTTGGTTTAGAGAACATGCAATTTCCTCCAGCAGATAGGCTGAATGCAGCCCAGCTTGAATTAGTGGTGAATGAATTTAAAGCGCTTTGGGAAGCATTTAATTTATATCCTGATTTTCCGGAGGGCCTACCCAATGCTATACAGTATAAATTAATGGTTGAATACCTAAATTATGAAACAAGCTATGTTACCGATGGTGCTAATCATATTGAATTTTGTTCGTATATGCCCGATGAATGTCCTTTCCCATTAGAATTTTGCCAATGCAAAAATTTAAATGATGATACGGATTACGATATGCCAATACAAGATAATGATTCAGAGCAACCCTTTTAATACAAACTATTTATATAACAATAGTTCAGTAAGTTCTTGTAATGTACTAATAAAGAGGCAATGAAAATTTCACTAAATATTTATACAACGCGCTAATATTTAGTAAATTACGTTTAATTTCACGACTTATACCTGCCCGTCCGTTCAGGCGGGTCTCATAATTTAACCATCTATTTGATGAATAAATTGGATCTGAATACTACATCAAGCCAAAACGTATCAAAAATTTAAAATAACGTTTTTATGAAAATTACAGAATTACGAAACAGCCTAAAAAAACACAAACGCGACGATCTGGAATATTTGGTTGCCGAACTATATAAATTGGTGCCTAAAAATAAAAAAGAAGAATATCAGATCGATGATTTAATTATGCAAGGGAAACCCAAAAAGGGTAGTGAAAAACAAATTAAAAACTCCCAGGTGCGCTCCATTATGGAAATTGCCGTTGAGGTAGATGCATTTATTGAGAATGCCCAAGCTTTTAATTACCTTTCACCTAACCAAAAGGTAGCAAAGAAAGACCGACCCAAATGGCGGTTTTTGGTTAAGCGTTTGTATAAGGAGATTTTGGCTGCTGCAAATGATGGTAATGCCGCAAAAGCATGCTGCAATGAAATGGTTAAGCTATATGAATTGCTCACTTATGCCTGCCATTATATTTTGTTTAACAGTTACGATGTATTCGATTCTATTGGCATTTCGCAAACTGACTTTTTTACCACCGTTACCACCTTACAGAGAAAACACCTCGGCGGCAAAGACTTTGTGAAACAAGCCAGCAGGTTGGCCTTAAATAATCCCCTAAACAGATACACCTTGTATAGCGGATTAATGAATATTGTAATTGAGCACTGCCCAACCCCTGATATGAAAAGGGCTTTGTGCAACGACCTTTTAGAGTTTTATACGGAAACAATTAATGCACCAGACAATGAAAAAGATTATCCTTCCAGGGATAGGAAATATAGTTTTATAAAAATGAGTAAGCTAAACACCATTGCTGAAAGTTTACTTACCATTTATTTAATAGTAAATGAATTTGACGAGGGCATTACTTTTTTTAACAACGCTTATCTTTCAAACGAACCTGAAATAAAACTTTATGTTTTGGTTCGCAATTTATTTGATCAAAACAAACCTCAATTAATTGTTAATCAAATAAATTCAAACTTAAAAATAAATCCGCGAAAATCACTTTTGGCACTGCGCGATTATATTGAAAAAAACAAAGTTTTACCCAAATATATGAACTAAAATGCACATAACCGGAACCCACTTTAACTATTACCACATTTGCCACCGCAAACTGTGGCTGTTTGCAAACAGCATACAAATGGAACATACCAGCGATTTAGTGTTCGAAGGGAAATTGATTCACGAAAATAGCTACCCACAACGCAGTTCAAAATATGAGGAGGTACAAATAGGTGGAATTAAGGTAGATTATTACGATGCTAAAAATGGCGTGATACACGAGTTGAAAAAATCGGACAAAAAAGAAGGTGCTCATGCTTGGCAGTTAAAGTATTACATATATGTTTTTGAGCAAAACGGAATAAATGGAGTATCGGGCATATTGGAATATCCCAAAATGCGCAAAACCGAAGAGGTATATTTGAGTGATATCGATAGAGAATATATTAAAGAAGTAATGAATAATATCGCTATAATTATTCATGCTGAAGATTGTCCTGAAAAAATTAAAGTATCAAAATGTAGGAACTGCTCCTATTTTGATTTTTGCTATGCTGATGAATCAGAGAATTAGAAAATGTGGAAATTGGGGAATGTGAGACTTATTGAATTCGAACATGGGAGAATGAAAACTATTAAAATAAATAGAATATGAAGACAAATAACCTTATTGTAGATTTAACTTTGGGTTTTGCTCTGGAAATTATAGAATATGTTGAGTGTCAAAACCAACTTTTAATCGCACCACATTGGAATTGAAATTACAATAGAGCTAAGGCTGGGTTGTCTTCTGTAATGCTTTTAATTGCAACTTTAAAAATTTATAAGGTTTAGATAATGAAAAAGATAGGTGCTTTTGTCAAATTTTATGAATCAATTAGGATAGGTTGTTGCCTCAAAAATAATTAACCTTAAAATTGAGCTGCTTTTTTTAATCAAGGCTATGAACAAGCATAATGGGTTCAGCTAATAATTCAAAAAGGAATATGCTCAACACCACCCATTTTATAAACAATTCCTTTTACCCATTTAGCCCATTCTGCCGGGCGTTTGGTGGTGTCGAAAGTTTGCCACGGGATGGGTTTCCCGAAGGTAACCACAAATTTGTTATTCTCTTGCTTAATGCTTTCCTCAATAAGGTAAAGCATTTCAATGTTTCCCTTTATACCCAGCCTTTTTCTGATGTTACCTAGGCGATAGAAAAAATCGGTATTCCTACCTGTCAAATGAATGGGAACAATATCGCGTTTATGTTGAACGGCCTTTGCAATAAAATTCTTTTGCCAAGGCAAGTCAATAATTTGACCTTTAATTTTACGGCTAACCATTCCTGCCGGAAAAGTTAACATTTGCACATCGGACTCATAGGCTTTGTCAATTTGTTTTGCAAACTCAACACCCTGCCTACCATGTTTATTAACCGGAATAAAAACATTTTTCATGTTCTTAAGTCCCATTAATATATCATTCACCAAAAATTTATAGCTGCCGTATCGCTGCCCAATAAGGTACATAAGAATGTGTCCGTCAAGGCCTCCAAGTGGATGGTTCGAGACAAAAATGTATTTGCCTGTTGTGGGTAAGTTTTTTTCACCAACAATTTTAAGCGATAGATTAAAACGTGTAATCATACCCTCGCTAAAGTCGAAGCCCTCAAGATGACCGTAATCACGGATTAGCACATTAATAAAATCTTCGCAAACAACTTTTTTAAGGAATTTGATGACAAAACCAGGTATCCATTTTGAAAGTTTTGGGCTTTTTTCGTGTAATATTTTCTTTACATCGAACAGCTTAATATTTTGGTTTTGCTCCATAATTGACTATTACTTTATTTGAAGGCAGCAAAGTTAGAAATAATTTGCTTAGGATGGTTGGGCTAATATTTTAATTATTTAGTGGGTGCAAGAAAACTCAGTCTCTGGCCTGTCTGCCGACAAGGCCAATGTCAATAAGTTAAAGATTTTTGTTTTGTTCCTGTAGGACATCCAACGTCATAAAATCTCTATGTTTTTTTCTAAATATGTGTGCCTGATGACAATATATCAAAAAATGCAATAATTATTAGAACTCGGAATAGAAAATTACAATGATAGGCTCTGTGTAAATAAAAATATGAATCAGAAAAACACACCTCTACCAACACCACTTTGTATTGTATTAAAATGGATTATATTTTGCCGTTATATTTTACATTTGAGTATATGTTCTAAAATAGCGTCTTCTTTGCCTACTTTTTTTCTAGCATTACTTCTATCGGATCTAATAGCTTGAAGATTTAATAAAAATGGTATTACTACCAATTAAGTGGGTAGATTCAAAAAATCAGCAAATAAAACAAAAGTACTTTAATTATGGAATAATGCATGTAGTTACTGATAGTCTTGTGCGGTGGAAGTTCGAAATATGGCGTGGAATTTTGATAAATGTTTATAGTTATGCTGTTGAAAGAGCGTGTAACCCAAATTGAGCGATTCGCTATCGCAAATTTGCTCAATCGACTGAGGTCTTGTAAGGTTTTCATACTTTCGTTTCCCCGAAATAATCGGGGCAGGCTACTCAAAATGTGAAAACCAACAATTCCTAGGTCAGCCTGTCCCGTACCGGAG
>JAQICC010000065.1 GCA_027858735.1 Salinivirgaceae bacterium
CATTCTATATTCTGAGGAAATTGATAAGTTTTACATAGGCTTTACCGATGGTGATGTAAACGAACGGCTACAAAAACATTTGTCCAAGCATAAAATATAGGCTTTTTTTTAGTAAATAATTAGTTTGTATAAAGGTAGCGTTTTATACTTTTCTTTGGAGTTTTTACAAATTCTTCATCTTGAATTTCAACACGCGCAATATTCATATAATTTGGCATCTCTTGGTTTAAGTATTTTTGGCTTTTTTCGAATTCCACCCGAACCATTTCTTTAGTAAACCCATCTTGCTCAGCTTTTTCCAAATCAGGCACTATAAGAGCGTGTAATCGTCCTTGTTTTGCAACAACCAACGATTCCATTACATAAGGCATGTTATTTATTCTAGCCTCAATTTCTTCAGGATAAATGTTTTGCCCCGATGCACCAAGAATCATGTTTTTACTGCGCCCCTTTATGGTAATAAAGCCGTCTTTATCCATTACACCTAAATCACCTGTTTTAAGCCAACCATCTTCATCAATAGTTTCGTGTGTGGTCACGGTGTTTTTATAGTAGCCCATCATTACTTGCGAACCTTTAACCATTATTTCACCTTCAACGGTTTCAGGATCGGGCGAATCAATTTTAACTGTACATTGTGGAATTGGGGTTCAGCAACTAAATTTTTTGGCTTTATCCCACGATGAAAAACTAATTAATGGAGCACATTCAGTCATTCCGTATCCAACAGCAAATCTAAAACCTATTTTCTTCAAGAAACTATCAACTTCTTTATTTAGGGCAGCTCCTCCAATAATAATTTCCAGAAAATTGCCACCAAAGGCATCATCAAGTTGTTTCTTAACTTTTTTGTGAACTATATTTTTTAATATTGGAATACCCAGAAATAATTTTGGTATGCCGCTACTAATAGCAGGCTTAACCTTATTATTATATACCTTTTCAATTATGAGCGGAACCAATACCACCAAGCGAGGTTTAATCTCTTTAAATGCTTGAAGTATAATTTGTGGTGAGGGTATTTTTCCTAGAAAAGTAATATGGCACCCCATTGAAAACTCAACGAGCAATTCAAAAGCTAAACCATAAGCATGAGCCAAGGGCAAAAATGAAACGATATTGTCTTTTGGTTTTAAATCAATAATATCGATTCCAAATTCAATATTTGTGGCAAAGTTTCCATGAGATAACATAACTCCTTTTGATAACCCTGAAGTTCCCGAGGTATATGATATAGATGCAAGCTCTTCGTGAGGAATATCTTTAAAATTCAATAATTCAGCATTAATTTCAATAGTTGAATTTTGAATTTCATCAAAAACAGTTTTTAGATGCTTATCATTTGAATGTAAAATGGCGAAACTATCAAGTGAAATAAAAGCTTTAATATTTGGGAATTTACTTACATCTAATGATTTAAAAATATAATCAGATAGAAATAAGAGTACCGAATCAGAGTGATTTACGGTATTAACAATATCGGCTGCTGGAAAATCTTGAAGTAATGGAACTGAAACGGTACCATAAGTAATAGTACTTAAAAAGGTAATGGCCCATTTTGAATTATTACGGCCAATTTGAGCTATTTTAGCGCCTCTTTGTATTCCTAATTTTTCAAAAGCTGCATGAAGTTTAATAATTTCAACAGCTGCTTCGCCGTAGCTTAAACTATCTTCTTTATAATTGCTAAAAGCTTTAAAATCCCAATGCTTCTTTAAGCTTGATTCAATGTACTTTGTGAAAGTGATCATGCAATCAACTATTAATTTGAATTATGCGAATATAACCCTATCTGCATCACAAATTTATAATATTAAGAATAAATTCAAAGGGAAAAATTACGTTATTTTTATTAACAGTATAATATTAAGTGAGTTTGATACTGATATTGATTTCTGAGTATATATCAGAAGAATGACTTTTTGTGTTAATTTTGGAGTGTTATAAATAATACCGATTTTCAGACTATGAAGTTAATTGCCGATGCAGGTGCCACAAAAATAAGTTGGGCCATTATACATAAAGAGGAAGTGATAAAATTTAAAACCTCAGGGTATAATCCAAATATTTCAGATAGCAACTATTTACGACAACTTTTAATCTCGGGTTTTCCTGCTGATTTCGATTCCAATGGAATAATGGAAATTTTATATTGCGGTGCTGGCTGTGGTTCTGTATTTGGCAAAGATAGGGTTCAAAAAGCGTTGAAATATTTTTTTCAAAAAGTAAGTGATATTAATGTATTGACAGATTTGGAAGGAGCCGCCAAAGGAATGCTTGGTCAGAAATCGGGTGTTATAGGTATTTTGGGTACAGGGGCAAATGCAGGTTTGTATGATGGAAATAGTATTATTAAATCGCCGCCATCTGTTGGGTTTATGCTTGGTGATGAGGGTAGTGGTGCATATTTAGGAAAAGAACTTACAAAGAAAATTCTTAGAAATGAGCTTAGTGAAATTATTGTAGATAAATTTTATGAATACTTCTCGTTGGATTCAAGCGAACTGATAAAAAAAATATATTCTTCAACAAAACCAAACCAGTATTTTGGATCGTTTGTACCTTTTTTAACTGACAATATTAAGGAGCCACAAATAGAAGAATTGATAAATTTAGCTTTCGAACAATTCTATGAAAAATATTTGGAGCCTATTTTACCTGAGCAAACTGAAAAAAAGATTTATATAGTTGGTGGTGTTGCATCAGCTTTTAAAAATCAACTTAAGAAAGTTTTATTTGAAAAAAAGTTTGAACTTGAAATTATAGCTTCACCTCTTGATGCAATAATTAGTAAACATATTTTCTAAGATTTGCTCATATCGGTTAATAGTTGATCTACATCGCCTTTAGTGTCAATTAGTTTTTGTTTACACTTTTTAAGCAACGAAGCTACTTTTTTAACTTTATCAGAAAGTTCATCAACGCTTAAGTCTTCGTTTTCAATTTCCTCTATAGTTTTTTCAATTTCGGAAACTGCATTTTCGTATGAGAATTTTGCCGGCATAGTTCATGTTGTCAAGTTACAAAACTAATCAATAAATTTATTAATTCTAATAGTTTTATAATAATGTGTGCCAATACTATCAATGGCATGAATTTTGAAAATAGTTCATTGTTATCTGTTTGACAGGTAATTTTTCATGGGTTAATGGTTGCAAAACACTCTCAGTTTTTCTGATGAGTGTTTTGTTTTTTATATGAGATGTTTCAAAAAGATACACATATAGAAGTAAAGGATAAAATTTAAAGAGTTTCTAACCTGAATAATTCATAAAATTTGACAAAAAGCACATATCTTTTTCATTATCTACACC
>JAQICC010000075.1 GCA_027858735.1 Salinivirgaceae bacterium
TGAAACCATAGATGGGCACAGTCTTACATAAAATATATTTTCACCCAATTGGGTGAAAACGAAATTAGTGTTAATTCGTGTAATTCGTGGCCTCAAAGAATCCGCTTGCGGATTTAAGGTTGATAAAAATGTACACTTTATAAGTTTTTCCACTAAATTCGTCGTAATAGCGTTTTTATTGATCAACATGTTTGTAAAATTGCTCTATTAAAAGATTCTATAATCCAATAGAAATTAAAGAATTACTATTTGTTTCCCAGTTTCTCATACTGTGTTTTACGCTTTTTTAATAGTTTACCGAATTATAAGTTGTATTCACCGATTCGATTTTGTGCATATTGTACTTAACAACTACTTTTGAATCGTTAATCAGTGAAATAGCTTTTTCACACAATACAAAAGATTATGAATTACATTAAAAATAACAGACACACAAAAGGGTCGCATTGCCATTCAAAAGATAATATTCCAATTGTTGGGTTTTTTCTTATTGGTTTTGGAATAGTCTTTTTACTTGATAGAATGAACCTTATACCATCATATTGGAGACATATAATAATTAGCTGGCAGTCACTTTTAATTTTTATTGGTACTATTAATATTTTTAAAAGTAATGCCCGTGTACCCGGATTAATACTTATAATGGTTGGTTCAGCATTCCTGATTCCTGAAATTTTCAATATTTCGTTTCAAACAAAACAACTTATTTGGCCAGTAATACTCATAAGTGTAGGGTTATTAATCGTTTTTAAAGCAAGGCATATTAAGGCTCCAAAAATGTTTAATCCTGAAAGCGAAACATATAATGGACAAGAAAAAATTGAAGAGGTAGCCATTTTTGGTGGAGGCAAAAGAATTATTACCAATCAGAATTTAAAAGGCGGTAATGTAAGTGCTATATTCGGAGGAATTGAACTTGATTTAACCGATGCCGAATTGGGTGATGAAATAGTAGTGTTAGAAATTGCGGCTATATTTGGAGGGGTAGTAATTATTGTAAAACCGGAATGGGATGTGCAAGTGCAGGTATCATCAATACTTGGTGGTTTTGACGATAAGCGAAAAGTTTATAAACGTGCTGAAGGTTCATCAGCGTCAGGAAAAAAACTTATAATTAAGGGAGCTGCTATTTTTGGTGGTGGTGAAGTAAAATCATATTAAAAGTGAAAACGATGATAAGGAAAGGTAACTAATCAACCTAAATTCGTTTGAAAATCAATTGAATTACCCTTATCCGTCGGCTAGCAGACTGGAGTAAATGAAGAAAAATCAAAGACGTTTTTTCACTTACCTAAAATTCATAAAAGTGAATTAACTAACCCTAAAATAAAGGACAAAGCAGCATCATGAAAAACCCCATAACTCAGAGCTTTAGAAATATATTAATATATATTGCCCTTTGGTTAGTGATACTGGGAATTCATGTAGCTACCCTAACCTTAATGTACAATTTAACATGGATTCAAGCATTAATTGATGGAATAGTTTTCGATACTGTTTTTGCATTATTGGGAATGGCATTATGGTATCCGGTTTTTTATAACGATATTGAAAAACACACAATTACCAACCTTATAATAAATCACATAAGCATATTAGCACTAACATTGGTTTTTTGGATTAGTATTAGTGTATTTATTCTTAAAACCATTGTTTTTGGTCAAGATAGTTATTTAGGCTCTCTGGATAATGGAATTGCATGGCGCGTTTTTACAGGTATTTTCTTCTATTTTGCCCTTGTAATGGTTTATTATTTAATAATTTATGGGTATAACCTTCGTGAGCATATAATGCAAGAATCGCACTTACGAGAAAAGATAAATGAGGCCGAATTACAAACCTTAAAATCACAGATTAATCCTCACTTTTTATTCAACAGTTTAAACTCGATTAGTTCATTAACAATTACTAATCCTGAAAAGGCCCATGAAATGATTATTAAGCTTTCGGGATTTTTGCGCTACTCGCTTGCTCACGATCCTAATAATTTAATTCCTTTAAAAAAAGAGATTGAAAATATGGAGGCCTATATTTCTGTGGAGAAAATACGGTTTGGCGATAAATTGATTTTTGAAAATGAAATAAACGATAACCGCTGTGAACATAAGGTTCCTTTCTTAATACTTCAGCCTTTAATTGAAAACGCCATTAAGCATGGTGTTTATGAAAGCACGGAACCAATAACAGTTAAAGTGGCATGCCGCGAAATTGATGGTAAAAAAATTGAAATTACCATAGAAAACGGGTTCGACCCCAATGCTGTACCCCGAAGAGGAACAGGTACAGGCATAAAAAACATTAAGGAAAGACTAAAAATTATATACCAATTAAGCGATTTACTTACCTTTGAAAAAGGCGAGAACTATTTTAAGGTTACATTGGTAATTCCTGATAAGCCTGCATTCAAAACTAAAAATTAGACGCTATGAAAGTAATTATTATAGAGGACGAAGCACCTGCACGCGAAATTGTGAAAACTTTTTTGAAGAGTCATTCTGATATTGAGCTTTGTGCTGAATATTCTGATGGTTTTGCAGGGATTAAAGGCATTAAAGAATTTGAGCCCGATTTGGTTTTTCTTGATGTTCAGATGCCAAAAATTACGGGATTTGAAATGCTTGAATTGATGGACAAACATCCTGAAATTATATTTACAACAGCTTACGACCAATATGCTATAAAGGCTTTTGAAATGAATGCCATTGATTACCTTTTAAAACCTTTTGCAAAAGACCGCTTTGATCAGGCCTTAAACAAAGCACGAACAAAACTTGCCACCTATACCAAAGAAGAAACTGCTGCTTCATCGGCACATAAGGTAATTGAAACCATGGACGCAAAAGCCGATACTATTTTTCGTATTGTGGTGAAAAAAGGGGGAGACATTCATGTTATACCGGTTGAAAATCTTTTATATATTGAGGCTCAAGACGATTATGTAATGCTTTATACCGAGAAAAGTAAATACCTAAAGGAGAAAACCATGAAGTATTACGAAAGTCATTTGGATGAAAAACAGTTTGTTCGCGTACACCGTTCATATATTGTGCGAATTGATGCGGTTAAGCGCTTAGAACCTTACGGAAAATCGTCGTATATAGCTGTTTTGAGTAATGGCCAAAAAGCCAATGTTAGTCTTTCGGGGTACAAGAAGTTGAAAGAAGTACTTAATTTTTAAAAGTCCGATTCTCCCTTTCCCTTTGTGTATTTCACCAGAGAATAATTAGAGTTTGTCTATAAAGTCCAACTTCTTCGTTGTCGCTCAAAATCCAAATCCTCGAATACACTAGTATACTGTGGTTTGAATTTTTCACACGTCTCGAATTTGAACTTTTTAGCTCAAACTCTCGACTTTATGGACAGGCTAATTATGCTCTAGTTTAAATTAGCTATGTTATTTTGTATGCTTCCTAATATTTCGTCGCATTTAGACATTTAACTGTCAATTAAATAACTACTTGCGACGATTTTTATTGACTAATCCTTACCAGGGGTTGAAACCCCTGGCTATTGAATTTAGAGCCCCCGAAGCGAGTTCGGGGCAGGCTTT
>JAQICC010000404.1 GCA_027858735.1 Salinivirgaceae bacterium
AAAATATGCATAAAGGTCAGGATAGTCCAGACTTAAATGCAGTTAAACTTTTTTCAAAAGTTTTTACTAAATCTTAGTCGCTGTCGGAGACAGGGATTATTCGTGAATAATCCGGGCTAAAACAATTGATTCAAAAGAATAATGATTGAGTTTACTTCGAAATCCAAGTTAAATAGTTTTGTTTAACATTCCCAACGTCTAAAATAACCCCTTTCAATTTATGGTTTTTTAATTGTTAATAAATTGATTGAAACGTTAACACTATTTATATTACTAAATACCTATTGGGAAGCAGATTTTTCTATTTTTGTATCCGAAACAAATACACATTATTAGCATGAGTTTTATTGTTGTCGAAGGTTTAGATGGTTCAGGTAAATCAACCCAATTAAAACTTCTAAAAAAACATTTGGAACAAAATAACATCAGTTATAAATACCTACATTTTCCTAGAGTTGAAGAGGGTATATTTGGTGATTTGGTAGCGCGTTTTTTAAGAGGTGATCTTGGTAAAATAGATGAAGTAAACCCTTATATGGTTGGACTAATATACGCTGGCGATAGAAATGATGCTAAGAATATGATAAATGAATGGAAAGACAGTGATCATTTGGTGATTATTGATAGGTATGTTTATTCAAATATGGCATTTCAAGGAGCAAAAATAAAAGATCCCTCAGAAAAGGAAAAACTGCACAAATGGCTTATTAATTTGGAATATACCTATTATGGAATTCCGAAACCCGATGTTAGTCTTTTTCTTGATGTTCCATTTAGCTTTACTACCCATAGCCTAACCAACCAACGCGATGGTGACGACCGCGATTATTTAAAAGGCAAACAGGATATTCACGAAGCTGATTTAAGTTTTCAGGAAAGCGTACGGCAAGAATATCTTAGCTTATTAAAAACCGATGATAGGTTTAAATTAATTGAATGTTTTAATCCAGAAATGAAAATGCTTTCTCCGACTGAAATATTCGATAAAATATTAAATGAATTAGTTACCCATAAAATAATTTAAACATGAGTACCCTTCAAAAAAGAATTGCTTTAGTATGTCGAATATTGGTAGGCATCGTTTTTATTTATTCAGGTTTTGCTAAAGGCGTTGACCCTTTAGGTTTTACCTATAAACTTAACGACTATTTTACGGCCTTCAATGCGCAATGGGCTACTTCTTTGTCGTTTTCGCTTTCGGTAATACTTTCATTAGCCGAATTTGTAATTGGGGTTGCTTTTTTAGTCAATTTAAAAATAAAGCAAGCAAGTTGGGGAGCTATGCTCTTTATGATGGTATTTACCCCACTTACATTTGTTTTAGCTCTTAGCAACCCAGTGCACGATTGTGGATGTTTTGGCGATGCTTTAATTTTAACCAATTGGCAAACATTCGGTAAAAACATAATTCTTCTAATTCCGGTTGTCTATATCTTTATAATAAGAACTAAAATTGAAAATATTGTTGGTTGCTGGGAGCAATGGATTGGTGTTGGCATAACGACCATATGCATGGGATCGGTAATTGGATATTCATACAACCACCTTCCTGTACTTGATTTTAGACCGTATAAAATTGGCACCCACATTCCCGACAAAATGAATATACCTGATGGTGCACCTGCAGATGAATGGGAGAGCCTATTTATTTATACTAAAAATGAAGTTGAAAAGAAATTTGACATACAAAATCTTCCTGACTCAACCTGGACTTTTGTGGATGCAAAACATATTTTAAAAAGTAAGGGGTACACTCCACCTATCCACGATTTTAGTATCAGATCGGAAGAGGGTGATGAAATTACTGATTTGGTTCTTGCAAGTGAGAACTATAACTTCTTATTGGTTGCATATAATCTTGAAAAATACTCCTATAAAAATCAAGAAAAAATTGAAGACTTAGCCAATTTTTGCAATTCTAATGGATATAATTTCTATGGATTAACAGCATCACCAAACAGTGACGTGCGTGATTACTTAGAATCAGCCAATGCACATTTTGAATTTTACAATACCGATGAAATAACATTAAAAACAATAATTCGATCGAACCCAGGAATAGTACTAATTAAATCGGGTACCATTATTGACAAATGGCACTACAACGACATACCTAACATAAGTCAACTTGAAAACAACATTACAGGCGATTCAATTTCAAAGTATAAGAAAAAAAGCGATAATTTTTACATTTTGTTACTAATTGTATCGAGCGGATTAATGATAACATTATATTTGCACTTTCGAAAAAATGTTTGCAAGTAATTTGTATTTGAAACTTAATGCACAAAAATTAATAAATTATTATGAGAAAGAAAATTGTTGCAGGAAACTGGAAAATGAACAAAACCTTTCAAGAAGGTGTTGATTTGGCAATTGAACTTAACAAAGTTGTAGTTGAAAAAGGGGCAAAAGATGTTACAGTTGTAGTATCTCCACCATTTACACACATTGCTGAAGTTAATAAGGTTGTTGACAATGATAGAATTTCAGTAGCAGGACAAAACTGTGCTACAGAAACTTCAGGAGCTTATACTGGTGAGATTTCTGCAGAAATGTTATGGTCGTCGGGAGCTAATTACGTTATTCTAGGTCACTCAGAGCGCAGAACTTATTATGGCGAAACCAACGAACTTCTAAACACAAAAGTAAAAAAAGCTTTAGAATTTAACCTAATTCCTATTTATTGTGTTGGTGAAGTTTTAGAAGAGCGTGAAGCAGGAAAACACTTCGATGTTATAAAAGAACAAATTGAAACAGTACTTTTCGATCTTGAAATTGCTGATTTTGAAAAAGTAGTAGTTGCTTACGAACCTGTATGGGCAATTGGTACTGGAAAAACGGCTTCTTCTGATCAGGCTCAAGAAGTACACAAATTTATTCGCACTTTATTGGCCGACAAATTTGGAGCTGCTGCTGATAATACAAGTATTTTATATGGTGGTAGCTGTAACCCCAAAAACGCTAACGAATTATTTAGCAATGCCGATGTAGACGGCGGTTTAATTGGTGGTGCATCACTAAAAGCTGAAGATTTTATTCAGATAATTAACGCCTACTAGAAACTATTTTATAAATAATGAAAGGTATCTGCTATATTCAGGTACCTTTTTTTTATTTTTATTATTTAAACCCAAATTCAGCATATGGACTATATTGAAGTAAACTTCGTGTTAAATACTGTAACTTCAGAACAAAGAGAAATAATAGCTGCATTGCTTGGGTATATCGATTTTGAGAGCTTTAGCGATACCAAAACTGGGCTGAACGCTTATATTCAAAAACCAATTTTTAACGAAAAGTTAATGATTGAAACCTTAAGAAACCTCCAAATTGATTTTAAATACACCATAAAAATCATAATAGCTAAAAATTGGAATGCGGAATGGGAAAAAAGTTTTGAACCAATATACATTGAAAATAAATGCCAGATACGAGCTCCTTTTCACCCTAAGAAGAGTGAATTTGAACACGATTTAATAATTGAACCGAAAATGTCATTTGGCACTGGACATCATGCAACAACAACTTTAATGATTCGGCTAATGCTTGACATTAACTTCGAAAACTATGATGCTCTCGACATGGGTTGTGGTACTGGATTACTTGCGATTATGGCATCACAAAAAAAAGCAAAAAAAATAATTGCCATTGATATTGATAGTTGGGCATACGAAAACACCATTGAAAATATTGAAAGAAACAAGGCCAACAACATAATTGCAAAGCAAGGTGATGCTTCACTCCTTATGAATGAATCGTTTGATATTATTTTAGCCAATATAAATAGAAATATACTTTTAAGCGATATGCCAATTTATGTAGGTTGTTTAAAAAAAGATGGTATTTTAGCTTTAAGTGGATTCTATTCTCAAGATTTACCCATTATTCTTGAAAAAGCACAACAAATAGGGTTAAAATACGAGAAACATATTGAGAATGATAATTGGATTGCTGTAAAACTGATTCATTCCCCAAATTAACTATTGATGCATAAAAAACTTTCATTCTTTTTAATTGCACTTTTTGCACAACATTTGGTTGTCTTTTCTCAACAATTTAAGGAGTTTTCAAAAGAACCTGAAGCATTTATTGCAGAAATGCAATCCCTTTTTGAACGTGATGCAACCTACAAAAAAAAGGGAAAGGAACTTTTGGATCAATTTGAAGAAATGTGGTTAAACGAAGGATATTCAAAGCAAAAACAAGAAAACATTTACAAAACATCAAATTTACTTTTAAAAAAAAGAGCACGAAACTTTCCTCATTTTTACGAATACATACAATCAATTGTGGCTTTTGAAAGCGCCAACATGGATTCGATTGATTATTTAGCTTGGAATGAAGCAATCAATTTTATGTGTGAAAGTGAAAATTTTAAAATAAGCCACATTCACAAATTTAACCAGAACATTTATTATCTGGTTACTAAAAATGCCATTTATTATTCCGGATCAATTCAATGGTATTCAAACAATTCCAATTATACTATTAAAATTATTAACGATACAATCCTTATTGAATTCCCTGAGCTTATTTTAACCGGCAAGCTACGTAAAGATAGTATTCAAATTCATGAAACATCTGGAATTTACTATCCTAAAGAGTCAAAATGGGTAGGTAATTCAGCAAAGGTTTATTGGGAAAAAACAGGGCTTAATAAAAGCATGGTATGGGCCGAATTTGATAACTATACCCTAAAAATGAACAAAGCATCGTACGCCATACCTAATGTTAAATTCAGCAATAAATATTATTTCGATTACCAACTTGAAGGTTCACTTATTGATAAAATTGTTGAAGTAACAAGTCCAGAAAACCTTAGCTATCCGCGTTTCATTAGTAATCAAAAACATTTCAAGATTGAAAATATATTTAATGATATTGACTACTTAGGTGGTTTTTCAATGCAAGGAGGCAAACTTATTGGAACAGGTTCAATTCAAAACAATGCTACATTATCGCTTTACCGCGATATTGAACTAGTTAGAGGTGGAGATACAATTATTGAGAAACAATTATTTATGAGAACAGAATCACAATACTACACCTTTACTGAAAATAAAATTACCTCTAGAAACTGCAAAATAAGTATGCGTATTGATAAAGATTCGATTTATCACCCTGGCTTACTTTTCCGTTATTACGATAAAAACCGTGAAATAAATCTAATTCGAAACGACAATCCTGAGAATATGTCGCGAAGTCCCTACTACAATACCTACCATAAAATTGAAATGAATTTTGAGCTTTTAAAATGGCAAATGGATGGTGAAAGTATAAATTTAACAATGCTTAGAGGAGGTAGTATAAACATTGCCCAATTTGAATCGCAAGACTTTTTTAACTCAAACAGGTTCTACGAAGTGCGAGGCTATGAAAAGGTTCATCCGTTTTACAGCTTACGAAGATATTCGAAAAAATACGATACAGATGTTATTCACGAAGAGGATTTGGCTCAATATATGGGATATCCTATAACACCCATACGTCGTATGCTTATTAACTTCACTTACAAGGGTTTTGTTGATTATGATTCTGAAAAAGGATATGCTACTATTAAACCAAAATTATATAAATACTGTGATGCCATTGTTAGTAAAATAGATTACGACCTAATAAAATTTGAATCCAGAATCGATGCCCCGAAAAGTAATGCCATTTTGAACCTAAAAAATATGGATTTGGCTATCCAAGGAGTACCAGTAATTAATGTAAGTGATAGTCAAAATGTAGTTTTCTATCCCAAAGGGCAAGAAATTCTTTTTAAAAAAAATCGCGACTTTGATTTTAGTGGTCGCGTTGAAGTTGGTTTATTTACCTATTATGGTGATGACTTTCAGTTTAAATATGACAGTTTTAAAGTTGCATTAAACAAAGTTGATTCACTATCAATAAAAGTAAAGGCCGGAGTTGACAATTGGGGAAGAAGGGTATTGGCAAATGTTGAGAATGTTATTGAAAACGTAACCGGCGACGTGGTTATTGATGATCCATCAAATAAATCAGGTATAAAAAGTAATCCTGAATATCCCATTTTTGTAAGTAAAAAAGAATCTTTTGTTTATTATGATAGTAAGAATATTCAAGATGGAAAATATACACGCGATAAATTCTTTTTTATAGTAGATGCTTATAAGATTGATAGCTTGAATGACTTTTCACCTGACGGTATGGGTTACGACGGAGTTCTTCACTCTGCTGACATATTCCCAGAAATAAGACAAACGCTTAAGCTTCAACCCGATAATTCATTAGGTTTTCACCATAACACTCCTGATAAAGGGCTGCCTCTATTCAAGGGGAAAGGTCAGTATTTTTCTGACATAAACTTAAGTAACAAAGGACTTAGGGGAAATGGTCATATGGAGTATATTACCTCCAAAGCATTTTCTGAAGATTTTGTCTTTTATCCAGATTCGGCAAATACCAATACCAGCAGTTTCACGATTGGCAAGCAAATTTCGGCTATTCAATATCCTACTGTTAATGCCGCAGAAATCTATATGCATTGGATGCCTTACACCGATGAACTCCACGCCAAAACAATTGAAAAGCCCTTTGATATGTATGATTCAAAAGCTAAACATACAGGAAACCTACTATATACACCAAACGATTTAACCGGTAATGGATTAACCGCTTATAATAAAGGGGAACTCACATCAAACTTATTTAAGTATCGAGCCGATATGTTTAATTCCGACTCGGCAAACTTTAAGTTAAATTCAATCAATCCCGAAATGCTTGCTTTATCAACTGAAAATGTAAATTCAAGGGTTGATTTTATTAAAATGAAATCAAGTTTTAAATCGAACGAAGGAACTGCCCATGTAAAATTACCTGAAAACCTTTATCATGGTTATATTGAAAGGTTTACCTGGTTAATGCTTGAAGAAACAATGCAACTTAGCACACCAAATACTATTCAAGTATTTGAACATGGACAAAATCGCATTGTTGAAAGAGAAACTTCTGACTCAACACCTATTGGATCTCTTTTTGTATCGGTGCATAAAGGACAAGATTCACTTAACTGGATATCGCCCGAAGCCGATTTCGACTTAAAATCGAATACCTTATTCGCACACCAAGTAAAGTTTATTGAAGTTGCCGATGCTGCTGCATATCCACATGAAGGCGAAGTTGTTATTGAACAAAAAGCCTTCATGAAACCACTTCGCAAGGCAGAGCTTCTAGCTAATATGGAAACTAAATATCACCGTTTTCATGACGCCACAATCAATATAAGCAGTAGAAAAAAATACCATGCTGACGGTAAATATAACTATGAAGATGAATTAGGTAGACTTCAAGCTATTTATTTTGATATAATTGCAATTGACTCAAACAATAATACTTTTGCTCGTGGAACAATAAAAAATATATCTGATTTTTCATTATCACCAGCTTTTAAGTATCATGGTAAAGTGTTTTTATATGCACACAACCCACTATTGCAATTTAATGGATACACAAAAATTACTCACGAGTGCAAACAATTTTCCGAAAATTGGTTAAAGTTTGAAACAGAAATTGATCCCAAAAATATTTACATTCCGCTAGCTGAAGAACCAAAAGATATTAACGATGCATTTTTAGTTTCTGGCCCCATGGTAGCTACAGACAGTGTTCATCTTTTTCCAACATTCATTTCACCACGCAAAAGATATAGCAATATGCCAGTAATATCAGCTGGCGGGGTGCTCACCTATAATAAAAAGAAAAAATCATATATTATTGCTGAAAAATACCGAATTGCAAATAAAGATACTACCGGAAATATACTATCCTTACATAAAAACTATTGCTTTCTTTATGGTGAAGGAGATATAGATTTGACGACAAACTTGGGTCAAATAAAAATTAACACCAAAGGGAATGGTTTATATAAGCTTGAGGAAGATCAATTTAAACTTGATCTGCTAATGACTATAGATTTCTTTTTTCCTGAAGCTTGCATTAAATATATTGCTGATACTCTTGCAACAATGACTGCCTTGCAACCAATAAGCCTAAAAAACCGAACTTATGTTCAGGGTATAAAGGAGCTTTTACCAGTTAAAGAAAGCAATCAATTGCTCAAAGAGCAAAGCATATTTGGTACTGTAAAAAAAGTTCCTGACCAACTAAATACAACCTTTGTATTCTCTGAACTTGGAATGATATGGAACAAAAAAGAAACTGCATGGCAATCTACTGGCGAAATTGGTATTGCTAATGTTTTGGGCAATCAGATAAACAAAAAAATAAAGGGTAATATTCAAATTACAAGAAAAAGAAGTGGAGACAGTTTTGATTTGTACCTTCAAGTAAGTGAAACGCATTGGTACTATTTTAATTACAAACGTGGTTTAATGCAGGCATACAGTAGCGAAGCACCCTTTAATGAAATAATTGCAAACATAAAAGGTCGCAATAGAAAACTTGATATTAAACGTGGTGAATCATCGTATGTATTCTTCTTATCGAATAAAAAGAAGCGCAATGATTTCTTAAAAAAATTAGGTGAAAAAACTACTGACACTAGTGAAGATAACGATGACGACGATTACAAACAGTATGATGATTTTGATTAAACTTAAAAATTAACTTTATTTTATTTTATCGTTTAAACTCCCAAACCTCAAGATTTTTCATAATACCATCAGTAATTTCAAACCGAACCATAGTTCTCAATAAATGGAAACCCTGAATTCCTGCTGCACCAGGATTAATATGAAGCAAATTTAATTCTTTATCGAATATTACTTTTAATATATGCGAATGACCACTGATGAATAAACCCGGTCTTTCTTTCCGCAAAAGTATTTTCATACCAGCGTCATATTTTGGCGGATATCCACCTATATGCGTCATAACTACCTTTAATTTTTCAATTGTAAAAATCGAAATTTCTTGATAATCCTGTCTTAGCAAATGATTATCTATATTACCAGTTACAGCACGAACTTTTTTAAAGTGTTTCAACTTATCAATTAACTCAATATTTCCTATATCACCTGCATGCCAAATTTCATCAACAGACTTAAAAAAATTTAACATTTTTTCATCAAGGTGTCCATGCGTATCTGACAATAAACCGATTTTTACCATATCATTTTTTAAAATCGCAAATTTAAACTTTTTATAAAATAGATACGAAAGTTTAGCTATTTAATGAATTCTCTTCTGTACACCATTAACATAAGGAGTCTATTGTTTAAGAAAAAAGTTGCCCTTTGAGAACATGTTTAATTATGTCAAAAAGTAAATACCTCTATTATGCAAGGGAATTTAATTATACCAATAAATTTGTATTAAACACCTGGGAATATGATTATTAAGTTAGCAAACTTTTTTTTATTATTCTACGCCTTTCGAACTAGCTTCTCTTTCATATTTCTTTTTGGCCTTAGCCAGTTTTCTATCCTGTTTCCTAAGCCGCTTTGCAACAAATCTATCATACCTTTTAATCATCTTTTGCAATCTGGAATACTGTGTATCCCTAATGCTATTAACCAATCGATACGCTCGGCGAAGCTGTTTTGACTTAATATTTTTGGTTCTTTTCTGCACCAAATAACCATTAAATTTCTTTACATAGCCCATAAAATCATAATAACCAGTCCTTAAATTGTAAGAAGTTGAAGAATTATCTGAATTATTACTATATGTAACACCTCTTTCTTTATACCAACATTCAACCATCTCACCCTTTTCAAGCCGATAGTAAGTTTTCCTGCCATAAGCTGACTTCAATAGTAATTGAAAATTTAGAATACTAGAATCCAAAGCAGCCTCATCAAGAACCATCTGATATTCTTCATTTACGACCTTAAAAGTAAGATAGGTTTTTTCCTCACTCCTTTTGTAATATGAGTTAGGATGAGTTATTAAATTTAATATTAGTATTCTGTAATTGTCATCAAAATCTGGATATAAATCAGCTGATTTGACTAAACTAATAAAATCATCTTGTACCTTTTGGGCAATAGCATTAGCATTGATAAATAAATACAAGCCTAATAACAAAATCACTCTTTTGTTTAGTTTTATCATAATATTTTATATTTTCAATTTAATTCTCCCAGTTTTTACGATAATATAAAAGTAATATTTAGATTTATTTTATTCATAATAATGAAGTAAATAGTATTGGCATTTTTATTATGCCTCGATAGTCCCACTACTAAAGTTTTTTAGTCGAAACAAAGATAATGGATCCAACAGGCTTATAAAATTTAATACTTTCAAATGACGGTGACTTTTCATTTTACAAACGCCGGTAATCTTTTTATTAACGAAACTCAAAAAATGTACTATTCTTACTATATTTACAAGTTTCAAAAAAATAAAAAATGCAAGTATTTTACACGCCCAATATTAAAAAAATTACATACCAGTTGCCTGAGGAAGAATCGAAGCATGCAATAAAAGTGTTAAGACTTGAAGCAGGCGATGAAATTTGCATGATTGATGGTATTGGAGGACTCTATTACGGAATTATTGACGACCCGGATGCAAAAAAATGCATTATACGGGTAATTGAAAAAATTGAACAATACAACCGAAGAAATTATAGATTACATATTGCCATAGCCCCCACAAAGAATATTGACCGATTTGAATGGTTTCTTGAAAAGGCAACTGAAATTGGAATAGACGAAATCACACCTATTCTTTGTGAACGAAGCGAAAGAAAAACGATAAAAACAGATAGGCTATTTAAGATTATTTTATCAGCTATGAAACAATCTATTAAAGCATATAGACCAAAATTAAATGAACTCACAAAATTTTCCGATTTTTTAAGTGCCAATTATAAAGGTAACAGGTTCATTGCACATTGTGAAGATACACCAAAACCATCCTTTAAATCAAAACTCAGCAATTCTCAAGATTTTATTGTTCTTATCGGTCCTGAAGGTGATTTTTCAGCTATCGAAATTGAGAAAGCAATTGAATTAGGTTATCAGGAAGTACATTTAGGGAAATCGAGGCTTAGAACAGAAACTGCAGGAATAGTAGCATGTCATTCCGTTAATATTTTGAAAGATGAATAGAGCAATTTATCTAACTATCATACTTCTTATTACTTGTTATTCATATGCTCAACCTGTAAAAATTGGACTATTGAAGTACAGTGGAGGTGGTGATTGGTATGCCAATCCAACATCGCTACCAAACTTAATCGATTTTTGCAACAAAAACCTTAATTCTACCATCAATTCTGAACCTTTAACGATTGATGTTGGCAGTAGCGATATTTTTAATGTACCATTCGTTCATTTAACCGGACATGGAAATGTAGTTTTTTCTGACTCCGACATCAAAAACCTGAGACTGTATCTTGAATCGGGCGGCTTTTTACATATTGATGATAATTATGGACTGGATAAGTACATAAGAAGGGAAATGAAAAAAATTTTCCCTGATAACAGTTTTATTGAGTTGCCTTTTGATCATCCTATCTACCATCAAGTATATGAGTTTGAAAAAGGCTTACCAAAAATACATCAGCACGATCAAAAAGCCCCTCAAGGGTTTGGACTTATTTATAATAACCGACTTGTTTGTTTTTATACATTCGAATGCGATTTAGGTGATGGTTGGGAGGATGCTGAAGTACATAACGACTCAAAAAAAACAAGAACAAATGCCCTTAAGATGGGTGCGAATATTATAGCATTTGTTTTTAGCCAAAATTAATTTAGTATGCTTAAAATCGGATTTGACGCCAAAAGGCTATTTAATAACTTTACCGGGTTAGGCAATTATAGCAGAACTGTTGTTCAAGGGTTAAATGAGCAATACCCAAACCACGAATATCACCTTTTTACAACAAAAAAACAGAATAAACCCGATACTGAAACATTTTTATTACAACCTTATAAAATTCATGAACCAAATACCATCTTTAAAAACCTTTGGCGTACAAAATTATGCACAAAAGAAATTAATAAAATAAATCTTGATATTTTCCATGGATTATCTCATGAACTGCCAATAGGTATAAACAAAACTAGCGCAAAATCGGTAGTTACCATACACGATCTTATATACAAAACCTATCCTAACGACTTTAGATTAATTGACCGATCTATTTACGATTATAAATTTAGGCATGCCTGTGAAAAATCCAATAAAATAGTTGCTGTTAGCGAAAGTACAAAAAACGACTTACAAGCATATTATCATATTCCTGAAGAAAAAATTGAGGTTGTTTATCAAAGCTGTCAACCCAATTTTAAAGTTTTATTGAGCGATATAGAAATTGAAACAACACTTTCGAAATATAACCTTCCCAAAAAATACCTTCTTTATGTTGGGTCAATTATTGAAAGAAAAAACCTATTAGGAATTGTAAAAGCTTTAAATAAATTAAAGAACGATATGCAATTACCTTTGGTTGTTGTTGGAAAAGGTAAAGATTATCAGAACAAAGTTGAAAAATATATTGCCAAACATCAGCTGAAAGAAAAAATCATTTTCACGTCCGAAGTTTCTTTTATTGATCTTCCGGCAATTTACCAAAATGCTAGTATTTTTATTTACCCCTCGGTTTATGAAGGGTTTGGAATTCCGCTAATTGAAGCCTTATGGAGCAACACTCCTGCCATTACATCAAACATATCTTCTTTGCCAGAAGCAGCTGGACCCGGAGCCTATTATTGTGATCCTCATGATGAAAACTCAATTGCAGAAGGAATTGATAAAATACTCCATAACCCAGAATATTCAAAACAATTAGTAAATGATGGATTTGAATATGTTCAGAGGTTTGAGAGTTCAATAAATGCAAAAAAAATGATGGAAATATATAAGAATTTATTAAATCAACAAATAACTTAAAAACCAGTTTTTACGGATACCATTTCCTCAACTAAAACTCCCATACACCCATCAATTAAAACAGTATCGTTATTACCAATATTGGGTTCTGGCGCAATTAATTCGAAGGTTACATCTTGAGTTTTTCTACAGGCAAACTCAAGATTCAAATTAAAATTTTGCTGACTATTGTTATAAATTTCGTTACCATCTTTGGCTCTAATAATAAACTTTATGATGTCTTCAAATTTCTTATCTGCACAAAGGGTAATTCTATAATCAATACCTAAAATTAAAGTAAATGGTATTTCTTTTAATTCACCTGATGTAAATTGAAAGCTAACACTTGAATTATTCTCTGTATATATAAAATTGCTTGATTTGGGTATGCAAGCACTTTTATAATATTCAAAGCATTCCTGAGCAAAATTATATTGAAACGGACTGAATATTATAATAAAAAGAATATACTTTTTAAACATAATTAAAACCCTTTGGTAGGGGTAATCATATGCTCAATTAATACACCAACACACCCCATCTCTTTATCTTTCTCCACAAAAATTAACTCATCCTCATTAGTTGCCTGAGTTAGATCACTGCTCCCTGGTATGGTTACTTGAATTTCTATTTCTCTGCTTTGTGCCACAGTAAATTCAAAATCGTAACTAAATTCATCATTTGCATTATCATATAAAACATTGTCGGTTTCATTATCAATAATTTTAAATAAAATTCGATTACCTAAGACTGGAGCCCAACATAACGAAACCCGGTAATCGCGACCATTATAGATTGTTAAAACTGTTTTCGAAGTTTGTCCCTTTAAAAAAAGCGCACTTCGCGATGCATCATGAACTTTATAATAAATATTTTGACTAACCTTACAACTATCTCTCTGGTATCCAAAACATTTCCGAACTTTATAATCGTTTGCTTGCGAAAACGAAACAAGGCTCATTAAAACAAAACCAACAGTAAACAATTGCTTAAAAACTTTCATACTTCTTTACATTCAGTTGCCAAAAATAATTTTAATGGTCTCAAGCGATGGGTTAACCGCTCTGCCATCTTTGGTTTGTAAATTTATATTTTTTATAGATATAAACTTAAAATTCGTCTGTTTATTTAATATTTCATCTTTCATTTCTTTTGAAAAAATTGGCTTCTGTGAAATCAATTCGATTGATCGTCCAAGTGCAAACGCTGTCATGGTAAAACCTAAAACTTTAATACCTTTTTGATTAACTTCGAAAGTATCAGCCTCAACAACCTGCAAACGTTTCATTAATATTCTTTCAGAATCAATTGCTTTCCCGTTTATAATAAGCAATGTATCCTGAAATATATCGTAAATTCTTGTTTCATTAACCTGAGAAATGCTCATTTTTGAAATAAACAGCAATGCAGCTATTAAAACTAAACAAAAATATTTTATCGAATGGTGCATAATTGATAATGACAAAACCTTATCCTATAAAAAGATAATCGATTATGTACAATATACAGAAAATTAGATTGAAAATAAAGAAAAAGGGATGTAGAAAAAACTACATCCCTAACCAAAGCTGTCGATTCAATTACTCAAACTGCTTAAATGTCTTCTTAATTTTTTCCATAGCTTCGCGCAATTCATTTTCTGTTATAGTCAAAGGAGGTGCAAACCTAATTATGTGACCATGGGTAGGTTTTGCCAAAACTCCGTTTTCTTTCATTACTACACAAACATCCCAAGCTGTTTTATCTCCTTTTGGCTTAATTACAACGGCATTTAGCAGCCCCTTCCCGCGCACCAGTTCAATCATATCCGATACAATGCTACTTAATTCCTGACGGAATATTTCACCTAAGCGTTCTGCATTTTCAGCCAATTTTTCATTTTTAATCACATCAAGTGCAGCCATAGCAACCTTAGCTGCAATAGGATTTCCACCATAAGTTGAGCCATGCTCTCCCGGTTTAATGCAAAGCATAACATCATCATCCGCCAACACGCATGATACTGGGAATACCCCCCCTGATATAGCTTTGCCAAGAATTACAATATCAGGACGAACACCTTCATGGTCACAGGCTAGGAGTTTACCGGTTCTGGCAATACCGGTTTGTACTTCGTCGGCTATAAATAGCACATTGTATTTTTTGCAAAGATCCGATGCCTTTTTAAGGTAACCACTATCGGGTACAAAAACTCCTGCTTCACCCTGAATTGGTTCCACAATAAATCCAGCAACATTTGGATCCTTTAGTTCATTTTCTAATGCCTCCAGATCGTTATAAGGTACTTTAACGAAACCTGGGGTATAAGGTCCAAAACCTTCATATGCATCTGGATCGGTACTCATTGAAATAATGGAGATGGTTCGACCATGGAAATTTTCATTGCAACAAATAATTTTAGCCTCGTTTGTTGGAATGCCTTTTTTCATATATCCCCATTTTCTACAAAGCTTTAAGGCTGTTTCATCAGCCTCAGCACCGGTATTCATGGGTAAAACTTTATCGTAGCCAAAGTATTTGGTTATATATTCCTCAAACTCACCAAGCGAACTATTATAAAAGGCTCGAGAAGTTAATGTAAGTTTTTTGGCTTGCTCAATCATCGCATTTACAATTTTAGGATGACAATGTCCTTGATTTACTGCAGAGTATGCTGAAAGAAAATCAAAATATTTCTTCCCTTCAATATCCCAAACAAAAACACCTTCTCCCTTTTCAAGTACTACTGGTAACGGATGGTAATTATGTGCTCCATATTTTGATTCTCTGTCCATGTACTGCTGTGCGGTCATTTTTTCCATAGTATTTTTTTTTTGATTAAATAAATTCATGATCATATTACAAGGTAAAGGAATTCTAACACATATTCCCCTACAAAATTATAATATAAAACATCTATAAAAATCTTATTTTGTTGCTAATATGCAACTTAAACTCTTTTACTTTCCTAAATAGGTTTTTTAACATGCTATTTTATTGATTGACAAAAGGATATCCTAATAAATCATGCATTATAAATTTTAATTCTCTAATTATTCTAAAAGAATTGTAACCATGCATTAATTTATCCATCAAAGTATTATATTTAATCAACAAAAAAAAATGAACTATGGAGCAACATGAAAATTTATTGAACAATCAAGAAAATAATTACTTCCAAAAAGAAGAGAAACCCCAATTTTTAACGGTATTATGCATTTTAACTTTTATTGGTAGTGGATTTGGCTTAATAGCTGGCACCGTGTTTATTTTCGCCTATGATTGGATATTAGAATTCGTTAAAAATGGACCCATGGCAGGTGAATTTAATTTAACTCGAATAGACTTAATTATTGGTTTAGTTATATCGGCAGGTTCTCTAGTAGGTGCACTATTGATGATAAACTTAAAGCGAATTGGCTTTTTTATATATGCCGGAGTCAATGCAGTTGCAGTTTTTCTTCCTGAATACTCAACCTTTACATTAATTTTTAATGCTTTATGGATTGGACTATATACTGCAAATTTTAAAGCCTTAAAATAAATAAAAAGCCACATCCCAATAAAATGGAATGTGGCTTTTTATTTATAAGATCACAATTGTGAAGATGCTTCAAGTAAAAAACCTTAGCAAAACCATTTCGCTTAGCAAAAATATTGCAACAAAAAAGAAAAATAGTTGACTTAGTGGCGTACCATTAGTCTCCTTTTTAATCAGTTTCTCAAAAGCCTTGTCGTCAATATCAATCACTTCTACATATGAATTTTCATGTTGAGCTAATTTTTCTCTAATATTTTCAATGAGCATATATGTCATGTCTGATTCTGATCTATCATAATTATAAGATACGTAACCTAATAAATGATTACCGGAAAAAACAGTATAATGCCCCGCTTTTAAGTTTTCAACTGAAGGATAAAGAGTTAGCATATTGCTTGCTACGTTAAATTTGGGTTTTAGCTCAACTTGCTCATTGAACTTAACAAGGTTTGGAGATACTGCTGAGTTTTTATTTAGTTTAAGTCGACTATGTAATTGGGGATTTATCCAACTGTATAAATCAGATGGCTCAGAAGCAAACAAGGCAATGTTATAAAAAAGTGGCACAAAAAGCGGGTGGGTTCCTAAATCAGAAATTTCAGAATGAATAGGAATCCCTGAAAAATAAAATTGCCCTGTCCCAAAAGCAAAAGTAACAAAAGCAGGAAAGTCAGATTCGGTTCTGAATAAGGTTTTAACATTTGATTTTTGTGGAAAGCTTATTGGATAAAAACCTTTATATTGAGGATAACGGATTTTAGACATATCCTTATCAATAGCAGTATTAAAAAGCTTATCATTAAAGTCAACCTTTGCTACCGATCCCTCTTGCTCAATAAATTCAGCAAATTGTATCGCCTGTAATTTATTTGTAAGCAAAGTATAAGTTGACAGGTCTGCCTCAATTGAAGGTATGAATGCCAAATATCCACCTCGTTTAACATAGTCAACAATTTCGCTAATTAAACCTGATGGCAAGCTTGATAATTGGTTCAATATAACAACCTCGAAACTTTGAAAATTATTATACGGTATATCGTTTTTATCAACCGCTTGATATACAATATTTTCATCGTTTTTATACAAAGCTTCAAAATAGTGCTCTACTTGATCCCCATTTATAATTAATACCGATTTTTTATCTTTAATCTCAAAACTAAAATACAAGGTATTATCAAATGTAATGGGATAATCATTTATAGCTATATGTGTTTTAACCCAACCCGAATTCCAATTTGTAAACGGAATAACCACTTCTTTTGATTTATTTGCTTCAATATTAAATACTACAGACGATCTTAAGGTGTCATTAACATGTAACATCAAAGGAATATCCCTGTAATCATCTGTTGAATAGTTTTTAAGCAAAATATGAATTCGTTCCTCTTTCCCTTTATAATGCCCCGGTGTCTCAAACCAAACTGAATCAATATTTAGGTTACCTAATGTCTTATTAATAACCGGAAGTGCGGCCACATTGAAATCATGAGCTTGGTTATCTTCAAAATTTTTAAACAAAATATTCTGAAAATCGGAAATAAGGTATACTTGGGGTTTTGATTTCACATCAATAGAAGGAAAATTTATTGAAATTTTCGAATATACTTCATTCAAATTACGAACTATATGTGTACTATGTATTTGTGAAACCCAATCAACAAATTGCTCACTTCCAACAAATCGTTGATGTACTACTGAAAACTCATTGGTAACTAATAAATACTTTGTACTGCGAGGCAAAATTGAAGCAATTTCTTTTGCTTTTACTTTAGCAGATTCAAGCAGAATACCATACTTACCTTCAGCCTCCATGCTAAATGAATTATCAATATATATAGCTACGTGCGGATTTTCAGAAAGCTGCTCATTTTTAGAATTCGGAATATAAGGTTTGGCAAACGCAAATACTAAAAATGCTAAAACCAATAAACGAAGCAATAATAAAAAAAGGTTTTTTAGTGTAGACTTTGACTTTGATTCTTTTCGAATATTCTGAAGAAAAGAAACATTACTAAAGTAAACTGTAGTATATCGTCGAAAATTAAATAAGTGAATTATAATTGGTATAATAAGCGTGAATAAAGCCCATAAAACCTTTGGATATAGAAATTGCATAAGAATTTGTATTATTAAAAACGGCGCTAAGATACTAAAAAAGGGAATCTACATACAAACCTAAATTATAAGTGGAAACTTATAAAAATAACTTAGATTTTTTTTTAATATACTTTTAAACTTTTATAAAAATCTAACAAATCATTTTTTTTAGATTTTGATAAATCATGCCAACGAAAACCTCTAACAGCTCCTTCAATAGCATACAATTGATGAATACAGGCCGTGGAATCGTAGGCTAGCAAACGAATAAAAGCATCTTGTGTTCCCATGTCCAATAAGTGTTTTGGCGACTCTATTCCTGCAAAAAATAGTCTTTCAGCTAATATTTTACCAATATTAGGAAATTTATTTAGTTCTATAATTGCCTCCGCTTTACTCACTAAAAATGAACGGTTAGTTTTACATTTAGCCTAAACCCGGTTAAACTATTCTCTACCCCATATTCACGCCCCTGATAATCTGTAACCCATTCGTGCGAAATGGTATTTTCTCTATCAAACAAGTTAAAAGCCTCTGCGCTAATCCAGGCGTCAGTTACATGATGTAAATAATGCCCTTTAGGGTAATTTTTATTCGACCGCTTTAATACTTTAGAAAATCCAATATCCACACGCTGATATGCCTTTGTTCTAAGCCTATCGTAACGCAAAGTTTTACTAGGTTGATTAAATGGAAGACCCGTACCGAAATTAATTTGCATGTGCATTTTATAATCCGGGTTTCCTGGAAAATAATCTTGAAAAAACATTCCAAGATTTACTCTTTGATCTGAAGGACGTGGCATATAACCCGGGTGAAGAACAATCTCATTACCTTCATCATCAAGTTCATCACTATGCAATTGTCGTAATTTCTCTTGTGTGCGCATTACCGATAAGCTTAACCAAGAATCAACCCCTTTTACAAACTCCCCATTTATTTTCATATCTAAACCATATGCATAGCCATCAGTATCGTTTTGACCCGAATAAATTATTCTCACATTATCAACCTGATAATAAACCAAATCAGTTAGATGTTTATAATAAGCCTCTGCAACTAATTTAAAAGGTCGGCCCCATGCTTTAAAGTTATAATCGGCACCAAGCACAAAGTGCGTTGATTTTTGCGCCTTAATATTTTCATTCAAAATACCTTCACGTGTACGCATCTCCTTATAAAAAGCCGGTTGATGGTAAAAGCCGGTTGAAAACCGAAACACGAAATCCTTTTCCCAATCAGGCTCTAGTGCAATATTTACCCTTGGGCTTACTACAAATTCATCATTATAATCCCAGTAAGCTGCTCTGGCACCAATGGTTACGTTAAGTTCGTTTGAATGAATATCGTAGGTGTTTGTATTTTGCAAAAATGCATTGTAACGCATTGATATAATGGTGTTATTTGCTCTCGCACTATAAAACATCATTAATTCATTCTCATCTAAAGGCATAGAATACCCGGCAGAATCAACCATTTTCCATTCATTTAGCTGATCTTCAATTCGTTCTTGTTGCGCTTTGATACCCCATTGCCAATTCTGAAAACCATTAT
Source organism: Salinivirgaceae bacterium (assembly GCA_027858735.1). Taxonomy (GTDB): domain Bacteria; phylum Bacteroidota; class Bacteroidia; order Bacteroidales; family SZUA-534; genus GH45. The sequence continues at coordinate 19,985 of JAQICC010000404.1, forward strand.
AAAAATTACCTTTATGCTCCACAGCAATTATCGTAGCATAAAGAAAGTTTCTACCATGTAGCAGGTATGTTCCCGCTCCTAAATTTGCAATGCTATCCCCTAAATTATCCGAGCCTAAATCATTGCTAACTGCGTTAATTGCATATGCTGTAAGAATATCAAAGGTCTCTTGTTCATTGGTGACAAAGCCCGAACCTACTAACTTTAAATTCAACCTATCATGTGGTTTAAATGTTAGAGTTGCAGCCCCAGTACCTGTTTGAAATTTATCAACCTCTTGTCCCTCGTAATACATATCCAATTCTAATGCATCATTTACAGTGCCAAATTTGGTTTTGCGATTTTGAGGGCTAAATGTAAACGAGTTATTGGCAATATTTCCTAAAAGGCTTACTTCAAACTTTTTACTTAATGCGTAAGTTAAATAAGTCTGAAAATCGAGAAATTTTGGATCATAAGTTCCCTCTGTTTCTAAGGAGTTTAAAACGTATTCACTTGTTTTATATCTAAAACCTGTAATGTGCGTAAACTTGCTATTTTTCGATCGTCCTTCTAACATTACTGCACCGCCCATTAAACTAGCCGATACAGCTCCTCCAAATTTTGTGGGTTTTTTATAGCGAATATCTAACACCGATGACATTTTATCACCGTATTTTGCGTCAAATCCTCCAGCCGAGAAAAGTACCGATGATACCATATCGGAATTTATAAAACTTAACCCTTCTTGTTGCCCCGATCGTATTAAAAACGGACGATAAATCTGAACATCGTTCACGTAAATCAGATTTTCGTCGAAATTACCGCCCCTAACCGAGTATTGTGAGCTTAATTCATTATTTGAAGAAACACCGGGCAAGGTTTTTATAATACTTTCGAAATTTCCAGAAGTCTCAGGAATAACCGTCAAGATTTTAGGATCGAGCCTGCTTAATGAGGTTTTACGAACTTGTTTGTCTTCAATATCAATTTCTTGTATTTGTTCCGATTTTGAATCAAGCGCTATGTTTAGTTTTATTTGCTGGCCAGCTTTTAGTACAATTTTTTTCTCGACAATCTTGTGTGTAATGCTAGAAAAAACTATCACGTATTCAATTTCTGGCTTAGCCTCAATTTCAAAATACCCATTTGAATTTGTTGATGTACCAAGGGGATAATTTTTAACACTTACATTGATTAACTCCAATGGCTCTCCATTAACATCAGAAACAATACCTGTCAAAGTGCCAACCTGCGCAATCAATGAAAGACTTAAAAAAAAGAATATAAGAGATGTTAAAATAGTTTTATTCACTTGTTCTGAATGTTAGATTTAAACAATGGGCAAAAATACCTTTTTATTTGGTTTGGCGAAATTTCACATCACAATTACCAATGCATTTAAAACTAATTCAAAGAGAAATTATTGTTACATTAGAAGTTTAAATATCAAATTATATTACAATAATGGTTTTACAAACAAACATTAAACTATCAGGGTATTCCAGAGGCTTTCATTTAATAACCAGTAAAATACTCACACAATTACCTGAATTACCTGAAAATGGGTTACTTCATCTTTTAATTAAACACACATCAGCCGGATTAACTCTTAATGAAAATGCTGACCCTTCCGTACGTGATGATTTTGAAGCTTTTATAAATAAACTAATACCAGAAAATCATCCGGTGTATAGTCATGTTTTTGAAGGAGCTGATGATATGCCGGCCCATATAAAATCTTCACTTTTTGGTGCAGAATTAACCATACCCATTACTAATTACCATATAAATTTAGGTACATGGCAAGGTATTTACTATTGTGAGTTTCGGAATCATGGTGGCAATCGCAACATTATTGCTACGATATTATCCTGAAAATTTCAAAACCTATTGAATTAACAAACCTTTCTAACAACATATTCGATAGGCATAAGATGGCTCCTAATTGTTTTATTTTTGTAACAAATAATACAACAACAGTGAATCATACGCATCTTCCATCTATTTTTTATTTTGTGGTAGCCATACTTGTAGGTTTTCTTAAACGCTTTGGTGGTCTATAAAATAAACCTACCGCAAGTATTTAACCTAACCAAATTAGGGTTCAAATCACAATTAAATTTTTCTTTTTATTTTTCACAATATTTAAATTTTTAACCATGCAAAAGGTATTATTGGGAGTTGAAGCCATTGCACAAGGAGCCATTGATGGTGGTATTTCTGGTGTATATGCCTACCCAGGCACGCCTTCAACCGAAATAACAGAATATATTCAAAATAATAAATACGCCATAGAAAAAAAAATTCATTGTAAATGGTCGGCTAACGAAAAAACTGCTATGGAAGCCGCTTTGGGAATGTCGTATGCAGGTAAAAAAGCACTGACTTGCATGAAACATGTTGGATTAAATGTAGCCGCTGATAGTTTTATGAATGCCGCAATTACCGGTGTAAACGGCGGTATGGTTGTAGCTGTTGCCGATGATCCTTCAATGCATTCAAGTCAAAACGAGCAAGATTCGCGCTACTATGGCAAATTTGCTCAAATACCTACCCTTGAACCTTCTGATCAACAAGAAGCCTATGATATGGCCTATTATGGATTTCAAATATCAGAAAAATTTGGAGTACCCGTTTTGCTAAGAATTACTACTCGTTTAGCGCACTCACGGTCGGTTGTTGAATTAAATGAAAAACTTGCAGAAAACAATGTTTCATTGCCAAAAAATCCACGGCAATTTGTTCTTCTTCCAAATTTTGCACGGATACAATATCAAAAGCTTATTGCGAATCAAAAGAATTTTATTGAAGCTTCTAATAATAGCAAATATAATAGATATGTTGATGGAGAGAACAAGTCTATTGGAATTGTAGCATGTGGTATTGCATTTAATTATTTAATGGAAAATTACCCTGATGGATGCCCCTATCCTATTGCTAAAATTTCTCAATATCCGATCTCAAGAAAATACGTTAAACGCTTATCCGAAGAAACTGATAAAATTGTAGTTCTTGAAGAGGGATACCCAATAATTGAAGAATTGCTAAAAGGAATACTTGAAAAAGAGAATGTTTCAGGAAGACTTGATGGTACGCTACCTCGGATAGGTGAATTAACACCAGACAGTGTTGCAAAAGCACTGAATTTACCTACAAAATACGGATGGGATATACCTGAAATAATTGAAAACCGTTTACCTGCATTATGTGTGGGATGTGGACATCATGATGTTTACAAAGCCATGAATATAGCCATTGCAACTTATGGTGATGGACGGGTATTTTCTGATATCGGTTGTTATGCTCTTGGAGCATTGGAACCCTATAATTCCATTAACACCTGTGTTGATATGGGTGCATCAATAACCATGGCAAAAGGTGCAGCTGATGCAGGTCTTATACCTGCACTTTCTGTTATTGGGGACTCAACATTTACGCATTCCGGAATTACCGGCTTACTCGATGCCGTGATTGAAAACACCCCTATTACAATAATTATATCCGATAATGAATCTACCTCAATGACAGGAGGACAAGAATCGTCGGCAAAAGGTAAAATTGAGGATATTTGCCTTGCGCTAGGTGTTGAAATAGAGCATTTGCACGTTATTAATCCTGTTAAAAAGAATCACGAAGAACTCGTAAGTATGATAAAAAAAGAGCTTGCGTATAATGGCGTGTCTGTTATTATTCCGCGAAGAATTTGTGTCCAAAAAAACCGAAGAGATGTTAAATTAAGAAAAGTAAATATTTCAAACACAAAGAAAAAATGAAAACAGATATTATACTAGCAGGAGTTGGAGGGCAAGGGATATTATCAATCGCATCTGTAATTGGAATAGCTGCTCTTAAAAATACTTTACAGGTTAAACAATCTGAAACGCATGGAATGAGCCAACGTGGAGGAGCTGTGCTTTCACATATGAGAATTTCTGACAAACCTATTTATTCCGACTTGATACCCAAAGGTGAAGCCGATTTAATTCTATCAGTTGAACCTATGGAATCGCTAAGGTATTTGCCTTTTTTAGCGAAGGAAGGATATATTGTAACCAATACTGCACCTTTTCTAAATATTCCAAATTACCCTCAGCTTGATGAGGTATTGAAAAAACTCAATACCCTTGAACGAACTGTTTTATTTAACGCTGATGAATTGGCAGCAAATATAGGTTCAAAATTAGCATCAAACATGGTTATTTTAGGTGCAGCAACACCATTTTTAAACCATATTAATTACGAATCTATTCAAAATGGGATTGTTGAACTGTTTAGTAAAAAGGGTGACGACATAATAAATATAAACCTCATGGCTCTACAGATTGGTATGGAAATAGCTAATAAAGTTTTGGATTAGCTGTTTTATATTTGTGAATGTTTAATAAATTTTAACTATAAAGATACATTTCAAACATGCTTTTAGGGCTTTATGCATTTATCTTTCATATTGTCGAGTAATTTTCATAATTTTAAGTGTACTAATTGAATTACTAAAAAATACCCAAATGAAACCCGCTCGGAGGGTGATGCTTTATCAACATTTGTGCTTTTATAAAAAAATATGATTAAAAACCTGCCTGCGGTAGGCAGATGAAACACTTAACTAATTATTAAAAACATGAAGAAATTAGCATTTTTTGTTATTACTTTAGGACTAAGCCTTTCCAGTCAGGCGCAGATAGACTTTGGATCAGCTCCCAAATCGAAAATATTAACTGAACTTGATAAAAAGCAAACTACCCACTCCGTTGAAAGTTGGGAACTTGAATCAACAAAGGGAATAAACAAAGTAAATCTTGTTATTGAAGCTGTAAAGTACACATCGCAAGATGGTAGCAATGAGCAAAAGGGAATAAAAATGATATTAATACCCGAATATATCAATACCGATAATGAGCTTGCACTGTCTTCAAAAGAACTTGTAAGCTATATTGATAATTCAGAGTATCCAGAAATAATAGTAGTACTAAATACTATGCTTAATGACTATCGGAAGAAAGAAGATAATAATAGTCATGGTAGCATGACCTATATTACTGAAGGTAATATCAAAATCGGCTTTGTTCAAACCGAACAAAAAGAAATAGCTTATTTATCGATTTTATATAGTAAAGCGGAGGTTATTTGTGAATTTTCTGATATTGATGACTTTTTATCGGAGTTAAAAAACTATATAGATGTTGCATCAAAAGAATTGTATCTTCCTGAAAATGTTGAAAAATTACGAAAAGCTAAAAAGAGTAATCACGAAGCTAAAGATGTAATAATAAATGATATCTAAACCCTAAAAATGGAAAAAGCCATCCCGAATACTCGGGATGGCCTGACTATATTTATTTAAAACTTATTGTTTTATTTCACCGTATTGCAAATTGCTTCAAAAGCTTGCGGATGATTCATAGCTAAGTCAGCTAAAACCTTACGGTTAATATCCACATTGGCCTTTCCCAATTTACCAATAAACTCCGAGTACGACATTCCATGAACACGAGCACCTGCGTTAATACGCTGAATCCATAGGCCTCTGAAAGTACGTTTTTTTGCTTTTCTGTCGCGGTATGCATATTGTAAACCTTTTTCGTAGGTATTTTTTGCAACCGTCCACACATTTTTACGAGCTCCAAAGTTACCTTTGGTCTCTTTCATTAATTTTCTTCTTCTTGCTCTTGATGCTACAGCATTTACTGATCTAGGCATAACTTTTAATTTTTACGGACTGGTTAGCGTTCCTCTCCTTTAGAAAACTTTTACCGGCTAATTCAATCCAGATTTAACTTTTAAATTTCTTATTTCCTAGCTAAACAAAGCTTAATATTGCTCATATCAGCTTTGTGTACTGTTGTAAAATAAGTTAGATTGCGCTTACGTTTTTTTGACTTCTTAGTCAAAATATGACTTTTGAAAGCATGTTTTCTTTTAATTTTTCCGGATCCTGTTAACACAAAACGCTTTTTCGCACCGGAAACTGTTTTCATTTTTGGCATGATTGTTCAATTTAATCAAATAAAAAACTAATTTTTCTTTTTGGGTGTAATAAACATAGTCATTCTTTTTCCCTCTAAACGAGGTAATTGCTCAACCTTACCCAATTCTTCAAGCTCTTGAGCCAGTCTTAGCAACAAAATTTCTCCTTTATCTTTAAATAAGATAGATCGTCCTTTAAAGAACACATAAACCTTTAATTTTGCTCCCTCTTCAAGGAATTTTTCCGCATGATTTTTTTTGAAATTATAATCATGCTCATCAGTATTTGGCCCAAACCGAATCTCCTTAACGATCACTTTGGTAGCCTTTGACTTCATTTCTTTCTGTTTCTTCTTTTGCTCATAAAGAAACTTACTATAATCAATTATCTTACAAACTGGCGGATCAGCTTTTGGAGATATTTCGACTAAATCAAGTTCAAGTTTTTGCGCAATTTTTAACGCATCCTGAACAGAAACAATACCTGGCTCTTCTACATTATCACCTACTAAACGAATATGTGTAGCTCTAATTGCTTCGTTGATTTTGAAAAGAACTTTCTCTTCTCTTTTTTGAAAGCCTCTTCTATTGTATCTTGGTCCTGCTATGGCTTGGTCCTCCTATTTTAGTTAATATTTAATAATTCTTTTACTTCTTTTTCTACCTGTTGTGCAAATTCATCAACGGTCATTGTACCCTTGTCGCCTTCACCTTGTTTGCGTACTGAAACAGTATTGGTTTCAAATTCCTTTTCACCAACAATTAACAGGTAAGGTATACGTTTTAACTCGTTATCACGTATCTTTCTGCCAATCTTTTCGTTTCGGTCGTCAATTGCGGTGCGAATATCGCAATTATTTAGAGAATCTGAAACTTTTTTAGCAAATTCGTTATATTTTTCACTAATTGGTAAAATCACGGCCTGTTCTGGTGTTAACCATAATGGAAACTTACCTCCAGTGTGTTCTATTAAAACAGCCACAAATCGTTCCATTGAACCAAAGGGTGCTCGGTGAATCATAACCGGACGATGTTTTTTATCATCACTTCCAATGTATTCTAATTCAAAACGTTCCGGCAAGTTATAATCAACCTGTATAGTACCTAACTGCCATTTACGGCCAATGGCATCGCGAACCATAAAGTCAAGCTTAGGACCATAAAAGGCAGCCTCACCGGTTTCTAAAGTTGTATCCAATCCTTTTTTATCACAAGCTTCAATAATTGCACTTTCAGCTTTATCCCAATTATCTTCGTTGCCAATATACTTCTCCATATTGTTAGAATCGCGCAATGAAATTTGAGCTGTAAAATCGTCAAATTTTAAGGTCTTGAAAATATAAAGGACTATATCTATTACTTTAATAAATTCTTCTTTTAGCTGATCAGGACGACAGAAAATATGTGCATCGTCTTGAGTAAAGCCGCGAACTCTTGTTAAACCATGCAATTCTCCACTTTGCTCGTAACGGTAAACAGTTCCAAATTCAGCAAAACGAATTGGTAAATCTTTATATGAGCGTGGTTTAAATTTATATATTTCGCAGTGGTGAGGGCAGTTCATTGGTTTTAGCAAAAACTCCTCGCCTTCAGCTGGAGTGCTAATAGGCTGGAAAGAATCGGCACCATATTTTGCATAATGCCCTGAAGTTACATACAATTCTTTTTGCCCAATATGTGGCGTAACTACAGGACTGTAGCCATATTTACGCTGTACTCCTTTTAAAAAATTTTCTAAACGCTCACGCAATTCAGCTCCCCTTGGCAACCATAAAGGTAACCCCTGTCCTACTTTTTGCGAAAAGCAAAACAATTCAAGTTCTTTCCCAATTTTTCGATGATCACGCTTTTTTGCTTCCTCAAGCATAACTAAATACTCATCGAGCATTGTTTTTTTCGGGAAAGCAATACCATAAACGCGAGTAAGCTGCTTGCGTGTTTCATCGCCTCGCCAATATGCACCGGCAACACTTAAAACTTTAATTGCCTTAATTAAGCCTGTATCTGGCAAATGTGGCCCACGACACAAATCAGTAAAGCCTCCTTGTTTATAGAAACTAATTGAACCATCTTCAAGATCATTAATAAGCTCAACTTTATATCCTTCTTGAATTCCTCCAAAATAATCTAAAGCTTCGGTTTTAGAAACCTCGCTGCGCTGATATTCATTTTTTTTAGAAGCTAATTCCTGCATTTTCTTCTCAATGGTAGCAAAATCGCCTTCCGATATTTGTTTTCCTTCGCCTAAATCAACATCGTAATAAAAGCCATTTTCAATTGTGGGGCCAATACCAAATTTTACACCTGGGTATAACTCCTGAAGTGCTTCTGCCATTAGGTGAGCTGAAGAATGCCAAAAGGCATGCCTCCCTTCTTCTTCATCCCATTTATGAAGCTTAATAGATGCATCGCTGTTTATTGCACGTGTTAAATCCCAAAGTTCATTATTAACAGTTATTGCCAATACCGATTTAGCCAAACCATGACTAATATTCTTGGCTATTTCATAACCATTAATCCCTTCTTCAAATTCACGTACACTATTATCTGGAAATGTAATTTTTATCATACCAATAATATTTTCATTTTTTCAAGTTTGCAAAATTATAATTATTGTTGAAGAAAAGCACCTTGAAGTTTAAAAAGTTACTCTTTTTCTAATTTATCAAGTTTTTCAATAAAACTTTCAACGTTTGAGGTGAATTCTTTTCTTATAAGCTTAAACTGAGCTTTTGCTGAATTATCTTTTGTTGGCTTTACTTCATTAACCTTTTTGAGTAAATCGTTACCCATTTCAATTACCTCAGAAATAATAGTGGCAATATTATCCTTATTCTTTTCCGGGAAAATGAAATTATAGGTAAAGCATTCTATTACCAATTCATTTACTACATAATCTATATCTTTTTTAAAATCTCTTACATTAGCCATTTTACACTGTTTAAATTTATTAATATATGTTCGTGAAGAATATTAGTTTTCTTCGTGAAAAAATAATTTGTAATATCCTAAGCTCTTCTGATTATCAAAACCCTTTTCAATATAATCGGGATTAGAATGAACGTAAACGTGAAAATTTTTATCAAGTTTTATAATACTTCTAAAATATTTCTTTCCTTTTTTCAGTGCAGGTTGCGACAATTCAAATTGATCAACTGAAGATAAATTTCGCGCACTTTCAAAATCTTGTTTATACTCCTCAAAAGCTTCACTTATTTGCTCATCACCAATAATGTCAGATTTAAACTGCTCATTATCATAAGTGTCGCTATTATCAAAATAAGCTTCAGCACGTTTAACAAAAGCTACCTGTTCTTGTTTGTCCACGTTATTTTTCGATGTTAATACATGATCTGTGAAACCTTTGCAAATGTCAATTATCTGATTGGTTTGATAAAACTCATTTTCACGAGGCATTATCTGCAAAAACTCATCGCGCCAATAAGCAGCATCAGCCGACTTATTTGTGGTATCAACGATTGAAACTTTGTAGCCAAATTCCTCCTCAGTGTTAAAAATCAAACATCCTTTATCAAGCTTCTTTATGTTTATTCCATTATCGTAGTCTACTTCAAAATTATCATCTTTTTGGTAAACTCTAATATAAGTGTCTTTATTCTCCGATTTAAACAAGCCAATACCTTCAACAACTTCTCCTTCAACAGTTATATCTGAAAACCTAACAACGTAAAACTCCCCTGTTTTTATTTTCGGATGGTTTGAACTTTGATAAAGATGATGCGCGAGGTTTACCGACTGTTCATAAAAATTTGCAGGATCGGCAAATATCTGCTTTGCGAAATTATAAACTGGATTTAGCTGCAAATCAGACTCATGAGCACAACTAAAAAAATACTCAGACTTAAACTGATCTAGAAAATACCTTTTCAAAATATTTTCAACCATTTGATCGTTAATATTCAGTTCAGCTTTCGATAGTTTTACACCCTCCTCTTCGGGTCTGTTACCTATACTATGAACCACCATTTGGTTCATGCTCACCTCAGTAAAGTCTAGCATAACTTCCATTTTTATTAATTTTTTTGGTGCACAAAGGTAACAATTTTAGTTTGCTGAAGTGATCATTTTATTTTAGAAACGGTTTAAATTTTATCCATCAGTTTTTTTATTGATCTTTTTTATCATAATATCATTATTTTTAGTCACTTAGTTATGGCTTACCAAGTAAGTTTGGAACAGATAATGTATCTCAAAAAAAACTCAATCTGACAAAGAATACTTTATTAAAAATTCTAAAAACAAAACCTAACTCGTTTCGGAGTTTTAATCTTTACTGAGTAAAACATTTTAGAATGCACAATTTTATGCTTCGAATAAGGTTTTAATAGTAACTCGTTTTTTGTTTATATTCGCCAGCTTAAACGCTTTTTCTATGATATTTTTAAAAAAAATCACTCTATTATTTATCTTACTTTTTGCAATAGTTTTATTTGCTAAGGCTCAACAAAAGGTTGAAAAACCTCCATTAACTCGAATTCTATTTATTCTGGATGCTTCGCAAAGCATGCTTACTGAATGGGAAACTGGCACTAAAATGACTGTTGCCAGAGAATTATTGACCGAATTAGTTGATAGTTTATCAAATATAAATCATGTTGAAATGGCACTAAGAGTTTATGGCCATCAGAAACCTGTACCACCCCAAGACTGCAATGATACTAAACTTGAAGTTCCATTTTCCAAAAGGAATACTCAGAAAATAAAAAGCAAACTTCGGTCATTAAGGCCTAAAGGAACTACACCTATTGCACGTTCATTGGAATTGTCAATAAATGATTTTCCTGAATGTAAAGAATGCCGCAACATTATTATTTTAATTACCGATGGCATTGAATCGTGCAATGGCGATCCTTGTGCAGTATCGCTACAATTACAAAAAAGGGGTATTGTTTTAAAACCATTTGTTATTGGAATTGGTTTAGATGAAGAGTTCAAAGACAGCTTTGACTGTGTTGGACGTTACTATAATGCAGCCAATGAAGATAGGTTTAAAGAAATTTTAGATGTGGTGGTTTCTCAAGCCCTAAATAGTACCACGGTTCAGGTTGATTTATTGGATCGTAATAATAAGCCTACTGAAAGCAACGTTAACATGTCTTTTTACGATATGTATACTGGTGAGCTTTTAAACAATTTTATGCATACTATAAATCATCTGGGCAATCCTGACACCTTGAGTCTCGATCCTGTTATTACATATAAAATTCAAGTTCACACAATGCCTGAAGTTTGGGCTGATAGTATTGAGATTATTCCTCGGGAACATAATACCATTAAAATTAAAACTCCGCAAGGAAAACTAGTGGTTAAATCGCTTAATAACGACTACTACAAAAACCTTGAAGTATTGGTAAAACAAAAAGATTCATCACAAATCATAAACGTGCAACAAGTTAACCAAACCCATAAATACATTACCGGCAAATATTCTATTGAGGTACTTACGATTCCTCGTCTTAAAATAAATGACTTAGAGATAGCACAGAGCAAAACCTCATTTATTATGATACCTGAACCAGGGCTAATAACTTTTGAGGGTTCGGCCAATGCTTACGGCTCAATTTACAAGGTTGAAGGAAATAAAATGGTTAACATTTATAATTTAGATTCAGAAGTGCGATTCCAAACCATTCCAATATTACCAGGAACCTATAGGGTTGTTTCGCGACCAATAAATGCTCGAGAAAGTGTTTTCACCTCAGATATTGAATTTACTGTAAAAGCTAAAATTGCAAATAAAATAGTTCTTTTTTAGCAAGGATAGATAAGGGGATATTAACTAAACCACTATGGACTGAAAGTACCATAGGTTTGACTACGAATGAAATTCGTATATATTATAACAAGACATTAGATACTAGATTTTAGAATTACATTGAAAATTAATTTTTTTTTAGTCTAATACCCAATTTGAGCGATTCGCTATCACAAATCTGCTCAATCGACTGAGGTCTTGTAAGGTTTTCATACTTTTCGTTTCCCCGAAATAATCGGGGCAGGCTACTCAAAATTTGAAAACCAACAATTCCTAGGTCAGCCTGTCCCGT
>JAQICC010000405.1 GCA_027858735.1 Salinivirgaceae bacterium
ACGGGACAGGCTGACCTAGGAATTGTTGGTTTTCAAATTTTGAGTAGCCTGCCCCGATTATTTCGGGGAAACGAAAAGTATGAAAACCTTACAAGACCTCAGTCGATTGAGCAGATTTGCGATAGCGAATCGCTCAATTTGGGTTACATTAAGCAGAATCAAATATTACTTAAGTAAACACCTCAATTATTTTTGTTGTTTAAAAGCAGAGTCCTCTCCGAAAAGCCACCGATGGATACTTTTGCAAAATACCGAAGCAATTTAGGTCTGTCATTAGTTAATTATGAATTTATCGGATGGCTAATTACCATTCTTTGACTTTTCAGAGTACTGAATTCTCGGTAAAGTATTTGGCGTTTTCTTGCACAGTCTATATAAAACTATTATTGCCAATAAAAGCATTATCCAAATTGACATCTTAAAAAGACATTGTATCTGAATAATTCATGTGTTTAGTTTGATATAGTTGGCCTGAATTTACTTCGGGAGCGTCGGAAAGCGCATTTCTATATATTTCATCCCGAAAGCCTTCGGGATTGCAAACTGGTCTCGCTGGCAGGCAGGTGAAACAGTACCTGTTACGCAATAGCAAAATGCATTAAAATAAACATACGCGGAAATTTTTTAATAATTATTTTACATTATTAAATTGGCTTTAAAAATTGATAATCAGAATATTAAATCAATTTCAATAAAATTTGTGAATTAATCAGTCTAAAGCATGAAATATACTATTGAATCCGAGTAAATTTCTTATTTTTATAGGAAATTCAAACGAAACAAAGGTATGAAGCAACCCAAACTTGTCCAAAACGATTCCTGGTTAAATCCTTATGGTGATGTTATTAAACATCGCATGATAAAAGCTGAAAATAAACGTAAAGAGCTTTTACATAACCGGCACAGCAGTTTGTCTCAGTTTGCAAATGGGTACCTCTCTTTTGGTTTGTTTGAAGAGAATGGCATTAAGATTTTGCGCGAATGGCTACCTAATGCTCAAAAGGTTTACCTGATTGGAGATTTTTCCAACTGGATTAGCGATGAATCGTTTGCTTTTATAAATATTGGGAATGGTGTATGGGAGTTTAAGGTAAACAATGATACCTTAAAGCATGGCGACTTATATAGAATAAAGGTATGTTGGAATGAGGGAGAGGGAGAACGAATACCAGCATGGAGTCGCCGGGTAGTGCAAGATGATGATACCAAGGTTTTTAGCGCTCAGGTATGGATGCCTGAAAAACAATATAAATGGAAGAATAATAAAAAAATAACCCATGTAGCTCCTATTATTTATGAAGCACATATTGGAATGTCGGGCGAAAACGAAAAGGTAAATTCATTTATTGAATTTAAGAATGAAGTGTTGCCCCGAATATCAAAGCTAGGATATAATACCATTCAGTTTATGGCTATTCAAGAGCATCCATATTATGGTTCTTTTGGTTATCATGTAAGCAATTATTTTGCGGTATCGTCACGGTTTGGAACGCCGGAGGAATTGAAAGAGTTAATTGATGAAGCTCATGGATTTGGTATAAGGGTTATTATGGATATAGTTCACTCGCATGCCGTGCGCAACGAGATTGAAGGTTTAGGCAGATATGATGGTACACAATATCAGTTTTTTCATGATGGTTCAAGAGGCGAACATCCAGCCTGGGATTCGTACTGTTTTGATTATGGAAAAAATGAAGTGTTGCATTTTCTATTATCAAATGTTAAATTCTGGCTTGATGAATTTAATTTCGATGGCTTTAGATTCGATGGTATTACCAGTATGTTATATTTTGATCATGGTTTAGAGCGCGATTTTACCAGCTATAGCTACTATTTTGATGGTGGACAAGATGAGGATGCAATTACTTACCTCATACTGGCTAATCAATTAATGAAAGAGATAAATCCCAATACCATTTCTATTGCTGAGGAAATGAGTGGTTATCCGGGAATTGCTTCTAAGTTTGAAGATGGAGGAATTGGGTTTGATTATAGGTTGGCTATGGGAATACCTGATTTTTGGATTAAAATGCTAAAGGAAAGTCGTGATGAAGATTGGAATGTTGGGCAAATTTTCGGCGAACTTACTTCAAAACGTAGCGATGAAAAGACCATTTCATATGCAGAATCGCACGATCAGGCCTTGGTTGGAGACAAAACGGTGGCTTTTAGGCTAATGGATAAAGACATGTATTTTCAAATGAAGGTTGAAGATTCGAATTTGGTAATTGATAGAGGAATGGCCTTGCATAAAATGATTCGTTTTATTACAATTGCTACAGGAGGGGGAGGTTACCTGAATTTTATGGGGAATGAATTTGGTCATCCTGAATGGATTGATTTTCCGAGAGCAGGAAATAATTGGTCGTATAAGCATGCTACGAGGCAGTGGAGCTTGGTTGATAGATTTGATTTAAAATACAAATTTCTAAATGCCTTTGATGAACAGATTGTTAAATTGGTTTCGAGCAAACAATTATTAGACATTTTTCCATGTAATATTCAAAAAATTAATGAACCTGATAATATCATTTCATTTTCACGATCTGATCTGATTTTTGTGTTTAATTTTCACCCTACTCAAAGTTACACCGATTACGGTATACCGGTTAAAGATGGAAAGTATAAATTTCTTTTTAGTTCGGATGATTTAAAATTCGGGGGCTTTGGACGGTACGATGAAAACCAAATTTATCATTCATCATTAATTACTCCTGAAGATAATAATTACCAGATTAAACTATACATACCTGCTCGGACAGCGGTAGTACTCGAAAAAATGCCAATACCAAAAGTTTTCAGTCGCTTAAAAAGTAGGAGAGGTTAATAATATGAGCAAAATATCAATATATCAGGTTTTTACAAGGCTATTTGGGAATAAAAATGCAACTCCAATCTATAATGGATCTCTTAAAGAAAATGGTTCTGGAAAAATGAGCGATTTCAATGATAAGGCTCTAACAGCTATAAAGGAGATTGGGATTACGCACATTTGGTATACCGGAATTATTGAGCATGCAACTTGTGAAAGCTATACAGATTATAATATTAAAGCGCAGCATCCTACGGTAGTTAAAGGTAGAGCCGGTTCGCCTTATGCAATAACCGACTATTTTGATGTTAATCCGTACTTAGCCGATGATGTTTCGAAAAGAATGAAGGAGTTTGAAAGCTTGATTGAACGAACCCATAAAAATGGTTTAAAAGCCATTATTGATTTTGTTCCAAATCATGTCGCACGTCAATATGATTCTGATGTTTATCCTGAAAAAAATTTTGGTAAGAACGATGATAAAAATGCCGCTTTCTCTCCCAATAACGATTTTTATTATATCCCGAATGAACCCATGCATATTGCAGATGGTATGGGGACCGATACAGGTGAGCTGGTAAAAAATATTTATGAGGAATTTCCGGCAAAAGCTACCGGGAACGACCAATTTAATGCGTATCCTACAGTAAACGACTGGTACGAAACCGTAAAGCTAAATTATGGAGTTGATTACAGTAATGGAGGTGCAAAACATTTCAACTCAATTCCGCCCTTATGGGATAAAATGGTTGGAATTCTAGAGTTTTGGTGTGGTAAAAAGATTGATGCCATTAGGTGCGATATGGTGGAGATGGTACCTGTAGAGTTTTGGAAGTATGCTATTGTTAGAATAAAAGAGAATTATCCTCAAGTAATTTTTATAGCAGAGGTTTATAATCCGGCCGAATACCATAATTATTTAAAACGGGGTGGCTTTGACTATTTGTATGACAAAGTGGGTTTATATGATTGCTTGAGAGATATTATTTGCAATAATGCGCCAGCTTATAATATTTCACGTTGCTGGGAAAACCTTGAAGGTATTGATGCAAAAATGTTACGTTTTTTAGAAAATCATGATGAGCACAGAATTGCGGCCAAACAATTTGCAAGAAATCCTTACCATGCTTTACCTGCCATGTTTGTTAGTGCAACTTTACATACCGGACCCGTAATGATTTATTTTGGGCAGGAAGTTGGTGAATCTGCATTTGGCCAGGCTGGATATAGTGGTGACGATGGGAAAACCACAATTTTTGATTTTTTCAATGTGCCTGAACATCAAAAATGGATGAATAATGGGAAATTTGATGGTGCTGATTTATCGAAAAATCAGACACAATTGCGTGATACCTATGTAAAGCTTTTAAATTTTGCCATTAAAAGTGATGCTATTGGTAGAGGTAAATTTTACGATTTAATGTGGGCAAATAATTTTGATGGTGGACCTGATTCTCGTTTTATTTATGCCTATTTACGGTATTGTGAAGGTGAAAAACTGTTGTTAGTTATTAATTTTCATAAAAGTGAGGAACAAAAATTTAGGTTGAAAATCCCAGAGCATGCACTAAATATTCTTGGACTTAGCTTAGATTTAAAAATATCATTGTTGGACATTTTTTCTGATTTGGCAATAAATAAAGCCTCATTAGTTAATGCTTCAGAAATGGAATTTAACTTGACATTGAATCCGTTGCAGAGTTGTGTATTTACAATGAAATAGAATTATTCTTCTGGAAATAATAATCCATTAATAGTTTTCAGAAATTCGATTCGGGTGATAGGTTTTGCTACAAATTCGTTACATCCGGCTTCAAGGCACAGCTTTTTATCCTCAGGTAAGGCATTAGCAGTTTGCGCTAAAATTGGTTTATCAAATCCCAGCAGACGTATTTTTTTCGTTGCTTCAATTCCATCAATTCCGGGTAATCTAATATCCATAAGTATAAGATCAATATCTGGATTTTGTCGCACTTTGTCTAAGGCTTCAAATCCATCGCCGGCATAAGCTATTTTTACTCCATTGGGCAATAAAATAGTTTCCATAAAATTTTGACTAAAAGCCTCATCTTCTACAAGTAGTATTTTTTTTTCTTTCCAATTGTACTGTTTGCTACTGGTTTTAATTGTTGAAGTTTGTATATTTTTAGCAACCGGTTTGTAGGGTATCGTAAAATAGAAAATTGATCCCTTACTTATTTCTGATTCAAGCCAAATTTCACCTCCCATAAGCTCAACAAAACCTTTGCAAATTGACAAACCAAGACCGGCCCCTTCAAAATTTCGTGAATATCCCACTTCGGCTTGTCCAAACCTTTCAAATATTAATTTCTGGTTTTCATATGAAACTCCAAGGCCTGTATCTTTAACATGAAATTGAATATTGTTATCAATTAATTCATAGCCAATTTCAATAAATCCTTTCTGGGTAAACTTTAAAGCGTTTTGAATAAAGTTGGTTATAACTTGCTGTAAGCGTGGCCCATCGCATAAAATTACAGCTTCAGCTCCTTCAAAAGGCACTTTGGTTTTTAATTCAATATCTTTTCCGTTAAAAACATCAGTACTAAAAGTTTGAATTGAATCATAAACAATTTGATTAATATCGTATTCCTTTTCAATTATTTTTACTTGTCCAACTTCAAGTTTGCTGATATCTAATACGTTATTAATTATTCTAAGTAGCTGATTACTTGATTTATATATAGTGTCAAGATATTTATTTCTAATATTTTCAGGCTGTTCCGTATTTCTTAATAATTCACTAAATCCGTTAATTGAGTTCATTGGAGTGCGAATTTCGTGTGACATATTAGCCAAAAATGCTGTTTTTAGTTTATTACTTTCCTCAGCTTCTTCTTTTGCTTTTATAAGTTCTTTTTCACTATTTTTTCTAAATATACTTAGCGCATATACATTGGCTAATTGGTTTAATACATCAATATCGTTATCGTTATATGTGCGTTCACTACCACCAACATAAATTTGGCCAACTAATTCTTCATTAAAAATGGCCGGAATCATTAAACAGTTTTCATGGGTAATATTGCAATCGTCGAGTTGTTTTTCAAGCAAAAATTGTTTTAAATGATTTGATAAAAAGGGTTCAATTTTATCCTTTAAATAAATGCTTAAACATTTTGAAACATCATCATGAATACATGGATCCTTTAATGTTGCATTACTATTTAGCGAATAGTTTTCAAAGGCTTTCCATGTAATTTCTTGTGTGTCAATATTTTTGGCTGAGGCATACCCAATTGAACTTTTTGTAAGCTGTAATGATGCACTAAGTATTCTTTTCGCAATATTTTCTTCCGATATTTTTGGGCGAAGAATCTCTTGGCTAATTTCGGCAATCAACTTGTTTATGGTAGCCTCTTTTTTTAAAGCCCTTTCAATATTTTTACTTTCTGATATATCACGACTTATAATAACAGCTCCGTTTATTTGTTGTTTTTCATCAAAAACCGGATAGGTTAAAGTTTGTGTGCTAGGACCGTTCTTAACACTACGTACATTCTTGTGAAATTTTTTAGTTTTCAATACTTTTTGTACCGAGCAGGTAATACATGGGTTGTCCATATTATGCATTACTTTATAGCAAGGCTGCCCTTTAAGGTTGTTCGTATATTTTGGGTATTTATCAATAAAGGTTTGATTGGCGTATTTTATTTTTAAATCGGGACTTACATAAACTGCACCATCAACCATGCTGTTTAGTATTTGTGTTTTTTCAACCTCTGATTTAAGTAGCGCATTTTTTGTTTTTTCGTGTGGAGTAGTATCTTCAATTAAACAATTTAGAATTATTCCATCATCGTTATTGTTTAATAAATTAGCAAATAAGGTTAGCCATACTGGGTTTCCCGATTTATCGTTTACAATAAATTCATACTGACCATTGAGCAAATCACCTTTTATAAATGCCTTTACTGTATCTTGAATAAAACCTCTACTGTGGCTATTACAGATTTGCAATAAAAAATTTGGACTATTTTTAATTTGTGTATTCGAATATTGAAAAAATTCTTTAGAATTTAAAAGTTTGTTGAAACCTGTTTTAATATTCCATTGAAGCTTGTAGTATTTTTTTTGCTCAATTAAATATTCAAAATTTTCTAAAAAATTATTTTCTGATTCAGTACTCATAAGAATTATAACCTAAATTGTCGATACTAAATATAGTAAACCGTAAGTGCAATTTAATATATGAACGTGAATATTCTATATTAATTTTGATGAAAAAACTTTATTGTAAGCAAAATGGAAGTTTAATTTAGCTTTAATGCCTTTGTTGGTTTGCAAGGTAATGTAAAATAGAAAGTTGAACCAACTCCCCGTAATGATTTTACCCAAATTTTGCCACCCATTGTTTGTATTAATCCTTTTGAAATTGGTAAACCCAATCCAGAGCCTCCAATATTTTGATTAATCGTAGTATCGCTTTGTGAAAAGCGATTGAATAATTTCTGCTGAAATTTACGTGAAATACCGATTCCTGTATCTTTTATAGAGAATTGATATAAGTTATCATTATTAATTTCAATACACACCTTAATAGAACCTGTTGTTGTGAATTTATAGGCATTGTCGACTAGATTAATAAGCACCTGTTTTACTCTTGCATCATCAATATTTACACAGCAAAGTTGTTTATCAACTTTTAATTGTATGCTAAGTTTAATATTGGGTATTTGTTCTGCCTTATCATTATATTTTGCCGAAAGTTCTTCAACTAATTTATTTAAACAATACTCTCTTTCATATATGGTTAATTGATTGGTTTCTAGTTTCGATATATCAAGTATATTGTTTATTAAATTTAATAAACGGTTGCTATTTTTCCATATTATTTCAAGATAATGATGCTTTTCATCATCGGAAATCATATTGTTGTACAATAGTTCAGCAAAACCTGATATGCCATTCATTGGTGTTCTAATTTCATGGCTAACATTTGCTAAGAAAGCGGTTTTTAGTTTTTCGTTTTCTTCAGCTTTCTCTTTTGCATCACGTAAGGCTTTTTCAGTATTTTTTCGTAGAGAAATATCTTGCATTATTCCAACCATTTTAATTGGATCGCCATCATTCGATATTTCTGTAACAATACCCCAATCGCTTACCCATTTATAGCTGCCATCTTTGCATTTAAGCCTGTATTGCATTTCAAAAAAATTGTTATTACCATCAAGGCATTGGGTCATACAATCATCATAATCTGCAATATGGTCGATATGTAAGTGGTTTTGAAACCAATTTTCAATTCTATTTAAAGTTCCACTTTGATAGCCAATTATTTTTGCTATTCGATCATCAACAAACCTATTTTCTGTTTGTAAATCAAGCTCGTAAGTGCCTAATTTACCTGCTATCAGAGCAAATTTTAAACGCCTCTCGTTTTCTTTCAGATTTTTACTTAGTATGCTTTGTTTTAGTGCATTACCAATAATAAGACTGGTCATTTTCACCATGTGAATATCTGAAAAATCCCATTTTTCGAATTTATTCGTTCTGCTAATAACAAGGGCTCCTATGGTTTGAATGTCTTTTTGAAGCCCCGCAATAATCAAGGAATTAATATTTGTTTCGTCAACATTAATTTTAAACTGAGTCATGCTGCCAGGTAAATCTGAAGGGCTATGAAAATAAACTAGTTTTTTCTCTTTTATTAAATCAATAAAGTACTTTATTTCAGATGAAGGAAGGTTGTTTAGAATAAAGCAACAGTTGTTTTTAGTATCAATTTTGCTTTTCCATTCAAATTGTTTGGAAATTGAATTGTTTTCAATCTTTATTAAACTAACTCTATCGGCATTGCATAGCTGTCCTAGCTCGTCAAGTGTATTTGAAATTGAAGCCTCAAAATTGGAATCGTTAATAAAGTGTGATGTCATTTCTGAAATCTTCTTCTCGAATTTTATTTCTTTATCTTTAAGAATCTCATATTTAATTCGTTCAGTAATTTCCTGAACAGTTCCAGCAATGCATGTTGAATTTTCTATTTTTGAAACAATAGCGCTTATCTCAAAATGCCTTGTGCTTTGGTTGTCAAAGTGTAATGTAAATGTTTTAGGTTTAGGTATTTTGCCTTTTTGCAATTCGTTAAAATACCTAATTAAATCAATGTAAATTTTATTGGTGCAATTTTTATCAAGATATAATAGCAATTTTTGTAGTGAAATATTTTTATCTACAAAAGAAAACATATTTATAAAACCTTGTGAAAAATTAGCCTCATTTGAGGTAGGCCACCATTCCCAATATCCTAGTTTTACAAGTTTTTCAATGTTTTCGTTTTGGAATCTTAGATGATTCATACTTTCACTTAAAAAGTTCTCTACAAAAATATAGTACAATACAAATATATATTTTCTGCTGATAATTAAAAGTTTACCTTATTATTATTTGGCTTGATTCTTAGAGTCAAAATTTCCATGAATGTTGTAATGTACACATAAATAAGAAGTTATCGCTTTGTTATTGGTTGATAACTCGTTGAAAAATAAAAATCCTGCTAATGGTACAAAAGCAGGATTTTTAAATATTACCCAAATTGAGCGATTCGCTATCGCAAATCTGCTCAATCGACTGAGGTCTTGTAAGGTTTTCATACTTTTCGTTTCCCCGAAATAATCGGGGCAGGCTACTCAAAATGTGAAA
>JAQICC010000102.1 GCA_027858735.1 Salinivirgaceae bacterium
CAAGACCTCAGTCGATTGAGCAGATTTGCGATAGCGAATCGCTCAATTTGGGTAATATGTTTTTCAGTTTGATAATCAGCATGTTTATTGCTTTTTGAAAAAGTTTATGAATTAATCAGGTTCAATTAACTAAACATATCCCTTATTAAAAACACAAACATTTCCCAATATCAATGCGCATCACATCTATTGCTAAAAAATGTAAAACCTTTTAACAAGCTGTAAAAATATTTTACATTCCCTTCTCTATTGTATTAAACTACTCAGGTGTACAATATTGATTTACTGCAATTTGCATTTTTTGGCACATCCATTGGATATATATTGCTAACTAAATATAAAAAAAATGAAAAGAATACTATTTATAACATTACTCATATCTATTCAGAATTTATTAATTGCCCAGGAAAATTGGCAACTTTCAAAATGTGTTAACTACGCCATAGAAAACAATATTGACTTAAGTAGAGCCTACAACAGGGTAGCTGAACAAGAAATTAATCACCTGCAAAGTATGGCCAATGTATTGCCGAGTCTTAATTTAGGTTCAAATGCCAACATGAATTTCGGACGTGGCATTGATGGAAACAATGCAGTAACCTTTGATCAAATTTTTACCAACAATTACTGGATTGAATCGTCCATTAGTCTTTTTCAAGGTTTGGTAAAGTACAACTCCATAGCTTTTAACAGCTATTTACTTTCGGCACAAGAGCAAAATGCCATAGAAGAACGAAATAGACTTGTATTTAAGGTAATGACAGCATACTACAGCGCTCTTTATAGCGATGGACTTAGCCTTGTTGCACAAAAAAAGGTTGACCTTTCTCACATGCAATTTACTCGAATGCAAAAACTTGTTGATGTGGGTAAAGAGTCGCCCATAACTGTTCAGCAACTAAAAAGCCAATGGGCATACGACAAGCTTAACTTAACTTTGGCAAAAAATAATGCCACAAATACTCTTCTTAGCCTAAAGCAACTATTACGATTTGACGCTAAGCAAATATTTATTCTTGATACCTTAGACATAAACTCGCTTGTTATTAACCCAACGGCTAATGTTGATTCGGTATTTTATGAAGCAGTAGCAATACTTCCTGAAATTAAACAACAGAAGTATTTGCTAAATGCTTCGGAAAAAGATTTGGCTATTGCCAAAGGTGGTATCTCTCCCCGCCTATCGTTATCGGCCGGATACAATACACGCTACGATAATGGCGATTCAATAACATTTAACAATCAAATAAAAAACAATCAAAACCGATATGTTGCTATGAACATCAGTATCCCTGTATTTAATGGCGCCTCAACTTACAGTAGAATTAAACGCAAGCAAATTGCCTTAATTGACCAAAAACTGCAGCTTGAAAAACAAAAAGATGATTTATACTCTGAAATTTGGAAAGCTGTAACTGATTTACAATCGGCACAAAATGAGTATGAAGCTTCCATAGAATTACATGATTTCAGTAATCTGAACCTGCAAAACATTACAAAAAAATTAGAAAAAGGGATGGCAAGTCCTACCGATTACGAATCGGCTAAGCAACAATTTGCATCTGCCGAAGCTAGTTTATTAAAAGCAAAGCTTATTTACCAAATGCGTAACCAAATGTTAAAGTTTTACATGACGGGAAATTGGGAACATTTATAATACTGAATGAAAACAGAAAACATAAGATTAAAATTTTGAATTACTTATTACTTGATACTAAATAAAATGGACAGACCAATAGAAAAGAAAAAAGGAATAAAAAAGAAACATATTTATATGGCAGGTGGAGGCTTGTTATTTTTACTACTGCTTTATAAAGCTTTTTTTGGTGCTAATGTTTCTACCTACCGTGTTGATACAGAAAAGATCACCATTGAAACCATTCAATATGGAACTTTTCACGATTACATTACGGTAACAGGAAATGTTGAACCTATTGCAACTATTTATTTAGATGCTCGTGAAGGTGGTCGTGTTGAAGAGAAGGTTATTGAAGAAGGTGAAGTGGTTCATAAAGGAGATGTAATACTTAAAATGAGCAACCCCGATTTAGGCTTAAGTATTTTAAATAGTGAAGCTCAACTGGCTGAAAAAAGCAATTTCTTGAGAAATACCATGGTTGCTATGGAACAAGAAAAACTTAATATTAAGCGCGAACTTTTAAATATAGAATTCGAGATTAAGCGTAATAAGAGAGCTTATGAACAAAATAAATCGTTGTATGCAGAAGAATTAATATCGAAAGAAGAATATCTAAAATCAGAAGAAAACTTTGAATTTTCCCGACGCAGTTATGGACTTTATTTAGAACGTCAGAAACAAGATTCTGTAATGCGTTCAATTCAAGTTAAGCAAATGGAAAGCAGCTTAACCAACATGGAATTGAACCTACAATTGGTTCGCCAACGCCAAGATCATTTAAATGTAAAATCGCCGGTTGAAGGACAGCTTACTATATTAGATGCTGAGATAGGACAGTCGGTGCCAAAAGGGGGCCGCCTTGGTCAAATTCATGTACTAACGGCCTTTAAAGTGATTGCTGAAATTGATGAGCATTATATTGATAAAGTAAAAGTAAGTTTAACTGCCATGCTAGAGCGTCAAGGACAAGAGTTTAAATTAAAAATTAGAAAAGTATTGCCCGATGTTAGAAGTGGCCGTTTTCAGGTAGAATTAATATTTGATGGTGAAAGACCTGATAATATGCGAACCGGACAAACTTACTACACTCGTTTACAACTTGGTAACCCAAAAGAAAGCCTACTGTTACCGCGCGGAAGTTTCTTTCAGGAAACCGGTGGTCAATGGATATTTGTACTTTCTGCTGATGGTAAAACAGCAGAAAAACGCCAAATTAAGATTGGCAGTCAGAATCCGAAGTTTTATGAATTAATAGAAGGCCTTGAGCCAGGTGAACAGGTAATTACCAGTGGATATGATATGTTTGGAGAAAATGAAAGATTAGTACTTAACTAAAGGAGAATGGAGACAGGAAAAGGGAAAACGAAGTCTGGAGAAAATAGTTTAAAATTATAATTATCAACTAAACAAATTTACATGAATTCAAAGATTGAAAAGTTCGAAGATTTAATTGTTTGGCAAGAAGCAATGAATGTAGCTGAAGAAGTATATATTTTATTAAAAGATTGCAAGGATTTTGGGTTTAAAGACCAAATACAAAGAGCTTCGGTCTCAGTACCATCAAATATTGCAGAAGGTTTTGACAGACAGACTAACAAAGAATTTATTCAATTCCTTTTTATAGCAAAAGGTTCATGTTCTGAGGTGAGAACTCAGATCTATTTATCTATTCGACTTAAATATATATTAAAAGAACAAGGAGAAATACTTCTGGAACAGACAAGAAAAATATCATCAATGCTATACAAACTAATAAAAACGAGAAAAGATAAATTTTAATAATAAACTTATCCGGTTTCCGATTTCCGGTTTCCGGTGTTCAAATTATAAGATATGATAAAGACAGAAAAATTGACAAAAGTATTCCGCACCGAAGATATAGAAACCTTTGCGTTAAACGGTGTAGATGTGAGCGTAAAAGCTGGAGAATTTGTAGCCATTATGGGTCCATCGGGTTGCGGAAAATCAACCCTTATGAATATTATTGGATTACTTGACAACCCTACAGAAGGAGGTTATTTGTTCAATGGCACTGAGGTGGCTAAATTGAAAGAAAAAGACCGTACTAAGTTTCGTAAAGGTAACATAGGTTTTGTATTTCAGAGTTTTAACCTTATTGATGAGTTGAATGTATATGAAAACGTTGAACTCCCTTTAATTTACCTAAATATGAAGGCCAAAGAACGTCGCGATTTGGTTGAGACTGTATTAAAGCGCATGAAAATTGGACATCGCGCTAAGCATTTTCCTCAACAGCTTTCAGGTGGTCAACAACAGCGGGTAGCAATTTCGCGAGCCGTAGTTGCAAATCCTAAACTAATACTTGCCGATGAGCCCACCGGTAACCTCGATTCAAAAAATGGTATTGAGGTAATGAATTTACTATCAGAATTGAATCAAGAAGGTACAACAATCGTAATGGTAACGCACAGCGACCGCGATGCAGGATTTGCTCACCGTACCATCAACCTATTAGATGGGCAGGTAATAACCGAACAAGTAAATCAGAATTAGCAGAGAAAGAAAATCAGAAAAATGCTATAATAACCTAATAGCCTAAGTAATGAACAACCATTTAAGAATTTTTATACGAAATTTTTTAAAACATAAAATATCTAATCTATTGAGCATTGGCGGCTTGAGTTTAGGAATAGCTATTGCCTTATTATTAGGTTGGTGGAGTTTAAATGAACTAAATTACGATAGTTTTAATCGCGATGCTGATAGTATTTACCGTGTTACGCGCGAAGGTTTTATCAATAACGAATCGGTGAAAATAGGTACTGTATTTGCACCTTTATGTAATGTAGCTGCCAACAAATACCCTCAAATTAAAGACAAGCTTAGAATAACCACCTATGGTAAAATGCGATTCGAAGCGAACCATATTGTTCAGTACGAGGAACAAATTTATTTAGCCGACAGCAATTTTTTCGATTTTTTCGATTATAAAATCAAAATTGGTGATCCCAAAAAATGCTTTAGTGCACCAAATTATATTGTAATAACTGAAGATTTAGCAAACAAATACTTTCCGTATACCAATCCAATAGGTGAATCAGTTAATGTGTATGACCGTGATTGGGAAATTTCGGCTGTAATGTATAATACACCAAATAATTCGCATTTAAAGTTTGATGCCATGGCCTGTATGTCAGGAGTACCGGACATAGCAAATAGCGGATGGGGCAATCGTGATATGTATGGCACCTACTTTAAATTACCAATAGGGACCAACACTGAAGAGCTTGCAACCAATATTAATGCATTGGCAAAAGAAAGTTTTCCTTTTTACAAACAAATGGAAATTAACCATTTTCTACAACCTTTAAAAGAGGTGCATTTTGCAACTGAATCGTTTAGGTTTGATTATGCTGTGAAAAGTGACAAACGCTTTGTAATGATCTTTCTATTTATGGCCATAGCTATATTGGTGATTGCATGTATTAATTTCACCAACTTATTTATTTCAACCTCATTCCTTAGGGCTAAATCAATTGGGGTAAAGAAAACGAATGGTGCCAACAAAGCTTCACTAATTAAAGAATTCTTTGCTGAAACATCATACTACGTTACAGCATCAGTAACTATTGGTGTTTTTCTCGCTGTTCTATTCGTACCATTATTTAATCAACTTGTTGATTCAAAGGTGACATTCGACTATTCGAATCCTATATTTTACATACTGCTTATAGCAATTACAATTGCAACCATTGCTATGGCCGGCACTTTTCCTGCACTTTACATCACCAAATTTGATCCGGCAACCACACTAAAAGGTAAATTCAATGGTAAAAATGTTTCTGCCCTACAAAAGGGACTGGTAATAATGCAATTTGCTGCATCAATAATTTTACTAATAACTGTTGTAACCATTAAAAAGCAAGTGCACTTTATACAAAATACCGATTTAGGTTTTGACAAATCGAATACGCTTTATGTAGATGCGACCGGACCTTTTGCCACTAATTATAATGCCATAAAACAAGAACTTGAAAGGAATCCTGATATTATTGAAGTAACAGCCAAGTCCTGTATCCCTTCCGATTGGAACAATGGTAATCCTATTTCAATACCCGGACAGGTTGGAGACCCTTTATTGATGGAAAACTGTCAGATAGTTAATAACTATACCAACATGCTTGAGATAGATATTGTTGAAGGTGAGAACTTTGAAAACTATAAAAACTCCAAAAATGTTGCATTGCTAAACGAACAAGCTGTTAAAGTCTTAGGACTTGAAAACCCCATAGGTGCAGAAATTATTCGCAATGATGAAAGGTTACTTGTTGTTGGAGTTTTAGAAGATATTAAATCAAAATCATTGCACAGTACGGTTGATCCTCAAGTTTATTTAAACATGAGTGAACCCTTTGAAGGATGTGTTTTAATGATAAAAACTACAAGTAATACAACTGCTGCAATAAATGCTGTTAAAGAAAAATGGATAGCCGTAAACCCTGAACACCCCTTTGAATTTCACTTTTTAGATGAAGCATATGAAGAATTATATAAAAATGAAATACGAGCTGGTAAAATAGTAACCTGGGGAATGGGTTTTGCTATGTTTATTACAATGATTGGTTTATTTGCTATGGCGCGTTATTCGACCGAACGCCGAACAAAAGAAATTGGGGTTCGCCAGGTTAATGGAGCAAAAATAATGGATATAATAATTCTACTTAACCGCGACTTTTTAAAATGGGTGGTTATTGCCTTTGTTGTTGCAACTCCTTTAAGCTGGATTGTAGTAAACGGCTGGCTCGATAATTTTGCATATCATACCGATTTAACTTGGTGGGTATTTGGAATTGCCGGCATAAGTGCCTTATTAATAGCTTTATTTACTGTCAGTTGGCAAATAATTGCTGCTGCAAGTAGGAATCCGGTTGAAGCACTTCGCTATGAATAATAAGGAGTGTGGAGATCCTCGATAGCGAAGCGTATCGGGATTGAGGATTTGGGGTATGAGTAGTAAGGTACCAAAGAAAAGAATGGGATCACATTTTAATTTAAAATAGGATGAATCAGCTAAGGAATATAAATGGAAGAAAAATTTTCAGAAGCATATTTCGTAATAAGCTTCATTCTTTAATTAACATTATAGGATTTGCAGTTGGTATTGCCGTTTTTATACTAATTGTCAAGTACGTTAATCATCAATTCAGTTTTGATAGCTTTCATAAGCAAAGTCACAACATTTACAAGATTCATCTTGGAGATAATAAGTCACTACCTCCTGCAACAGCACAATTCTTAAAGGATAACATTGCCGCTATTGAGGATGTAGTTCGTATAGATGAATGGTACGGAGGAGGAAATGAAGGCTTTTTAGAAAGCGATAATAAAATGTTCAAAACTTCTGATTTGATTTTTGCAGATAATAGTTTCTTTGACTTCTTTGATTTTGAACTATTGTACGGTGATTTTAAAAATGCCCTTGAAGCACCAAATTCTATTATTCTATCTCAAAGTTTATCTCAAAAAATATTTGGAAATGAAAATCCTACAGGAAAGTGTATTGAGTATATTAGTAACTATCCGAGTGCTAAATATAGTTTCACAGTTCAAGGTGTAATTGAAGATGTTCCTACCAATTCATCTCTTATGTACAATGGAATAATTTCAATGTCAACCATACCATTCCACCATATCAGGAATGGAAATATTAGTGAAGATTGGAGAAACTGGGGTTTTGGTACCTACGTTAAAATAACGAAGCCCGAAATAGTGCAACAGCTTAACGCTGAAACTCCAGACTTTTGGACGAATCGCGTTTCGGAACGTTGGCATGCTAGTAAAGGTAGTCATCGGGCAAAAGATTATCAGTTAAATTTTGTTCCTCTTAAAGAAGTACACTTTCAAAGTGGAACTAAACGCTCATCTGTATATTTGATATTTCTTATTGGTCTGGTAATTTTAGTAATAGCTATCATTAATTACATTAATTTATCGCTGGCCATTTCTACTACCCGTGTTAAAGAAATAGGAATCAGAAAGGTAATTGGTTCTGATAAAAAAACGCTGTTCCAGCAGTTTTTAGCTGAGTCGATCTTGGTCACTTCTATTTCTGCCACTGTTGCCGTTTTTATGGTTTTTTTGATACACCCTTACTTATATAAATTCACCGGATTTAAAGCTATTATTGAGCCAGGTGAAATTTTCAGCATTATGCTATTTTTAATTCTAGGTGTGATTTCAATAGGTATTATTTCAGGAATATATCCGGCTTTATTCCTTACAAATTTAGCACCTATACGCAGTCTTAAAAATGAGTATAACAAAGGAGGAAAAGGTAAGATTATAAAACGTGTATTAATTACAACTCAGTTTGTTATATCCATTATCTTGCTAGTTTCTGTCTTAACTTTTTCGAAACAAGCAAACTATATAAAAGACAAGGACCTTGGTTTTGAGAAGGATCAAATAATTTATCTATCAGGAAGTTCCAGTATCGATAGTAAATATCAGGCTTTCCGAGAATCATTACTGAAAAACCCAAACATTCAAAATGTTGCTCGTTCAAATGGCACCTTTGCAGGTCATTTAAATATTAGCTCAAAACACAAAGTCAATGGTGAATTTCGAAATTACAAAGCAACAACCGTTGATCCTGATTTTGTTGAAACATTTGGTATAGAAATAATTGAAGGGCGTAATTTTTCTTGGGAAAATAAAAATGATTTGAACAATACTGCATTAGTAAATGAATGTTTTGTAAAAACAATGGAACTAAACAGACCTGTTGGTTCAAAAGTAAACTATCTAGGAGACGATATTACCATAATTGGAGTAATTAAAGACTTCAATGTTCAATCTTTACATCACGAAATAGAACCATCTATGCTAAGTTATAAACCCTGGAATGTTTGCATCAATATAAAAGTATCAGGCTTTGATATGGAAAATACAATTGCCTCAATAGAAAACACATGGAATGACTTCACTTCAGATGTACCTTTCGACTATAAATTCTTAGATGAAAATTTCAAAGAACTTTACCAATCTGAAACAGAGTTCAACTCTCTTATAAAAGTATTTACCATACTCGCCGTATTTATTGCTTGTCTAGGACTTTTTGGCTTAATTTCCTTTTCTGCTTTACAAAGCAGAAAGGAAATTGGAATTCGTAAAGTTAACGGAGCAAAAATATCAGAGATACTCGCATTACTCAGTAAAGATTTGGTGATATGGGTGGTACTTGCATTTTTTATTGCTTCGCCCATTGCCTACTTTACCATGAATAAATGGCTCGAAAACTTTGCTTACAAAACGGATCTTAGTTGGTGGGTATTTGCCTTGGCAGGATTGCTGACTCTGGGCATTGCATTACTTACGGTAAGTTGGCAGAGCTTTAAGGCAGCAAGGCGAAATCCGATTGAAGCACTTCGATACGAATAGTAAGAAGTGCCGAGATTCGCGATATATATTTTGTGCTTTTGAGGAATAAAAAAGCCCAGAAATAACAATCGGGATGAGACTTTGAGGATTGAGTAAAATTATATATAAATGGTTCAATAGAAACAACTAAAAAATACTACAAATGTACAACGGAATCAAATACGCACTTAGAAACATTAGGCGAAATAAACTCAACGCATTTATTACTATTGTTAGCTTATCTATTGCTTTTGCCAGCGTACTAATTATTTACCTATACGTTACTCAAGAACAATCCTATAATAGTTTTCATGCTAAAGCAGATAATACTTATCGTCTTAACTATCGCATAATTATTAAAGACGGAACAACCGGAGCAAATCATCTCGTAAATCCTGATTTAGCAGAATATCTGAAAGATAAGGTCCCACAAATTGAAAATTGTACACCATTTAGAATTGGCTCTATGGCGCAACTTGCTTTAGATGATCAAAACCTTAAAGTAAAACTGGGTATTGCTGAACAAGAGTTTTTTAATATGTTTAGTTTTGAGTTATTGTATGGAAACAAAGATGATTTGTTGGTTAAGCCAACTAATATTGTTCTAACGCAATCATTAGCCAAAAAACTTCTCGGTAAAAATGCGGTTAACACAGAAGAATTAATAGGGCAACCCCTAACTTTTACTTTCTTAAAAAACACTGTTTTTACTATAGTTGGTGTATTAAAAGATACTCCTAAAAATTCAACCATTGATTTTGAAGCACTAATACCTTATGAACATGAGCAAGTATTTTGGCAATCAAATAATAGTTTTGGAAACTCATCCTTATTTATTGAACTAAAAAACAACACAGATAAAGAGCAAGCTAAGACTCAGGTTTGTGAAAATGTAAAATTATTTTACAAAAAAGACATTGAAAGAGCACAGAAAAATAATTTTTTACAAGCATCAGAAAAATGCTTTGAGCCTTACTGCATGCCCATTAAAGAGGGTTACCTCGATACTGCGGTACAAGCATCATACGAGAGGGTAGGAAACAAAACTCAACTTTCAATACTTAGCATTGTTGCCATTCTCATATTGTTGATTGCCTTTAGCAATTTCGTAATTTTAACATTAGGACAATCATTTAAAAAAGCGGGTGAAGTAAGCATTCGTAAATCGGTTGGTGGTAAACAGATCGATATATTAAAAATGTTTTTAAACGAAAATTCTATTATTATTCTAGCCTCATTTATAATAGGAGTATTTCTAAGCCACCTTTTTATACCTGTATTTAATCAGATATCTCAGGGCGAAATCTATTTTGGCTTAGTCAATATGCCAGCATTAATCACTTTTGCATTTATTACTATTTGCCTTTTAATTTTTATGACCAGCTTAATACCCGTTTTAATATTTAGAAAAGTTAAGCCAACCTTAAACTCAGCAAAAAAACTATTAGGTAGAAAAAACTCAGGCAGTTCGCAAGTTTTTGTGGGGCTTCAATACACCTTAACCACAATTCTTATAATTGCCACCATTGCCATCAGCAAACAAACGTCTTATCTTAAGAATAAATCACTGGGATTTTCTGATGACAACATCATATCCATTGATGTTCCATACCTAAGCGAATCTACCGCTGTGGTATTGCGTGATATTTTAAAGAAACAACCTGATGTAATTAATGCCGCTTTAACTAATAGGAATTATTTTGATGGTTATTCCACGCATTCCTTTGAAGTTTCTGATTATGAAGTGATAAATGCCTACACTTTTAAAGCCGATCAATACTTTATTCCAACACTTGGTATTTCATTAATTGAGGGAAGAAATCTTTCAGAAGAAAACATGAATAAAAATGACCACTCAATTATTGTGAATGAAACGTTTGTATCGAAAATGAATTTTGATGGGTCACCTGTAGGTCAGATTGTAGATACGGGTAGCGATAAATTTAAAATTATTGGTGTGGTAAAAGATTACCAATTTTTGACTTCACGTGAAAAAATTGAACCCATGATTTTACATGCTCGCAACAATATGGATAATGATTATAGTGCTGTGCTTTTAAAGTTCAATCCTCAAAATATAAAAAGTGTAATTGCAGCAATTGAATTGGGCTGGAAAGAAATAGAAACCAAAGAGGAGCTTAAGTATATTTTTTGGGATAAGGAGCTTGAAAATAGGTACCAGTCAGAAGACCGACTAAGTAAAATAATATCTTATGCATCAATAATAGCCATAATTATTCTAACAATGGGATTATTTGGCCTCACCATTCTAATATCAGCCCAGCGTATCAATGAAATAGGTATCCGTAAAGTTAACGGAGCAAAAGTTTCAGAGGTTATTTTACTACTAAATGGTGACTATATAAAATGGGTATTTATTGCCTTAATATTTTCTTGCCCAATTGCCTGGTACTTTTTAAACCAATGGCTTCAGGGTTTTGCTTATAAAACGGACCTTAGCTGGTGGATTTTTGCAACAGCAGGATCAATAGCTTTAGGTATTGCGTTGCTGACAGTTTCGTTTCAATCGTGGAAAGCAGCTACTCGAAATCCTGTTAAAGCACTACGGTATGAATAAATGACCCTTAAAACCCAAAATACCATGTTAAAAACCCTATTTAAAACAGCAATTCGAAATATAAAAAAGAATAAATTAATATCTGCGATTAACATTATTGGATTGTCGTTAGGTATAACCGTATGTTTAATTATTTGCCAATATGTTTCGTTTAAGTCAAGTTATGATAAAACACTTTTTGCCTTTACTGGATATGCCTCA
Source organism: Salinivirgaceae bacterium (assembly GCA_027858735.1). Classification (GTDB taxonomy): domain Bacteria; phylum Bacteroidota; class Bacteroidia; order Bacteroidales; family SZUA-534; genus GH45. Next base: position 11,799 of record JAQICC010000102.1, read on the forward strand.
CTATTTGCAATTTTTGTTGCTGGGTTAGGTCTAATAGGATTATCATTATTTATGGCAGAACGAAAGGTAAAAGAAATAGGTATTCGGAAAGTAAATGGTGCCAGAACTCATGAAATTTTAGTTTTGCTGAATAGCAATTTTATAAAATGGATAAGCATCGCTTTTGTAATTGCATGTCCTCTTGCCTACTTAGCAATGAATACTTGGCTACAATCATTTGCCTATAAAACAACCCTAAGTTGGTGGATATTTATTTTAGCCGGATTTCTTGCTCTTATTATAGCCCTGCTTACAGTAAGCTGGCAAACGTATAGGGCGGCAAGGAGGAATCCAGTTGAAGCATTACGATACGAATAAACCTTAAATTAGATTTATAATAAAAACAAGCTAAAGACCAAAACCATGATAATACAATATTTAAAAAGTGCTTGGCGAAATATATGGAGGAATAAGCTGCCTTCAGCCTTAAATATTTTAGGTTTAGCCATTGGTTTAAGCACCGGCATTTTGGCCATGTTATTCTCACATCATGAATTTACCTACGAGCTCTGCCACAAAAATGCCGACCAACTCGCCAAGGTTGTTACTTTTGGCAACTTTGGAGCATTTAAACAAATTCCCTCAACTTTTCCACAAGTTGCAATCGATCTAAAAGAAAAATATCCTGAAATTGAAAATGCAATTCGCACAAGTAATACCGAAGCCATTATTTTTAAAGAAAATGAACCCATTGCCGAAAACAGAATGAGGGTAGTTGAACCTGATTTTCTTACCATGTTTACTTTTAATTTTGTTGATGGAGGTCCTTTTTATACAGGTGAACAATCCATGGTTATATCAGAAACCATGGCCCAAAAATATTTTGGAAGAAGCAGTGCTGCAGGAAAACAGCTAAAATGTGAATTTTGGGGCAAGCCTTTTTTATTAACGGTGGCTGGTGTTTTTGAAGATTTACCTAGCAATACACATTTAAAAGCTCCAGCATTTGTAAACTTAGATGCTGTAAAATCAACTTATAGTCATATTGACGGCTTTCACTCCACCGATTTTGATGTGTATTGCAAGCTTAGCCCAACTACAAACTTCAAAGATCTAAATAATCGGTTGGCTCAAACTTATGAATTACCCGTCGATATTGAAGATTGTAAAATAGCTTTAATGCCTGTTAAAGACCTTCACCTGCGTAGTGTTTTTGAAAACAATAAAGCCAATCTATACATCTTATTTATTGGTGGAATTGTAGCCCTATTTATTGCCATTTTTAATTACATCACCCAATCCAGCATTCTTTATTCAACGCGTACCCAAGAGGTTGGAGTACGCTTATCGAATGGAGGCAAACCCAAAGACATATTCATCCAGTTTATGGTTGATACATTTTCGATTACTTTTCTGGGGTTTACGCTGGCTCTTTTATTTTTAAAAATTGCCATTCCTTATTTCAATAATCTGGTTGATACCGATTTAAGTTTAAAACTAAGTCTGGAACAGTATTTAATTATCGCTTTAATTTTTATCCTTACTGTTCTTTTTTCCGGATTTTATCCTTCACTAATCATGGCACGCTTAAAACCTATTTTCTTACTTCGCTCATCGTTTAATTCAGGGCTTGGTAAAAGCCGAATGCGTAATTTAATGACCACCATTCAATTTGTAATTGCCATTATGCTACTGCAAAATATGCTGATTACTCAAAAACAAGGAAAATACTTAAGCGATGCAAGCTCAATCGGTTATGAAACCGAAAATGTGGTTTCATTAAATGGTTATGCTTGGGGCGATTTGAATCTGATAAAAGAAGAACTCATGCGTAGTACTTCTATTGAAGCAGTAGCATGGGCTCGTCAATTACCCGGAATGCAAACAAGTATGACAACAGAATGGAAAAAAACTGGTAATACTCAAATGGCAAACAAGCTAAACTGCGATCCCGGATATTTTGATCTATTTCACATTAAAATGGAAGAAGGTCGTTTTTTTTCCAATGAAAATGAAGCCGATAAAAAAGACGGTGTTGTTGTTAATCAACTATTGGTTGAAAGCATGGGATGGGAAGATGCATTAAACAAAAAGTTGATGGTAAGTGATAAAGAATACCGTGTTTTGGGTGTGGTAAGTAATTATATGGTTTCACCCCCAATTTTTGAAGAAACTCCTTTAATAATTACACAAACCGGAAATAACAGCAATAATTTAATAATCCGCTTAAATCCTGAGAAAACCGATGAAGCATTAAATCATATTCATTCGGTTTTACGAAAAGCTAATCCGAATTACCCTATAAACCCAATATTTTACAGCGATTTAAGTTACCAATTGGCTAAAACGTTTATTTCTTCAGGAACCCTGGTGAACGGATTTGTTGTAATTATAATATTGAATGCCTTTTTATCATTGTTCGGCTTATCGTATTTTATGGCAGAGCGCAGCAAAAAGAAAATTGGTGTTAATAAAGTTTTCGGGGCTTCGGTACTAAATATTTACTGGAGTTTGTCGAAAAGTTTTATACTGCGTTTTGCAATTGCATTTACTCTAATAACACCCTTATCCTATATTTTTAGCATGCACTATGTTTCAATATTTTCAAAGCAAATGCCCATTACTGCCGATATATTTATATTGAGTGGAATAATGGTTTTAGCAATGTTAATGTTATCAATCACCTATAAAATAATTAAGGCGGCCAATGGTAATCCGGTGGATGCTTTAAGGTATGAATAATGAAGTAATTATGCTACTAGAGGAAATAAAACAAACTTTTAGAAGGTTGCTGAACCAAAAAACATTTACCAGTATAAATGTAATAGGTTTATCGCTAGGACTTGTCTTTTCGATATTGGCTTTTCTTTATGCTCAAAATGAATTTAAGGTTGATAAGCATTTTACAAATACAAACGATGTATATCGTTTAGCATGTAATAATGGTCGTAGCCAGACACAACATTTTGGTCAACCTTTTGTTTTTTCCGAAGCTATTCTTCGAACCCTGCCTGAAATTGAAAGTGGCATGCGCTTGAAATGGAGCGATGAAAATATTAAGGTTGGCGAACAGCGTTTTATTGCTAAAAACTTCATTTATGCCGACTCTAACTTTTTTAGTTTTATTGGCTGGCCTCTTATAAACGGAGACATCAATAATGCCCTCTCAGCACCAATGTCGGTTACCATTTCAGAAAATATGGCTAAGCAGTTGTTTAAAAGTGAAAATCCTATCGGTAAAATTATAAATATTGAGAACGAATATGATATGACCATTACCGGAGTATTTAAAAACATTCCTGAACAGTCGCATTTAGCAACCGATTTTATTGCCTCGAACGCATCATTAAAAACAATTGCCCCTAATTACTTTGGGGTTTGGGGGTGGCATAATTCAGGTGTTTACCTTCGATTTTCCCCAAATGCAGATATTGCTGCTACTGAAAATAAAATTGCTGAAGTCTGGAATAAAGAAAGCAAAGACCGTGCATGTACCGGCCCGCATATTAAAGCAATATTGCAACCTTTTAGTGAGCACTATTTAAAATATGGTAAAGTGGTTGGCGGCACAAGTCCAATCGATTATGTAATAGGATTTACAATTATTGCCCTGTTTATTTTAATCATATCATGCTTTAATTTTATTAACCTTTCAATAGCAATTCATAGTAAGAGGTCGGTTGAACATGGTATTAAAAAAGTATTGGGCGCCAATTTACTTATATTCACTCGGCAAGTATTTATTGAAGTAATTTCATATTTAATCATTGCTTTAGCAGTTAGTATGATCGTTATTAAAATCACGCTACCTTATTTGGCAATTTTTTTAGGCAAAAGCATAAGCTTTTCTCTGCTGTTTACTCCTTCGTTAATGCTTTATTTAGCAATAGTTTTGTTAGGTGTTCTTATTATTTGTGGACTAGTTCCGTTATTACAGATGGTTAATGCAAAAACTTCGGGCCAATTAAAGGGCCGTGCCATTTTTAATTCTAATAGCAGTTCTCCAAAAAAACAAATTTACATAAGAAACTTGCTGGTAATTACACAGTTTGCCATTGGAATACTACTAGTAATTTCAGCCATTACCGTTAACAAACAATTGCAACTTATACGTCAGCATGATGCTGGTTTTGATAAAGAACAAATATTAGTTATTGATAACTACGAAGGAGATTTCACAGGCCGTTACAATACATTTTCAGATATTGCCTTGCAATGTACCGGGGTTAAAGCAATATCAGCGGGTTCCGATGTTCCACTTTATGGTATAAGCAACTGGGGTGGCCCCAGAGTAATGAACAATGAACAAACGCAAATGCAAGGGTGCGGGTTTGTTTCAATTGACAACAATTATTTGGACTTAATTGGAGCAGAACTAATGCAGGGTAGAAATTTTAAAAATGGGGGAGCCGAAAAAGACTATATAATTATTAATGAATCATTGGCAAAAGCTTTAAGCCTTGAAAACCCTATTGGTACAAAATTGGACGATTTATGGGATAATACAGCGAGAGAAATTATTGGTGTAGTTAAAGACATTGAGTTTAATACCATTCACAATAGTAACATACCGCTGTTATTTTTTAATAAACGTTCCGGACTTATGCACTACCAAAATATAATATTGGTTAAGCTCGAACCAGGTAATATAAAGCAAACACTAGCAACACTATCAGAAAATTGGAAAAGCATATCGCCAGACTACCAAATGCAGTACACCTTTTTAGATGATAAGTTTAACGAAACCTATCAAAAGGAAGCACAAACAGCAACACTTTTAAACATTATGACTATTGTAGCCATAGTACTATGCTGCTTAGGTTTATTTGGTTTGGCCTTGTTTAACATCAACAATAAAATTAAAGAAATTGGGATTAGAAAAGTTAATGGTGCCACCATTTTTGAAATATTACAATTGCTAAATAAAGAGTTTGTGGTTTGGGTTATTGGTGCTTTTGTACTTGCGACACCTTTAGCATATTACATAATGAATAATTGGCTTAATAACTTTGCTTACCGCACTGAAATTAGCTGGTGGATATTTGCTATATCGGGCTTTTCAGCATTAGCAATAGCCCTATTAACAGTAAGTTTACAAACCTTTAGGGCAGCCAAGCGAAATCCGGTTGAAGCTTTAAGGTATGAATAATTCTGATCAAGCCATATAGGCATAACTTAAAAAACAAACTGCTCAATATCAATATAATACATTTACAACAAGCTCTAAATTCATAACATAAAACCATATTATTATGTACAAATATTTCTTCAAAATGGCCTTTCGGAATCTTTCTAAAACCTTAGGCCATTCCATATTAAATATTGGCGGTTTGGTAGCCGGCATTATCGCTTTTATTGCCATTACCCTACATGTTTATTCTGAATTTAATTACGACAACTTTCATCGCAATGCCGATCGTATTTATCGCTGTTGTACCGACCTGAAATATAATACCGCCGAAAACAAAATGGCCGATTCAAATGGACCTTTAGCTGAAGCCATTATGAATGAATTACCCGGAGCTGAATCAGTTTTAAGAATTTATTTTAGAAATAATGAAATGGCTAGCAATCAAAGCCAAAGCTTTATTGAAGAAAATATAATGTTTGCCGATAGTAATTTCTTTGACTTTTTTGACTACGAATTAGAGGTTGGCAATAAACAAAATGTGTTGAACAAACCGAATAGCATTGTATTAACAGCCACTGCGGCTAAAAAATATTTTGGAGAAGAATCGCCCATTGGGAAAACACTTATTATTTGTGATGAAAAGATTGCTTGTGAGGTTACAGGTATTATTAAAGGTGTTTCTAAAAATTCACATTTGCAGTTTGAGTTATTAGCATCGTTTAAAACCATTGAACAATATACCTACCCTAACTGGGGAAATTGGAATGGTACCTATACCTACCTAACTGTTAAGCCAAATATTGACTTTGATATATTCAAAAAGCAGTATCCTGAATTTCAACGAAAGTATTATAGTCAAATGATTAATGATGCTATGGGCTTTACTCTTGATGATTTTGAAGCTGGAGGAAACCATATTACACCTTACCTACAACCCTTGTCTAAAATTCATTTAACATCGGACTTAGGTAATGATATTAACAATACAACTAATTCAAAACTATTGCTAATGCTAGCTTTAACAGGTTTGCTAATTTTACTTGTGGCCTGTATTAATTTTACAAACCTCAGTATAGCAAGAGCATCTCATAGGGCAAAAGAAATTGGGGTGAAAAAAGTTAGTGGTAGTAAGCGCGGAAATATTGCCATACAATTGCTATCAGAAAGCTTTATTCAATGCATATTGGCCGTACTATTTGCCATAGCTTTATTTGCTATATTGATGCCGATACTTAATAAATTCACAGGTTTCAACACTGAAATATCCGATTTAAAATCGCTCGTAATAATACTTATTTTGACCGTATTACCATTTATTCTAAGCATTTTTGCCGGTGGATATCCTGCCTTTTATCTTTCAAGTTTTTCTCCGGTTAAAATATTGAATGGCGCTAAATCGCAGCAAGGCAAAGGAAAAACTTGGGTTCGGGGAGCGTTAGTTAGTTTTCAATTTACCACATTTATTATTTTAATTATTTCAGCCATATTCATCAATAAGCAAGTTCATTTTGTTAAGCACCACTCCACTGGCTATAATCAACAGAATTTAATTGTAATAAATAATACCAACCAACTGAGCGACAATAAAGACTTCTTTAAAAATGAATTAGAAAAAAGCCCATATATTATGTCGTCATCCTACAACGATTTTTTCGGTGGTGGCGGTAACCCATTTAGTCAAATTGATAGCGACCAGAGTTATTTAATGCAACGTTTATCAACCGATAAAGATTTTGCCGAAACCTTTGACATAAAAATTGTTGATGGTCGTTATTTTAACGAGACGGAAGAAAAAGGTGGTAATTACGTAATTATTAGTGAAACAGCCGCCAAGCTAATTGGCTTGGAGAATGTTGTTGGAAAATACATTAGAGATTATAACGGCCCTACCGATAGGAAAGTAATTGGTATATTTAAAGATATTCAGCGTTATTCCTTCAAATTAAAACAAGATCCTTTGGTAATTATTCCAAATAATGGGTACAATGATCTAGTAGTTAGGGTGTCATCAGAAAAAAGCCATTTGGCCATAAATACAATGAAAGCTAAGTGGGAAAGTTTAAATGTGGCTATTCCTTTTGACTACACATTTCTAGATGACCGAATGAATAAGTCATACAGCAATGATGAGCAGTTGGTATCAGTACTTACATCGGCCTGCATTTTGGCCATTATAATTGCTTGTATTGGCCTTATTGGTCTGGTTACCTTTTCTGCCAATGCCCGCCAAAAAGAGATAGGTATTCGCAAAGTTAATGGTGCCAAAGAATTTGAAATTATGCAATTACTTAATGGTGATTATATGCAATGGGTTTTAATAGCCTTTATTCTGGCTTGCCCAATCGCTTGGATTATTATGAATAAATGGCTTGAAAATTATGCTGTTAAAACATCATTAAGTTGGTGGGTATTTGTTCTTGCCGGCGGTGCTGCTTTATTTATTGCCATTGCAACTGTAAGCTGGATAAGCTTTAAAGCAGCTAGGAAAAATCCGATTGAGGCTTTGCGGTATGAATAATATTACCCCAACCCCTAAAAGGGGCTTTGAATGTAGACTATAAATTGAAATGAAAAAGCGTACTGTTGAGATACAAATGTTTTATGGTGCTTCACCTCAAATAATGGAGAAAGCTGTACGATTACGTAAAAAATATGACCAAACATGAAGAAATTCTTTGGGAATTTTTAAGAAAAAAGAAAGTAACAGGGTTACGTTTTAGGAGGCAACATCCAATCTATATGTTTATTGCAGATTTTTATTGTCATGCTTTAAAGCTTGTAATTGAATTGGATGGAGGATATCATAAAAAGAAAGACCAACAGGAATATGATATTAATAGAACAGCTGTAATAGAAGAATTTGGTATTAAAGTGATACGATATACAAATGAACAAATTGAGAAAGATTTTCAAAATATAAAACAGAAAATTATTAAAGAATGTGTCGCTAGAAGGCAATTGATAGAGGAATTAGAAAATAATTAATATGAAAGGATTATCCATGGAAAAGGAATTGTATTTTTTGTAGAATATAAAGTCCCCATTTGGGGATTTAGGGGTAAAAAAGTGGGCAAACCCATAGAGCTGCTAGGAGGAAGCCTGTTGAAGCACTTCGATAAGAATAGTATGAAGTGCGGAGATCCTCGATAGCAAAGCGTATCGGGATTGAGGCACTTCGATACGAATAAACCTAAAGCATGTGACTAGGAAAAATAAATTACTGAAATAAAGAGTAGCAATATGAACCTACAAAATTTTAAAATAGCCATAAGAAATGCCCGAAAGCATTCGGTTATGACTTTTGCCAAAATATTTGGATTGACACTTTCGTTTACCGTGATTGTGTTTGCATCGTTTTATGCCTACTACGAAACCAGTTTCGACGATAATTACCCCGATAAGGATCGTATTTATAGAGTAATTATGCATGGCAAACTGGATAATCGGCCTGTCGATATGGCGGTAACTACTGCCGCTATGGGAAAATATATGGTGGATGCCTTACCTGAGGTAAAAGAAAGAAACCGCATAAAGGAGCAGGGAAATAGTATATTTATTAAAAATGAGCGATCATTTAGGGGTGAAGGATACTTTTTAGCCGATACAAACTTTTTTAACTTTTGGGGGATTCCAATAGTCTCAAACCGAGAAAATGCACTGGAAGACCTTAATAATATCGTTATTGCCAAGAGTTTTGCAGAAAGGCATTTTTCTTCGGTTGAAGAAGCATTAGAAAAACATATAACGTTTAACGGTGCAAATTGTATTGTTACCGGCGTTTTTGATGATTTCCCTAAAAACAGTCACCTACAAGGAGAAGTGATTCGTAACATACACTTTACCAATGCAAGCGATAATGATTGGGGGTCTGAAAATCTACACACCTATTTTAAAACCCATCAAGTGTTAACTGATTTGGATGAATTTAGCTTTAAAACCACACAAATGGTTTATAGAAATAGAGAGGCCACCTTTGATCCTGATGCTGCAAAATCGTTACAAGACCTTAAATATTCGAATGAAACCTACTTGTTTTACAGTGCAGAACCTTTAAAAAATATTCATTTCGCTAGTCATCGCTTTGATAATGCCAAAACATCGAATAAAATGTATGTGTACGGAGCCATTGTACTCGCATTACTGGTGCTCGTTATTTCATCGGTAAATTATATCAACCTAAGTGTTGCCAATATTATGAACCGAAATAAAGAAATTGCGGTGCGTAAAACAAGCGGTGCATTTCCTTACCAAGTAATTAAACAATTTATTATCGAAAATCTTATGTTTTGGTTTGTGAGTCTGGCCTTGGCTTTACTACTTTATTTTTTGGGTGCTCCTTATTTGCTTTCTTATTTGGGTTTACAAATCCAACTAACAGGATTAATTGTTTTCAAAATCACCGCAGTAATAATTTCAGGACTGTTGCTTGTTAATATTCTTATTAACTTATTGCCTGTTATTTCGGCCTCTAGTAAAGGTGCAGTTACTTTGTTAAGTGGTAATAAAACAAGGCCAAAGCATGCTGTTTTCAAAAATGCTTTTGTAATAATACAATTTAGTATATCGACCCTTATTGTATTAGGTGCAATTTTAGTTAATAAGCAAATTAACTATATGATTACAAAAGACAGGGGTTACGACTCTGAGAATGTAATGATGATAACACTCTGGGATTTAGATCAAAGCAAGCGTAAGTCCTTTGTGGAGGAATTAAGAAGTGATCCTAATCTTAAATCAGTATGCACATCCGATGTGTATTTTGGTGAAGATCCGGCCATGAATTCTTGCTTTTTTGATGTGGTTGAAGATGAAAACTATTTCCATACCAGTCATATGATTTGCGATCCTGATTTTCTGAAAACGTTTAATATAGAAATGGTAGAAGGCCGATTCTTTTCAAATGATTTGTCAAATGAGAACAATAAGATGGTTGTAAATGAAACGGTAGCTGCTGAATATGACGACGAAAAATCTATACTTGGACAAAAAATATACTATGGAGGCGGCGACCCATATGAGGTTATAGGAGTTATTAACGATTTTAATTACCGCTCATTACATCATAAAATGGCGCCCTTAGTCATTCGACGAAGAGACAATATGGGAAATGTATTTGTAAAAATAAATCAGGCTAAAAGTGAATATGCCGTTAGCCTACTAAAAGATATGTGGAAAGACTACCACATTAGCCGTAATTTTTACTATGTTTTCCACGATGAAGTATTGGCGTCTCAATACGAAAAAGATCGTCAGGCGCGAAAAATGATGCTGTTTCTTTCTTTAATCTCAATCATTATTGCTTGCACAGGATTGTATGCCATAAGTTACCATACTATTCAACAAAAAACCAAGGAAGTAGCCATTCGAAAAATCAATGGAGCCACCATGTTAAATATAGCAAACAGCATGGCCGAGCGCTTTCTTTTACTCATAATTTTGTCTTTTGTTTTAGTTGTTCCTTTAAGTGTTTACCTATCGCTTAAATGGCTCGATAATTTTGCCTATCAAACAACGCTTGATAGTTGGATATTCCTGGTTTCGTTGGGTGCACTATTGCTGGTGTCCATATTGGCAATTTCATTACATGTAATAAAAGCGGCTCGCAGAAATCCGGTCGAAGCATTGCGATATGAATAATAAATTGAATTATAGAATCTAATTATGATAAGAAACCATTTAAGAATTGTATTACGTAGCATATATAAGAACAAACTTTTTTCTTTTATAAATATTTTAGGTTTAGGTATTGGCTTGGGTAGCGTTATTTTGCTGGCCACTTTCCTCATACATGAGTTTTCGTTCGATCGATACCATTCCAAATCCAATCAGATTTACCGTGTAGTTGATGGTAAAAACTGCAAAACTTATTATGCCATGGGTGAAGCATTTACTAATGATATACCCGAAATTGAAAAGGTTTGCCGTATTACCAACTTATCCGATGTTTACACTGTTATTCTTAACCGCGATAACGAGAGTTATCAAATAAACACATTTATGTCGGTCGATCCTTCCCTTTTTGATATACTCGATATTAAGATGATACAAGGTTCAGAAGTATCTTCGCATTTTACGCCATCCGTAGTTTATATATCAGACCGAATGGCCAAAAAATATTTCGGGAATACCAATTCTGTTGGTCATAACCTTGAGTTTTATATAGCAAACACAAAACAAACACTTCAAGTTGCCGGAGTATATAAATATATGCCCACTAACTCATCATTTCAGACCGATTTTATTTGCCATATTTCATTAGCAATGTCTCAATTTGCTGATTTAGAGTTTTCTCTGGGATTAAGAGATGAGAAGCGATCAATTGATTATTATACCGATTGGGAACACTGTAACGAATTTACCACCATTGCATTATTGAATAAAAAAGCCAATATTACAGACATTGAGAAAAAATGCTCCGATATTTATTTAAAATACCGTAATGATTTAAAAGATGGAGGCATACACTTGCAACCCTATCATGAAATGTACCTTCAATCGGCCGGGTTGGAAAATGTTAAAACTTTAAAAGTGAGCCGATTTGAGTCGCTACGCATATTCCTGTCTATCGGTATCCTTATTCTTTTAGTGGCATGTTTGAATTATATTTTAATTTCGAGTTCCGAACTCAAACACTCGTTTACTGAAATAGCCTGCCGCAAAGTAAATGGGGCATCGGGTAGGCAGATTGTTTATTTGGTTTTACTAAAATCATTTATCATATCCATTGCCAGTCTTATACCTGCATTTATTTTTGTGAAATTATCGATGCCATTTTTTAACAGCTATTTTCAAAAAGAACTTGATTTTTCATTATTTTTTGAATGGCAATATATTGTTGCCATGCTACTAATTACTACAATAACAGCAGTTTTCGCCGGACTCTATTTAAGCATAATGGCGGTAAGGACAAACCCATCGGGCTTGCTTCAAAATAAAGCCCAATCATCAACGGGTAGCAAGTATTTTAACAATGCTTTATTAGTAGTGCAGTTCGTTGTATTTATTATGTTGCTAAGCTGTATGCTTTTAATGAAAAAACAAATGAATTATTCGTTGAATAAAGATATGGGCTTCAAATCCGGCAACCTTATGGTGGTTAATCTGGGAACAGAACGTATAAAAAAGCAATATCAAGCCATCATCAATCAAGTACAAAAGAATCCGCATGTATTGGAATGTCAGCCGACTACCGACTTTCTGCCACCAAACGAAAATATTTTATTAGCATCCTTTAAAGATGAGACAACAGGTAAAGCATTGAATCAGGAAGCGATTTTTATTGCAGTCGGAAATTTAGAGTTGTTGAATATCCCTATAATTGAGGGGGAGTCTTTTACTGAATCCAATGCTGAAAATCGAAGCAACATATTAATAAACGAAGCAGCAGTAAAAAAATATGAAATAAAATCAGGTGATAATCTTTTTCATTTCAATGTGTTAGGTGTTTTGAAAAATTTCCATAACAAATCAATCCACGAGCCCATTCGCCCTCTGTTTATTTTGGCACAAACAGCAAGGTTTACCAATTTGCTAATAAAAACTGATGGAAATAATACACAAGTAGCCGATCAAATTCGCAAAATTATTCAGGTAATTGAGCCTGGTTACTATTTCGAAAGTGAATTATTAAGCGACAGAATAAGTGAGTTTTACAAAACCGATAAACAACATACCGAAATAATCAGTTTTTTTTCTTTCATCGCCCTTGTTCTTTCATTCATGGGATTGTATGGCTTTGTTACCCTTAAGTTATCGAATCAAATAAAAGAAATTGGCATTAGGAAGATTAATGGTGCAAGGGTATCGCAAATAATAACGATGCTAAATAAAGATTATATAATATGGGTGGGTATAGCTTTTATTATAGCTACTCCATTATCTTATTTTGCCATAAATAAATGGCTGCAAAACTTTGCTTACAAAACCAGTTTAAGCTGGTGGGTATTTATTTTGGCTGGATGTATTGCCTTGGCAATAGCATTACTTACAGTAAGCTGGCAAACCTTTAGGGCAGCAAGAAAAAACCCTGTTGAGGCATTGAGATATGAATAAACACAAGCTTATAAACAAAATAGTAAACACCTTATTATCCTGAATAATTCATAAAATTTGACAAAAAGCACATATCTTTTTCATTATCTACACCTTATAATTTTTAACCCCAATTATTCTTGAGAATAATTGCTGTCTCCGACAGCGACTAAGTCTC
>JAQICC010000268.1 GCA_027858735.1 Salinivirgaceae bacterium
ATTTTGAAAATTCTACTTTAAAAAGCACCAACAGATGTGGTTGGTTGTGTAAAAAAAGAAAAGAAATTAATTGTACAATTAAAACCACATTTGCTGCAGGAGTTTGTGGATTATCTGTAGCTGCAATTCTGACTGGACAAATAGGTCCAGGGGTAATTGTCGGAGTAGTTTGCGCTGGTTTAATAGTTCAAAGTGTAAATTGTTGGAATAGTATTTAATTTACTTAAAAAGCATACAATATTATGATAATTAAACTTAATAACTTTTTAATATTGACCCTAATTATTACTACCAGTAGTTTTATAAAGGCAGAGGATTCTATTCCAAATTATCTATCACATATCACAGCAAATATTAGCTATCAAGGATCAATTATAACAAATAATAATGATTTGCAAACAAAAATAATAAACACTCATATTGGTTATAAATTTAAAAACAAATTGTCAATTGTTATAAATACTGGGATTCATCAGCAATTGGATTATTCCGATAAAAGTTTTGATGAACATTCATATTTTGGTTTTGGCATTAAATACTTGCTCTTGGAATCAGAAAAAAACAAAACAAATAAATTGGGTATTGAACCATATGTTTATTATAATATTGCTACAGATATGACTGCTAAGGACAATAAGAATGATTTTAATTATTACGATATCGGTGCAAATTTCATTTATCCCAAAGCTCCCTATTTCTTTGCGGGTACAGGGATAATACAGAATTTTTATACAGATAATAGAAGTAGTTTAGTTACATGGTATATTTCTTTTGGCTTAAGATTTTAGTTAAAAAAATTAATGAATGAGCCAAAAGTGACAATAATTTCGAAATAAGAAACTACCTTTTTATAAATTGAACAATAAACCTCCTTACCGAATACTTGGTAAGGAGGTTTTTATTTCCAAAAAAACCAAACGAAAACCTTTCTTGCTCCCCGTTGTTTGAAATATAAAACTACTTAAATGGAAAATATATATTTGTCGATTTTAATTATCTTTTCAGCTTGTTCTAACCAACAAGGTCAAAACAAAAATACAGATACAATGGAGCAGCATAAATTTACCAACAGCCTAATTAACGAAACCAGTCCATACTTACTCCAACATGCTCACAACCCAGTAAATTGGTACCCTTGGGGAGATGAAGCTTTGAACAAAGCTAAACAGGAAAACAAACTTATTTTAATTAGCATTGGATATTCTGCTTGCCATTGGTGTCATGTAATGGAACATAAAAGCTTTGAAAACGAAGCTATTGCGGAACTAATGAACCAAAACTTTGTGTGCATTAAAGTTGACCGGGAAGAGCGTCCAGACCTTGATCAGGTATATATGAGCGCCGTACAAATGATTTCAGGTAGTGGTGGCTGGCCGCTAAACTGCTTTGCTTTACCCGATGGACGACCCATTTATGGCGGTACATATTTTCCGCCCGAACAATGGACTCAAGTGCTTCAGGGCTTAGCAAAAACATATAAAGAAGATCCCGAACGCGTATTGAAAGCAGCTGATGAAATTGAAGCTGGATTACAAAATCATGAATTAATAGCGCAAAAAAGCAATAAAAAGACCTTTAGTGTTTTACAAACCGACCAAATGCTTGAAAGCTGGAAACCTTATTTTGATTTGATCTGGGGAGGTAACAAAAGGACTCCAAAGTTTCCCATGCCGGTTAGCTACGATTTTTTATTAAGCTATAGCGAACTTTCAAATGATTTGGAAAGTCTTGATCATTTAAATTTAACACTAAACAAAATTGCCAACGGGGGAATATACGATCATATTGGAGGAGGCTTTGCTCGGTATAGTGTTGATGCAGAATGGAAAGCCCCACACTTTGAGAAAATGCTTTATGACAATGGGCAATTGGTTTCACTATACTCCAAGGCCTATAAAAAGACCAAGAACAAGCAATATAAAAGAGTAATAAAAAAAACTCTTGAGTTTATACAACGAGAAATGACCACAAAAGAAGGCGCTTTCTATTCAAGTTACGATGCTGATAGCGAAGGCGTTGAAGGAAAGTTCTATGTTTGGGATAAAGAAGAAATTGAAGCTACACTTGGGAATAACGCCGATTGGTTTTGCGAGTACTATAATGTAACAAATCATGGCAACTGGGAAGATGGAAATATTCTTTGGGTTACCAATCACAAAAAAGTGCTGGCCAAATATAATTTTACCGATGAACCGTTTTTTGTGCAACTGGAAAAAGCGCAATTAAAACTTCTGAAAGTTAGAAGTAAACGAATATACCCAGGATTAGACGATAAGGTGCTGACATCATGGAATGCGTTAATGAGCATTGGATATCTAAATGCTCATGAAGCTTTTGGTAATAAAGAATATTTAGAATCGGCACTTAAAAATGCAATGTTTATTAAAAATACAATGCTTCAAAAAGACGGCAACCTGCACAGGAATTTTAAAAATGGAAGAACCACAATAAATGCGTTTCTTGATGATTATGCCCTAACCATTCAGCTGTTTACAAAACTTTACCAAAACACCTTTAATGAGCAATGGTTAACTGAGGCTAAATTATTGACCGATTACGTGTTAAATCACTTTTTTGACACAACTTCCGGAATGTTCTACTACACTTCCGATCTCGATCCGGCTTTGGTTACAAGAAAAATGGAATTATCTGACAATGTAATACCTGCATCGAACTCCATCATGGCAAATAATTTGTTTAATTTAGGTGTTATAACATCAAATGATGATTGGAAAACTTTGGCAGAACAAATGCTTTCTAATGTAATTGGTGAAGTAGAAAAAAGTGCATCCTACTATGGAAATTGGGGCATATTGCTAAATAAATTGGCATACCCTTTTTATGAAATTGTTTTTGTAGGTGAAAATGCCGACAAGTTTCGAATTAATCTGCAAGAAGAGTATTTACCAAATACCATCCTTGCAGGAACAACGAACAAAGAAAATTCCGATTTACCTCTTTTGTTAAACCGGTGGGTCGATGGTGAAACATACATTTATATTTGCAGGAATAGTAGTTGCAAACTCCCTGTAAAGACGACCAAGGAAGCCCTCAATCTATTGAAATAGCAATGGACTAAACCTCAATATTTTAAACTCTAATATAATTATTAAATCAGAGATTTAATGATTCGTTATATTCCTGCTACTCGTTCCTTTTAACTCAAGGCAATAAAAATTAAATTCGTTATAAGCCGAATGAATATTTTGTTTAACTTAAACCATAATTTTGTTCAATTGTATAATTTAAAAACATAACGTAATGACAGAAACTATACAAACAACTTATTTAGGTCATTTAAGAACTGAAGCTGTTCATGTTCAATCGGGCAATAAACTGTTAACTGACGCTCCGGTTGATAACCATGGAAAAGGAGAAACCTTTTCGCCTACCGATTTGTTGACCACATCGTTAGCCAGTTGCATTTTAACTATTATGGGTATAAAAGCCGAAGCTAATGGTTTTAATATTGACGGAGCCAAAGCTAAAAGTTGGAAAATTATGAGCGAAAATCCTCGTCGAGTAGCTGAAGTTAAAATTGTCTTCGATTTTAGCATGTGCACCTTAAGTGATAAGGATAAAAAAATATTAACCGCCTTGGTAAAAGTTAGCCCAGTTCCCTTAAGCTTGCACGATGAAACCAAGCAAACTGTAAGTATTAATTTTTAAGACCCTGATATAAATTAATGTAGAGGTTAAAATCTTTGCGATACCTAAGTGATTTGGTGTCTTGGTGGCTAAAAAAAATGCCAAAAAGTCACTAAGACACAAAGTTTACACTAAGAACAACAAATGTTTATATCATAGCCATTTTTAATAATGAGTCCGTTCCGAAAAGTCACCCGATGAATACTTTTGCAAAATACCGAACCAATTCAAGTCTGTCATTCAGTCAATTACAAATTCATTGGATGACTAATTACAATTATTTGACTTTTCAGAGTATGCTCAATAATTAACCCTTATAGTTTAAATATCCGATATCACAATACTAACAATGTAACTTATGGATTTACGAATTAAAAACCAGACCTTTTTAATATGCGGCGCGACCAGCGGCTTCGGTAAAAGTACAGCTATAGCATTGATTAATGAAGGAGCAAAAGTAGTTGGTGTTGCCCGTAACGAAAGGCGATTATTGGCTATGGAAAAGAAATATGTTGGCAAATTTATTCCATTAAAAGGAGATATACACACCTCAACCACAATTGATCAAGCTTATGAATTGGCTCTCAAACACAATATATCTGGTGTTTTAATTAATGCCGGTGGACCTCCCGCTATGAGTTTTGATGAAACAAAACTTGAAAACTGGGACGAGGCATATCGTACCTTATTGCGCTGGAAAGTAGAATTAACTCAAAAGCTATTGCCTCACTTTAAAAGCCAGAATTATGGTCGATTTATATACATTGAAAGTTCATCGGTAAAACAACCCATAGAAAACTTAGTACTAAGCACCTCATTGCGATTATCGGTAGTTGGAATGGTTAAAACGCTTTCGCAAGAAATTAGCGATCAACATATTAATTTTAACATTATAGCACCAGGCTCACATGCAACGCCTGCCATTGAACGACTAATAAAGAATAAAAGCGAGATGGCCGGAATATCATATGAACAAGCAAAAGATGAGTGGATAAAAAACATTCCTATGAAAAAAATGGGAAATCCTGACTATTTAGGTGCAATGGCTGCTTGGTTATTATCCCCTTTAGCTGAATTTATTACAGGCCAAATATATTCTTTAGAAGGCGGCAGTGTAAAATCAACTTTATAATACTCCATAAATATGAATGAACAAATAAGCTTTTACGAAGAATAACTTGAATACGAAATAGATTCATCGGATTTGTTTGACGCCACAAAAAAAACAATGAAAAGTTTATAGTTATTGATGCCCGATCAATTGAAGCCTTTATAAACGAACATATACCAAACGCCATTAATATTCCACACCGTCGAATGAATATTGAGAATACCAGTGGTTTAGATAAAAATGCTCTTTACATTAGCTATTGCGATGGAATTGGCTGCAATGCCTCAACTAAAGCGGCATTAAACATGGCCAAGCCAGGCTTTATGGTAAAAGAGCTTAATGGTGGCCTAGATTGGTGGAAACGCGATGGTTATGAAACTCTGCGAAAAAGACAGAAACTATTCAGAATACCGATTAATGATTGAGCTACATCGAATGAAAAAGGTAAATGCAACCATATCTAAACCAAATTCAACTAAGGATTTTGGTCAGAAAGTTGAATGCAAAATTAAATCGATGGCAGTGACGTATTTTCCATCAATACTTGATTTTACAGCAAATTGATTTCGTCTACTTGAGGTTAACATAAATATTTTTACTCGAGACTTTTTAAGCGATTTTTATTTTGATATTAAAAGATTCAATTCCTTTCATGCATAAAAAAAAGCCACTAAGTGCTCACCTAAATATAACTTCCAATTATAAAGATTATAAGTATCATGTAATATGTTTTTATTGGAACACATCTTTGGTTATAACAATCAGATTATCAAACACATTAAATCACTAATTTGTTATTTTGAATTTGATACAATTATAC
>JAQICC010000300.1 GCA_027858735.1 Salinivirgaceae bacterium
GTACACATAACAATTCATATCCCAATTATAGAATGATAAGCACTTCAAAAAAATATTATCTGTTTTTTGTGTTATTAATCAGCTTCATTACGAATCTGACAGTTGCCAACGCACAAGTGAACATGCAAGCAGAAATAGATAGTCTCTCGCAAGTACTCAGTAAATCAAAAGAATTCGAGCAAAAAAAAGTACTTCTAAAAGCCTTGTCGAACTGTTATCAAAATCAGGGCGACTGGGAGGGGTATGAAAAAGTTGTTCAGCAAATGTTGCTTTTGCAAAACGAAAAAACAGATAGTTTTTATTTGGCAGAAACCTATAATAAATTAGGTATATCGAATTGTTGTTTGGGCAAAAACAACGAAGCTTTAGATTATTTTGGTAAGGCACTTGAAATAAACCTTGCCATGAACATGGAAAATATTGCAGCCAATAGCTACGAAAATTTAGGCATTGTGCACAAAGATATGGGCAACTATTTGCAAGCGGCAAATTGCCAATTTAAATCACTGGAGCTTCGGAAAGGAACAAATAGCCCCCGTATTTTTAACAACTACATGAAATTGTCCATTATTCATGAGCTGCTTGACGATACCGCCAAAATGGATTATTATGTGAATGTAGCCAAGAGCGAAATGAGCAAAAGGGATAGTGTTACACCACGAAATAAAACACTATTCTACAATCAGTTGGGAGAAATTTATAGCAATAGAGGCGACAACGATAGTAGCATTGTTTGTTATCGGAATGTTATTCGTTATGCAACACAAATATGTTGGAGCCAAGGAATTGCTGAGGGCTTGGGAAATATTGCAGACATATTTTACGGAGAAGGGCAATTGGATAGTGCCATTGTTTATCACAAGAAATCATTAAAATTGTCGCAAGAAATTTCAAACTCATTAAGTATTGCTAAAGAATATTTGGCACTTGCTAAACTTTATAATGAAACAGGGCGGTACGATTCGGCAATGTTTTTTTCGAATAATTCATTGCAAATATGCAACGAGAGTGATTTGTTAAAAGAAAAAAGCGATGCCCTGAAATTTATTTCACAGTTTTATAATTCTCAAAATAAATACAAACAGGCTTACAGTTATTTACAGCTGCATTATGCTATTAATGACTCAATTGCATCGTCGGATGTAAAAAACAATGTAGCCGAATTGGAAACCAAATACGAAACCAAAGTAAAGGAACAGCGCATTGAACTTTTAACGGCTGAAAATAAACTTAAAAATCGGGGAATGTGGCTTTTTGCAGCTGCTTCAGTTATTCTACTTCTGAGTTTTGTTTTTGGTATTTTTCTATTCATCCGAAGAAAAAAAGAGAATCTACAACGGCAGGAAACGCTCGAACAACAGCTGCTCCGTTCGCAAATGAACCCACACTTTTTGTTTAATGCCCTTGGTAGTATTCAGAATTTCATGCTAAAAAACGAGACAAAACGGGCTGCGGGCTACCTCAATAATTTTGCCTCGCTTACCCGAAATATCCTCGAACATTCCGACAAGGAATTTGTATCGGTTTCTGACGAAATTGAAACCTTAAAAAGCTATATGGAGCTTGAAAAAATGCGTTTGCAGAATAATTTTGAATTTGAGATTATTTACGATAAAGACCTGGAAATTGATTTTATAAATATTCCCCCTATGTTAATTCAGCCTTTTGTTGAAAATGCCATAAAACATGGGTTAAACGACATTGACTATATGGGTTTGTTAGAATTAAAGTTTGAAGATAAAGGAACTGCTTTGCACATCGAAATTATGGATAATGGAGTTGGGTTCGGGAATAAAAAAAGCGATAAATTAAAAAAACACCGCTCAATGTCGATGGGCATATTTGAACAGCGGCGAATTGTTTTAGCGAAACGAACAAAGCAGGCAATTGGGCTCGAAATTGAAAACCGGGGTAATATTGACTCAAAACAAACCGGCACACTAATAAAAATGAAAATTCCGATAATAACTTAGCAAATGATTAAAGCCGTAATTATTGACGATGAACCTGCCATGCAGGAAATTAACAGCCGTTTGCTAAGCGAATATTTCCCCGAAATAAATCAGCTTGGCACAGCCACATCGATTGAAAGTGGTGTTGATTTAATTAAAAAACAAAATCCCGATTTGGTTTTGCTCGACATTGAATTAACAGACGGTTCAAGTTTTCAGTTACTGCAAAAGCTGTGCCCTTACAATTTTAAAGTGGTATTTATTACCGGATTCGATTCGTTTGCTATTCGCGCCATAAAATTTTCTGCCACCGATTATATTATAAAACCCATTAACGAAACCGAATTTCAGCAAGCCATACAACGTGCAGTTGAGCTAATCGAAAACGAACAGGATACTGTTCCGCAAACAAATGTTTTAATGGAATCGGTGAAAAACAACGAGCACAAAAAACTGGTTTTACGCACTACAAAATCTATTCATATTGTTGATGTAAACGATATTTACTTTTGCAAAAGCGACAACAGCTACACCACTTTTTATTTCGGGGGTGGCGACAAAATCATGGTGTCGAAAAGCCTTAAATACTACGAAAGCTTACTTCGCGAATATAGTTTTTTCCGCCCCCATCAGTCGTTTCTTGTAAATCTTAACCATGTAACAAAAGTAGATAAAACCGATGGTGGGTTTATTATTATGAAAAACAAAAAAGAAATACCGATTTCTGTTCGCCAAATGAAAAATTTGGTTGAAATGATGGATAGTTTGTAATTGTTTGCTAATAACCCTCAGTGTTTATTTCCACATATTCAAGCGTGTAACCCACGAATTCAAATTCGTTACCTGCATGCATTTGCAAGCCTATTACCTTTAAAAAAAGGGAAAAATGCTATGCAACGAATTACACTAATTACCATCGATGCCATTCATTTGGTCAATATACAAGATATTCTTTACTGCAAAAGCATCAATAGTTACACAACTTTTTACCTTACTAACCACGAGCCCATTATGGTTTAGCGTAGTATAAAAGATGTAGAGCAACAGCTCGAAGAATCGTTGTTTTTTCGTTCGCACCAATCATATCTGGTAAATCCAAATCATGTGGTAGAAGTTAGTAAGGCTCATAATTACTCCATTATACTTTCCGACAATTCACACATTCCCACATCTACCCGAAAGCAAAAACAGATTTCGCAAATTCTGTTAGATAAGTAACGAATTCAAACCGAAGTATGCCACACTCAAATTCAGTACAAAAACATATTGGGACAAATGGTAAATTTGTTCCAACGAAACAAAAAGTCATATCAAAATGAAACACGCATTAATCTTTATTCTAATTGTATTTACCGGTATTACTTTACGGGCACAAGTAAAAAATATTGAAAAAGAAGTAGAAAGGCAAGGTACAAATCGCTTAAATAGAAAAAAGCCACCATAAAACCCGAAAGTAACGGAGCTATCAATAAAATATTTGAGTTGATGCAAAAGCAGCCTGAGGTAAACTTCAGTGTTGAAGGACACACCGATAGCAATGGCGATGATGCATTAAATCGAATTCTTTCCGAAACCAGTGCCAAAGCAGTTATGACCAGATTAATTAGAATGGGTATTTCTGCCAACCGCCTAAAATCGGCTGACTGGGGCGAAAGTAAACCAATTGGAGAAAATAGCACTGCCGAAGAAAAGCAAATAATCGTCGTGTAGAGTTTGTTAAATTCTAAATCAATAAATTTCAAATTAGAAACACTTTGAAACATTTTACCATGAAAAAATCAATTTTATCATCAATCGCTTTTATGGCCATATTGCTGGCATTTACTTCATGTAGCAAAGATGATCCAGTTAATACTGAACAGGAAGTTTTAACCGGAAAGTTCGAAATCTATATAGATGGAAGCTTATATTCTGAGGGAATAACGGCAGAAGTTGGGTACCTAATGGATGATCAACAAAACTATGTTAATACTGTTACTATTGCCGATGACGGAATATCATTTATTGTCTCCCAGTTTCCCCTATCAGTTAGCGAAGTGTCTGTTATGG
>JAQICC010000374.1 GCA_027858735.1 Salinivirgaceae bacterium
GAGACTATACATACCATTTTCGGCTTTGAATTTAAAGTTGTGACAAAAATATTTAATAATATTTTGGTAAGTAATTTTAATGAAATATACGAAAATCGTTATTTCTTCCTGTTTGATAAAAAGCAAAATAAAAAGGCTGGATTTATTTAAAACTATATTGAGAATAATAGTTTGCATTCATTGTTTAATACAACACTTCGCTTTAGAAAAGCCTTCTATGATTTCATTTACAAGAGTCAAAAACAAGCTATAACATCTACCATGTTTGATGAAATAATGCTCATATCAATTTTTTGCGATTTAAAAAATGATGAGGTTAAGCATAGTGAAAAAGTTGATGAAAGGACAGGCGAAAAAATTAAATACCACACAAAAGAAACATCCATAAAAGAAAAGCTAAATATATGGTTTAGCCTTTATAATAAATTTACTAATCAATCAAAAAACAGAGAAAATATGGCACAAACTTTTAAATTACTTCTAGAAAAAACAGAAAAGGTTGCAAACGACGACAAGGTTTTGTTGGACGAAAATAACATCGGTGAGTTCCTTTTTGCAGCCGGACAGGTTATTTATTTCCTTCTTAGCAAAAGCAAGGCAAGTAATCCTACACATGCATTATTGGAACCATTTCTACAAAAAAACAATGCAGTGCAATTGCAAAATGCCATTGCTAATGCTGTAAATGCATATAAGCATGAGATTAGTTTTTATAAAGACCGATTTGAACGTTTGGCCGGGCAGGTGTTGGCTTACGAAACCAAAGAAAACCTTAAAAACTATCAACGATATTTGTTAGCTGGGTATTTTGCCCCTGCAGTTATTTATAAATCAACTAAAGAGAAAGAATTACAAAAAGAAACAAACAATTAAAATATTATAATTATGGAATTTAAAAACAGAGTATTCGGATGTGCCGTTGTAAAGGCCATTAATTCAAATTACAATGCCGATTTTACAGGTCAACCACGCACCTTACCTGATGGAACGGTATATGCTACCGATAAGGCATTCAAATACACGGTAAAGAATTATTTTAAACAAGTTCATCCACAAGAGACCATTTTTTATTTCAAGTCGTTGAATGAAAATATGAACCCTATTTCACTAGATGAAACTTACGTGAAGCACTTTGGTGATTATCCAAGTGATAAAAAAACAATGAAGCAAAAAGTTGGTGCTAATTTATTAAGCTGTATTGATGTTCGTTTATTTGGAGCCACCTTTGCCGGAAAAACAAATATTTCAATTCATGGCCCAGTTCAAATAAACCATGGAATAAATATTTGGCATGAGAATAATATTTTTTCAGAGCAAATAACAGCTCCGTTTAGCAATAAATCGAACGATGCCGATGCTGAAAAAGGAATGACAACCATTGGTCGTCAATCAAAATTGCAAGAAGGGCATTATGTACACCATTTTTCGATTAATCCAGCTAACTTAAATAATATTGCCGATTTGGCTGGTGAAGATGCAAAAAGACTATCGCAAGACGATATTAAGAAACTAAAAACAGCCATGCGACAAGGGGCTACTTTATACGATTCGGCATCAAAAGCCGGTTGTGATAACGAAATACTTTTTTGGGTGCAATTAAAAGAAGATTCGAAATTAATTTTGCCTTCTTTTAATACTTTAATACAGACAGAAGAGGAAAAAGAAGAGGAAAAAACGGTTTTTAATTTTGAGAAACTAAGTGCTTTACTTAATCAGCATGGTGAGCAAATTGAAAAGATTGAACTGTTTATTAACCAGCATGCAGCCAAAGCAATCAATGCGCCTGAAAATTGTAAGCAGTTTGAATTGTTTGGTGAAGTATTAACTGAGGTGGCCTTATGAGGAAATTAATCTCATTCGATTTGTATGCCGATATGGGGTTTCTGAAAAAGCCAGATATTAATGAGAAAATCTATCTCACCTATAATATGCTTCATAAGCCCTGTGTATTAGGTATTCTTGGAGCTATTGCTGGTTTGGAAGGCTTTACAAAAAACAATGAATTTCCGGAGTATTACCAAAAGCTGAAACATATTCCTATAGGTATAAAACCCATAGGAGACCATTGCGATAATGGCAACTTTGCTAAAAATGTTACCGCTTATACCAATACCATTGGATTTGCAAATACCGATGGCAACCTCATTGTTTCGGAACAAACCCTGATTAACCCGGCGTATCGTGTTTTTCTTCTACTGAATTTGGAAAGTGAAGAAGAAAACAGGCTCTATGAGCGTATTCAAAACCAAGAGGCCGAGTACATTCCATACTTAGGTAAAAATGATTATTCGGCTTGGTGGAATAAAGAAAGCGTACGAAAATATAAGTTTGCCGAATTTGAAGGAGGAGAAGAGTTTAAAATTGAAACGGTTTTTATAAAGGAAAATCCTTTAGTAGATAATGTGGTTAAACACAAAGCTAAGTTTAAAAGGAACCTTTCATTTTTAAACGGAACATATATGTATTTTGAGAAATTACCAATTACATATAACGAGATACTTTTTCAATATGATTATGCTGATTTCGCCTATACTGATTGGCGTTTAGGTAGTGATTCTGTATTGGAAAACTTATATAAAGCTGATGATTTAATAATTCAGTTAAATTAAAACCTATCCTGACAGGTTTTGAAAACCTGTCAG
>JAQICC010000407.1 GCA_027858735.1 Salinivirgaceae bacterium
AAAGCTCCAAGAATGAGGCTTTCGCAGCATTGAAAATCAGGAGTCCCGAAATCTCGGGATGACTGGTTGAAATGCAAGAGTAACGAAATTATTGGAGTTTTCTTGCTGAGACTAATTAAGAAATTGAAATTTTTGATCAGTAATGATAAAATCTGAAGAAGTAAAATTAAACACCGAATTGTAGTATGAATAGCAATCAACTTTTTGAACAGATACAAAAAAAGAGAAGTTTTTTATGTGTGGGTTTAGATACCGACATGGAAAAAATACCTTCACATTTAAAAGAACTTGAAGACCCTATTTTTGAATTTAACAAACAAATTGTTGATGCAACACAAAAATACACAGTTGCTTATAAACCAAATATAGCATTTTATGAAGCTCATGGGGTTAAAGGTTGGGAAAGTTTGCAAAAAACAGCGGAGTATATAAAAAAAAATTATCCTGAACAATTTTTAATTGCCGATGCTAAGCGTGGCGATATTGGAAATACCTCGAAAATGTATGCGAAAACATTTTTTGAAATAATGAATTTCGACTCAGTTACTGTGGCACCATATATGGGAGAAGATTCAGTAACACCATTTTTAAGTTACAAAAACAAATGGGTAATTTTATTGGGATTAACTTCCAATGTAGGTGCCGATGATTTTCAGTTTTCAGGAAATCCACCCCTTTACCAACAGGTTATTAAAAAAGCGCAATACTGGGCATCGCCCGATGAACTTATGTTTGTTGCCGGAGCTACAAGAGCTATTATGCTAGGTGAAATTAGAAAGCTTGCTCCTGATAATTTCTTACTAGTTCCTGGTGTAGGTGCTCAAGGGGGGAGTCTTGCCGAAGTTGCCGATTATGGAATGAATAGTAAATGTGGTTTGTTGGTAAACTCTTCGCGAGGTATCATTTATGCCGATTCATCGGAGAATTTTGCCGTTGTTGCCGGACAAAAGGCTTTGGAGTTGCGAGACGAAATGGATCAACTTTTAAACCGTTTCTGCAAATAGGGAGCAGTTTTTAAATTGCCTACAAAGAAGCCTCTTCCGTCTTGCTTGATTCAGATATTAATCTGAAAATTTCACTCAATTCATCTTTTGTAAGGTTTCGCCATTTACCAATAGGAATTATACCTAAATTTACATTCATAATACGAGTACGTTGAAGTCGGATTACCTTGTAGCCTAAATGGGCACACATTCTTCTAATTTGACGATTTAACCCCTGCGTTAATACTATTTTAAAAATGTTCTTGCTTATTTTAGTAACAGTACATTTCTTAGTAATGGTGTCTAAAACCGGAACACCATTGCTCATTCGCTCAATAAATTCGTTCGTTATAACTTGGTCAACTGTAACAATATATTCTTTTTCGTGATTATTACCAGCACGTAGAATTTTATTTATAATATCACCATGGTTGGTTAAAAAAATTAATCCTTCCGATGGTTTGTCTAATCGCCCAATAGGGTAAATACGTTTAGGGTAATTTATAAAGTCCACGATATTATCGTTCACTTTTTTTTCGGTAGTACATGTTATTCCTATTGGTTTATTAAAAGCAATATAAACGTATTTTTCTTTGTCATTTAGTGGTTTGCCATCAATAGTTATTGCGTCTGAGTCATCAACACGCGTTCCCAATTCAGGAATTTCACCATTAACCAATACTTTACCCGCTTCAATAAGTTTGTCAGCTCCGCGGCGCGAGCAAACGCCTGTCTCGCTTATATATTTATTTAATCTTTTTTTGAGTTGTTCCGAGTCCATATTAATTGTATTTCTTTAGGGGTTCAAAGGTAACACCAACTTATAAAATCTTTTCATTCATCAGAATAATTTTACAAAGTGATTGATTTTTTCTACTTTCAGGCAACCATATAATTTAACAACGAGAACTCTTGTTAAGTTTTAATAGAATTAACTATGAAAGAAGATTTTCTTCATTATTTATGGAAATATCAATTGTTTAATAAACAACTTAAAGATGCTAATGGAAACATGATTGAGGTTATTAATCCGGGTATGCATAATAACAACTCAGGACCCGACTTTTTTAATGCAAAGGTTAAAATTGGAGAAACTGTATGGGCCGGAAATGTTGAGATACATGTAAAAGCATCCGATTGGTTTCGACACAAACATGAATTAGACAAGGCTTACGATTCTATTATTTTGCATGTAGTTGCTGAAAATGATATTGAAGTTACTCGTAATAATGGCGAAAAAATTCCCACTGTTAAAATTATATCACACAATGGGGTATTCGAGCAATATCAATATTTAATGGAAAGTAAAAACTGGGTGCCATGTGAAAATTTTATACAAAAAGTGAATGAGTTTACCATTTTTGAGTGGAAGCAGTCGCTAATGGTAGAAAGACTTGAGTTGAAATCGAGAATAATTGAAAAAAGGTGGTTAGCTAATAATAAAGATTGGGAAGAAACTTTTTATCAAACCCTGGCTGCAAACTTTGGATTTAAAACAAATGCCTTGCCATTTGAAATGTTGGCAAAATCGTTGCCCATTAAATATTTGGGTAAGCATAAAGATCAATTGCCGTTAATTGAGGCCATGCTTTTGGGTCAATCAGGTTTATTGCCTGAAACTTCTACCAATGAGTATGCTGCTAAGCTAATTAGTGATTATTCGCATTTAAGCAATAAGTTTAATTTAAAGCCTTTAAAAGCTCATATATGGAAATTTTCAAAATTGAGGCCTTCAAATTTTCCAACTCTTAGAATAGCACAGTTTGCAGCTTTAATATATAATTCAGCTAGTTTATTGTCAAAAATACTTGAAACATCAAATTTCGATGAGGTTCATAAATTTTTTCAAATTGAAGCATCGGAATATTGGCAGAGTCATTATGTATTTGGAAAAGAAGTGGCTAAGCGAAATAAAAAATTTGGTGATACTGCTTTTAATAATGTTTTAATTAATACTGTAGCACCATTTTTTACTGTATATGCCCGATTAAAAGGTAAGCCTGAATTTTCTGAGAAGGCTATTGATTGGTTATCGGTAATAAAACCTGAGCAAAACCACATTACAAAGCATTGGCAACAAATGGGACTTGAAATAAAAAATGCCTTCGATTCCCAATCATTAATTCAATTAAAAAACATATATTGTAATCAACGCCGATGTTTAAATTGTCGAATTGGTAATCAGGTAATTCAGCATAAGTTTTAGTTTTATGAACAACGATAGGTTTTCGTCACTTGCCATATCAATAGCTATGTTATTCACAATTATGGTAATTGGTGCAGTAGGGTATGTTACCATTGAAGGCTATTCATTGCTTGATGCAGTTTTCATGACCATAATAACAGTGTCAACCGTTGGATTTAGTGAAGTAAAACCACTATCTGCTGCGGGCGAGTTGTTCACTATTTTTATGATTATATTTAGTTTTGGTGCCTTTGCTTATGCTGTAACCTCCATTACACGTTTTATTGTTGATGGCGGATTCCGAAATTATTTTATTAATAAACGTACAGCGAGAAAAATCAAACGATTAAGCAATCATGTAATTATTTGCGGTTATGGTCGCAATGGTTCTGAAGCAGCAAGAGCATTACAAAAAAAAGGTGAGAAATTTGTAATTGTTGAAGAAAAACCAGAAGTCGTTGATGAAATTCGAGCTTGGAGAAAAGTGTTATATGTTGAGGGTGATTCAACAGACGATGATGTTCTGAAATTGGCCGGAATTGAAAAAGCAAAAGCCTTAATCTCTACGCTGCCTAGCGATGCTGACAATTTATTGGTTGTGCTCTCGGCTCGTACAATGATGAAAGATTTACAGATAATTAGCCGAGCTTCTTACAAATGGAGCGATGTTAAACTTCGAAAAGCGGGTGCTACCAACGTAATCATGCCTGATTTAGTTGGGGGGCGTCGTATGGCAAAATTGGTTGCGCAACCCGATATTATTGCATTTTTAAATTACATGATGCACAAGCAAAAAGGAGAGGCTCGATTGGTTGAGTTAAGGTGCACTGAGTTTTCAACTCCGTTTCAGAAAAAAACGGTGGGCGAATTAAAGTTTAGTAGAATATCGGGTGTAAATGTTATTGGGCTAAAAACTGCATATGGAAAATATGTTTTCAATCCTGAACCTGAATTACAACTATTGCCCGAACATCGATTAATTGTTATGGGTACCGATGCACAGCTTGCTAAATTAAAAGCTGCTGTTTTTGAGTAATTGTTGTTTCTATCCTGATTAATTCATGCGTTTAGTTTAGTGCAGATACAACTTGCAATACCTGTCGACGTAGTTCCCTACTTCAAAGGGATTGCAAGGAAGTAGATGTGCTGAAATAAATGCACTT
>JAQICC010000061.1 GCA_027858735.1 Salinivirgaceae bacterium
ATAATAGAATTGTACTCGTTGTCAAATCCGAGAGATAATAAAGCCGCTATAGAAATATGCCAAACTTTAAATGATAGTGAAACAATATTCCCTGGAACAAATCTTAAATTAATTTATAATTTTGCGACAAATTGAATCCCGATAAGTCAGGATTTCTGAACTTAGGTATTAAACACCATGGCTCTGATATAAATTAATGTAAAGGTTAAAAACTTTGTGATACCTTAGAGATTTGGTGCCATGGTGGCTAAAAAAATGCCACAAAGGCACTAAGACACAAAATTTACACTAAGAACAACAAATGTTTATTCATAGCACACCATATATAATTCAACGTTCCTTAGCTATAATTTCTTGAAATATCTTTACATTAACGCAAGTAATTTGTCTGGGTCAACAGGCTTTGAAATAAAACTATTACAACCTGCATTCAAGGCAGAAGTCTTGGCTTCCTCCAATACATGAGCTGATAATGCCACTATTAATAAGTCTTTTTTTAATTCTCTTATTTTTATAGTAGCTTCTAATCCATCCATTATGGGCATTTTAAGATCCATTAATACAAAATCTATATCATCCTGCTTAGAGCAAATTTCTACTGCCTCTATACCATTTACTGCTCGCAACACCTTAGCTCCTTGTTCTTCTAATATTCTTTTAGTCAAGTAAAAATTACCATCATCATCTTCTGCAACTAAAACTAATTTTCCATTTAAACCATAGGCTTTGCTTTTTACCTGTTCTGAAGAATCACTTATTTTTGCTTCAATAAACGGAAGTGTAAAATAGAATTGAGACCCTTTACCTAAGGTAGATTCAACCCATATTTGACCGTCCATTTTTTCTATTAATCTCATTGTAATAGGCAATCCAAGACCAATGCCCCTAATAGTCTCATGATTTGTACCCTTGTAAAAACGATCAAATATTTTCTTTAAATTTTTTTCTGAAATGCCAATTCCGGTATCTTTCACAAAAAACCTAATGTTGGATTCTACTATATCAAAACCATATTCAACAGAACCTTCCTCTGTATATTTTATTGCATTCAATATAAGGTTCGATAAAATTTGATTTATCCTGAACTTATCGGTGTACATGAAAATATCAGCCTCATTTTCATGACAATACAATTCAAGATGTTCCTTTTTGTAATCAATTATTAATTGTTTATGGATAATATTTATATCTGCTAAAAGTTTAGTAAGGTTTACCGATTCCATTGTAAAATCAATTATTCCAGCTTCAATTTTTGAAATATCAATAATGTCATCAATAATTTTAATTAGAATATTAGAATTGTATTCAATAAAATATTTCATTTTATTAATCGCCTCTACATCACTGTTTTTCTCAGAAATTAATTTTGAGAAGCCAATAATTGAATTCAAGGGTGTACGTATTTCGTGGCTCATATTGGCCAGAAATGCAGATTTTAAACGATCGCTTTCTTCTGCTTTTTCTTTGGCTTTTATTAATTCCTGCTCTATTCGTTTGCGCTCAACAAGCTCCTGTTGCAACAAAAGGGTACGCTCATTAACCAAAGTAGTAAGTCGTTCATTTTCGTTGCGTTTATTGGCATTGGCTTTTCTTATTTTCACCATGGCCCTTATTTGTGCCGTGAGTTCGCTTGCGTCAATAGGTTTGGCAAGAAAGGCTTCGGCGCCAACTTCTAAAGCATGAATACGATGCTCCTTGTCGTCTTTAATTGCAGTAACAAAAACCACAGGAATTTCGCACAGGTTTTTATCTGCTTTTAGCTTTGTACAAACTTCAAACCCATCCATATCAGGCATAATAATATCCAACAAAATTACATCGGGGTCTTCGGCAATGGCATGCTCAATACCTTGTTTCCCGTTTAAGGCTGTAAAAATTCTTGCATCGGGAAATGCCTCGTTTATGAGTGCTTTAAAACTAATAAGATTATCTTGGTTATCGTCAATAGCCAGTATTTTAATTTGTCTATTTTCCATATAGCAATTCATTTATTATTTTGAAAAACATCTTTTCTTCAATGGGTTTTGGAATATAAGAATCAAATCCGTGCGACAAAATAGTTTCACGATCATGAATCATTGCACTTGCCGTTAAGGCAATTACAGGGATGTTTTGTAATTCAACATGGTTTCGTATTACTTTAAATGCCTCTATTCCATCAATCCCGGGCATTGCAATATCCATTAAAATAAGATTTGGCTTGTGTTTTATTGCCATTTCTATTCCCTCATTTCCATCTGAAGCTTCTATAACCATATAATTATTTGCAAACAAAGCTTTCACAGTAAGCATATTATCAGCATTATCTTCAACAACGAGCACTACCGGTTTGTCATTAATAATTTGCAATGCTCTCTTTGGCTTTTTCTCCTCAACTTTTTTGCTAAACACCATGGTTGAAATAGCTGTTAATAAATCGGTTCTGCTAATGTCTCCCTTCTGAATAAGCTGATGAACATTGTTGCGTTTTAAAAATTTAAGTTCCTCTTTTGTGATATGTTTTGCGGTTAAAATTAATACGGGAATATGAGCCGTTTTTTCTTCATTTCGTACCGATTTTAAAACATCAAATCCATCAACGCCCGGCATCATTAAATCTAATAATATTGCATCGGGTATAGTGTTTGCAATAATAGCCAATGCTTCGCCTCCATCATGTGCTACAATAATTTTATATCCATTTTCTTCCAGTATATCTTTCATCTGTATTATTGCAGGCTCACTATCTTCTACCAATAAAATAGTTTTAATTGAAGAATGCATTTTAGGTGCATTTTGTTTTAGCTCATATTTTATTTCAGTATTTTCTTCTTCTGCAATTATGCTGTTTTCAGAAGTGTAAATTAACGGAAGTGTTAAAATAAACGCTGAACCTTCGCCAAGCACACTATTAGCGGTAATTGTACCTCCTAAAAAATTTGCATATTTTTTTGCTATTGCCAAGCCAAGTCCGGTACCTCCAAACCTACGCGAAGTGCTGCCATCGGCCTGACGAAATTCGTCAAAAATATGCAATAAGTTTTCATCTGCTATACCAATACCTGTATCGGTAACTGTAACTACAACATTTTTCTCATTTTTCTCAGCTTTAACTTCAACCTTTCCTACTTCGGTAAATTTTACTGCATTACTAATCATATTTTGGATAATGTGACGAATTTTGTGGGCATCATTTTTTAGTAATATTTCAGAATCATTATTTGTTTGAATTAACTCTATTTTCTTTTGTTTTGCTTGTGGTAGAATCATACTTACAAGTTCGGTAATCTGGCTATGTATATTAAACGTTGATATTTCTACGTCCTCTTTGCCCGATTCAATACGAGAGATATCAAGTATATCGTTAATTAGTGCCAGTAAATTTTTTCCGTTTCGTTCTATTACTTCAAGATAACTATATTCCTCATCGGGAATTTGCTTGGCAAGGCGACGGTTAAGTACACCGGACAGTGCAATAACAGAATTCAGCGGCGTCCGGAGTTCATGACTCATATTCGACAAGAAATTTGTTTTTAAACGGCTTGCTTCATTCAATTGTTTTGCCTGCATCTCGAGTTCTGCATTTTGCTCCATAAGTTCTGCAGAACTTTGTTCTAATTCTTCCGATTGGGTTTCAAGTTGTTGGTTTGTTCGTGTTAAACTTTCTGCCAGAATGCGGGTTCTCTCATTCGAGAGCAAACTTGCATAAGAAGCATTAATACTTATCCACGATTGATTTAATACCTCATAAGCTTCGGTGCTAAATTTATAAATATTTACCAATGAAATTAACGCTACAACTGTTTCTTCAATTAATACGGGAATTGTAATAATTTCTTTTGGCAGCAGTTCGCCGGCTGTAGTTTTAAATTTAAAATTACTGTCGTCAGGAATATCCCTAAGATAAAAAATACGCTTTGTAGCTATTGCGTTCCCAAACTCTCCTTCGGGGTTTTCAGCATCAAAAGTTTTTAATAATGCTTGGTTGGCTCCAACAGAAGCGAAATGTTTGTACTCAGATGCTGCTTCATTGAGAATATAAAATGTACTCATATTGGCAGCAGTAATTTTCATCAATTGCTTAAGCAATTCAGAACCAAAATCCTGCAAAGAGGATTGTTCGATTACTGTTCCGGAAATATCAGCAACACCTTTTTGTATTTTCACACCCGATTGCATGGCATCAATCATCGTATTAAATGCCTGTGCTAATGATCCCAATTCGTCTTTTGATTCAATAGTATTTCTAACTGAAAAATCACCTTCTCTCATTTTTTGAGCAACACGATCCATTCCAACAATTGGTTTTGCTAAGGATTTACTAATAATGAAAGTAACTATAAATATAAGTATCACCGTAATTAGAAATAATATCACACGTTGCCAAATCATTCTTCGAATCGGGACATTTAATTCCTCCATATCCTGTTTACACACAAAACCCCAATCGGTTCGCTGTATATACGTATATGCTGCTAACACTTCTTTACCTCGGTAATCCAGACCTTGGATTATTCCGGTTTTACCAGCTGCAGCATTTATAGCCGGTTCTGCTTCTATCATGAGTTCTAAGGGAGCATTTTCATAGTTTCGTAATTCATTTAGCGCAATTGCATCTTTATTTACAATTAAAGTTTCGCCGGTTTTACCTAGTCCAACCCTATCAAGCAAGAGCTTATACAGCGATTGATCAAGATTTATACGGGCTACTAAAATTCCAACAATATGTGCATTATCTTTTATACTAAAAATTGGAATTGAAAATGTCATCTCAGGATTTTTAGTGCTATTATAATTTAAGTTTCGGACTTCATACTCTATTGACATTCAGCAGTTTAAGATTTGTATTTATCACGTTTTGCAACCATATACTACGATAACTAACTGTATTGCTGTTAATTACAAAAGCAC
>JAQICC010000062.1 GCA_027858735.1 Salinivirgaceae bacterium
TTACAATTATATCTCAAAATAGTCCTGTTTTTTTAGAAAATGTAAAGCTACAAAAAAATTTGAAAGAGAATTTTACTATTATTAGAGATTCACTTAATGCTTTAAGTGAAAGAACACCATATTTAGGCAACCATATTTCAGATAAAGTATTTACTATTGAGAAAAATTTGGATCAAGTTGAAGAATTTTTGAGCGAGCGTAAAGTAAGTAATTCACGGTTAAATCAAAGATCTATTTTACAAATGTCAAACGATTTAATTTTGTTGTTATCCGAGTCTTTAAAAAACATGGAAAACTCATCTAGCGGAAGTGGGGGAGGTTCAAAGAAAAGTAAAAATAAACCCAAGCAAGGTGAACCTTCTTTATCGGAAATGCGTAAAACTCAGGAAAGTATTAAGAGTCAACTTGAGAGCATGATTAAAGACCTTAAGGATGGAGAAGGATCAAAAGGAGCGGGAAAATCGAAACAATTAGCTCAAATGTTGGCACAACAAGAAATATTTCAGCATATGTTGAACCAGATTAAAAATAATGGTAGTGTTGGAAATAATTTAAGTAAATCTATTGATGATATTAATATGTTATTAGAACATAATAAAAGGGATATTATTAATCAAAGTCTTTCGCAATCAACGCTTTTTAGACAAAATCAAATTGTAACAAGATTACTTGAGGCTGAAAATGCTGAAACAGAAAGAGATAAAGATAATAAACGAAAATCAGAGGAAGCTCATAATTCGCTTGTTAGCGATCCGAGTAAATTATTTGACGAAAAAAAGAAGAATGGAAATTTCAATGATATTTTGAATAAAAAAAGTTTAAGATTAAATTATTATTATCAAACTAAATACCAAGAGTATATTAAACAATTAGAATAAAGTATTAATTTGCTTTAATTTTGACTTTAACCGCATGTTGACAAAAATGTTTTGTTATGAATAAAGTACTTAAAATACCTTCGAAAATTGAAAGTATATCGATGGTGGAGAATTTAATTGATGAAGTTTCAATTGAGTTAGCTTTGGTTGCCGATTTATATGGTAATGTTTTAATTGGTGTAATTGAGGCTGTTACTAATGCAATTGTTCATGGTAATAAGTTAGATGAAAGCAAGAATGTTGAAATATTTTTAAGCTATTCTAAACCGAATTTGTCAATTAAAATTTGCGATCAAGGTAAAGGGTTTTTGTTTGATGACATACCAGATCCGACTAAACCCGATAATGTTGAAAAACCAGATGGCAGAGGAGTGTTTTTAATGAGGCATTTAGCAGATGAAGTGTCTTTTGACAAAGGGGGAGCAATAGTTAATTAAAAATTTATAATATAAAATGATCGATATTCATTTTGAAGATGTTGATCCGGTAAGTTTACAGATAAGATCAATTTCGAAGTGGATTGAAAGGATTATTGAATCTGAAAGCTGTATACAAGGAGAGTTATGTTATATCTTTTGTTCTGATAAATATTTGTTAGACATCAATAAAAAGTTTCTAAACCACGATTACTATACCGACATTATTACTTTTGACTATTCTGAAAACGGTATAATTTCCGGAGATATTTTCGTTAGTATTGAAAGAATTTCTGATAATTCTAAACAATACGAAGTTTCATTTGATTATGAATTATTAAGGATTGTAGTTCATGGTGTTTTACATTTATTGGGCTATAAGGATAAAAATGAAAAAGAAAAAATTAAAATGACATTTATGGAAAATAGTTGTTTAAAATTATTTGAGGATGTTGAAGGAATATGATGTTATTGTTGTAGGGGCGGGGCATGCGGGTTGTGAAGCTGCTGCTGCGGCAGCAAATTTGGGTTCTAAAACCTTGTTAATCACCATGGATTTGACAAAAATTGCTCAAATGTCATGTAATCCGGCTATTGGAGGTATTGCAAAAGGTCAGATTGTGAGAGAAATAGATGCTTTAGGTGGTTATACCGGATTAGTTACAGATAAAGCTACCATACAATTTCGCATGCTTAATCGGTCGAAAGGACCTGCTATGTGGAGTCCAAGGGCTCAATGTGATAGAATGGTTTTTTCATTGGAATGGCGTAAGTATTTAGAAAAAATTAAAAAATTAGATTTTTTTCAGGATAAGGTTATTTCTTTAATTTTAGATGGAAATTCTATAGCTGGTGTTGTTACGGAAATGGGTTTTAAATTCAAATCAAAATCAGTAATTCTAACAAACGGCACCTTTTTAAATGGACTAATGCATATAGGCGCAACGCAATTGATTGGAGGCAGAATGGCGGAGCCGTCGAGCAATGGAATTTCTGAACAACTTTTTAAAGCTGGATTTAAGACCGGGAGAATGAAAACGGGAACACCCGCTCGTTTAGATGGGAGAAGTATAGATTTTTCTAAATTGGTGGAACAAAAGGGTGATGAAGAACCAAACAGTTTTTCTTATTTTAATTCTGATGTTAAAAGAAAGAAGCAGCGGTCGTGCTTTATCGGACACACAAATGTTGACGTTCACGAAAAACTAAGAGATTCTTTTGAGATGTCGCCCTTATTCAATGGAATTATTCAAGGTGTGGGTCCAAGATATTGCCCGAGCATTGAGGATAAAGTGGTTACTTTTTCAAGTAAAAATAGTCACCAATTATTTTTTGAACCTGAAGGTTTTGACACTGAAGAATATTACATCAATGGTTTCTCATCTTCATTACCATGGGAGGTTCAAATAGCTGGTTTGCGTTTAATTCCAGGCTTAGAAAATGTTCAAATATTTAGACCCGGGTATGCAATTGAATATGATTATTTTGATCCTACTCAATTAAAAAACACACTTGAAACTAAAAATATTAGTTTGTTATATTTTGCTGGTCAAATAAATGGAACAACAGGTTATGAAGAAGCTGCAGCACAGGGTTTAATAGCTGGTGCAAACGCACATTTAAAAATTCATAATAATACTGAATTTACCTTAGCCAGAAATGAAGCGTATATAGGTGTGTTAATTGACGATTTAGTTACTAAAGGTGTTGATGAACCATACCGAATGTTTACGAGCAGAGCTGAATATAGAATATTATTAAGACAAGATAATGCGGATCTAAGACTAACAGCTAAAGCCTACCATAGCGGATTAGCATCGGAAAAACGTTATAAAAGGGTTATAGAAAAAGGCAAGCAGATTAAGAGTTTAATTGTTTTCTTCGAGGAAACTAGTATTAAACCCCAGGAAATTAATAGCTATTTAGAAGCTGTTAATTCTGCCCCATTAAAGCAAAGTGTTAAATTAATTAGTCTTATTGGAAGACCAGATGTTTCTATACTTGGCTTAATTAGTAATTTTTCACCACTTAAAAAGTACTGTGAAGAGATTAATACACAAAGAAATGATATTTTAGAAGGTGCTGAAATATCCATGAAATACAAAGGCTATTTAGTTCGAGAGAAAATAATTGCTGAAAAGGTTAACAAACTTGAAAAACTTATAATCCCCAACAATATTAATTACTCAAAGTTTTTATCTATTTCAACCGAAGCACGACAAAAGCTAACATCAATAAAACCTACAACTATAGGACAAGCATCACGCATCCCTGGGATAAACCCCTCCGATATTAATGTGTTGTTGGTTAGCTTTGGAAGGTAGTTGTTCCACGTGGAACACTTAATTGTGTTATTTAAACAAGTACTTTAATGTTCCACGTGGAACAAGTTATATTAAATGTGTATTTTTTCTATTTACAAATAGAATAAATGAACATGTTTGCTTTTTGTTTATTTATTATAGGTATAATTATGTACATTAATTAACAAGCGGTGTGTTATTGATATTGTGACAGTTAAAGAAAGAAAGTCTAAATTTTAAATTCGTGGAAATGTGTAGGGTCTTGATAGGGTTTTGCTAGGATATTGAATTTTAGTAAAGCTTATGATTTTTTAAAAAAGGTTTATTTAGAGTTGTTAAAAAAACGTTTTTAAAATTATTAACCATAAGTTAATTGGTGAAATATTTTTATTGCTTGTTTGGCTTTATGTGTTGATTTAAATAGTAATTTTGTGCGCTTTTTGATTTGCCTTATTAGCAATAAAAAAATAAATAAGAGAGAGATGTACTTTACTTGTGGTAAAGATTAATAGAGTTAAAATAATATTAAATGAAGAAAATTAAAAACATTGCAATTATTGCCCATGTTGATCATGGTAAAACAACTTTAGTTGATAAAATACTTATGCAAACTAACTTGTTTAAAGATCATGAAAACCCTGGGGATTTAATTCTTGATAGCAATGATTTAGAGCGGGAGAGGGGTATTACTATATTATCGAAAAACGTCTCGGTTATTTATAACGATACTAAAATAAATATTATTGACACTCCTGGTCACTCCGATTTTGGTGGAGAGGTTGAGCGTGTGCTTAATATGGCCGACGGTGTTTTATTATTAGTTGACGCTTTTGAAGGAGCAATGCCGCAGACGCGCTTTGTTTTACAAAAGGCAATTGAATTGGGACTAAAACCAGTGGTTGTAATTAATAAAGTGGACAAGGCTAATTGCCGACCTGAAGAAGTTCAAGAAGAAATTTTTGAATTAATGTTTAGTTTAGATGCTACTGAGGATCAATTGGATTTTCCGACGATTTATGGATCGGCTAAAAATGGATGGATGTCAAAAGATTTTAAGAAACCGTCTGATGATATAATTCCTTTACTTGATGCAATAATTGAATATATACCAGGACCTAAAGTTGAAAAGGGTTCGTTGCAAATGCTAATTACTTCGCTGGATTATTCTTCGTATGTTGGCAGAATAGCGGTAGGTAGAGTAAATAGAGGTTCTATTAAAAGGGGTCAAAATGTTAGTTTGTGCAAACGAGATGGGTCTATTAAGCGAACAAAAATTAAAGAATTGTTTGTTTTTCAGGGTATGGCAAAAGCTAAAGCTGAATTGGTTGAGGCTGGCGATATTTGTGCTTTAGTTGGAATTGAAGGATTTGAAATTGGAGATACAATTGCTGATTTTGAAAATCCAGAAGCATTAGATCCTATTTCAATTGATGAACCTACAATGAGTATGTTGTTCACAATTAACAACTCGCCATTTTTTGGAAAAGATGGAAAATTCGTAACATCTCGTCACCTTAAAGATAGACTTGAGAAAGAATTAGAAAAAAATCTGGCACTCAGAGTTGAACCAACTGATTCTGCTGATTCATTCATTGTTTTTGGACGAGGGGTTTTGCATCTTTCAGTATTGATTGAAACAATGCGTCGTGAAGGATATGAGTTACAGGTTGGGCAGCCACAAGTTATTATTAAAGAAATTGGAGGCGAAAAATGTGAACCTATCGAATTATTAACAATTGATGTACCTGAGGAATATTCAGGTAAAGCTATTGAAATGGTTACTCAGCGAAAAGGAGAGATGTTAAATATGGAACGTAAAAATGACCGTATACATTTAGAGTTTAATATTCCGTCGCGAGGTATAATTGGTATGTCAAGCAGTATGCTTACAGCAACTGCAGGTGAAGCTGTTATGAGTCATCGATTTATTGCTTACGAACCGTTTAAAGGAATTATTGAAAACAGAACGAATGGTTCATTAATTGCTATGGAAGGGGGTACATCATTTGCATATGCTTTAGGAAAATTAACCGACAGAGGTAAATTCTTTATTGGTGCTACTGAGGAAGTTTATGAGGGAATGGTTGTAGGTGAAAATTCGAGAGCAAATGATTTGGTTCTAAATGTTACCAAAACAAAAAAACAATCAAATGTGCGTTCATCAGGTACCGATGACAAAGTTACTTTAGCACCCCCAATTAGATTTTCTTTAGAAGAAGCTATGGAATATATTCAAAAAGATGAATATGTTGAAATAACACCGAACGCCATACGCTTACGCAAAATACTATTAAAAGAATTTGAAAGAAAACGCGTTAAAAATGCTTAATAGATTGTAGTCAATAAAAAAAGCCCTTAATACTTATTAAGGGCTTTTTTTATTTATAATAAGTTTTATTTCTCAGGATTGATGAATTTGTTGATTTTTTCTAGTAACACCTTACCCATAATTGGTTTTGAAAGGTAATCGTTACAACCGGCATTTAGAATTTTTTCTTTTTCTCCTGCCAATGCATAAGCCGTTTGTGCAATGATTGGAATTTGGGGTTGAATTTTTTTTATTTCATTTGTAGCCTCGTAGCCATTCATTTGCGGCATTTTAATATCCATTAAAATAACATCAATGGTGCCATCTTTCTGAACCTCTTCTAAAGCCGATTTACCTGTTTCAGCCCATATTAAAGTTGCATTGGTTCTTTTTAGTAAAGCTTCAAGAAACAAATAATTTGTTCTTTCGTCTTCGGCAATCAGTATTTTTTTACCTGTAAAATCGTAATTGTTAAACATACATTTTTGCTTTAGCTTCTAACAAAATTAAACTTTTTTTTGAATTCACCTTACGGAATGCTTAAAAAAGACAAATTGTGTTTTAGTGAGATGCAAAGATAGTTTTATATATTCATGAAAAAAAGCAGCGATTGTTAAAAGTTTTCTTGTATTTATTATTCCAGTTAAAATTTTTGAACAATGTCTATTAAATTTAGCAGTATAATTTTTAAGATATTATTAAAGTTTGTAGTGGTGAGTTTTCCGCATTTTAACAATTTATTATTATCTATTGCTGGTCATGGTAACTGATAATGGTATTGTGAAGTTTAGCATTAGTATTTGTAATACAACAAATATTTATTTACTGTAGGCGAATCAGTAGGAATATTATTATATATAAATAGTCTCAGCAAGAAAACTCCAATAATTTCGTTACTCTTGCATTTCAACCAGTCATTTACGATAGTAAACTCCTGATTTTCAATACTGCGAAAGCCTCATTCTTGGAGCTTTCTTATCAGAGACCGAGTTTTCTTGCACGCACTAAATAGTAAAGTAAAAAAGTATTATCAAAATTGTATTTTACAATAATAACTATATGTCCCTGTTTTCTAAATATCTTTGTATCAAAGAAATATAATGCTAATTTTAAAAAAGAACTAAAAATATTTGGAAAAATACCGGATATGTGTTTAACTTTGACCAAGCGTTCAATCAAAAATAAAACACAATGCCAAGAACGAAAGAACAATTTGAAGAAATTCGAAAAGAAAAATCTGCTCATATACGCCAGGTGGCACTTGAATTATTTGCTAACTATGGATATCATCTAACTTCAATTTCTAAAATTGCCAAAGCGGCGAACATTTCAAAAGGGTTATTATATAATTATTTTGAAAGTAAGGAAGCTCTGATAAAAGCGATTCTCAATGAAGGAATGGACGAATCGTATGCTTCTTTTGATTCAAACCATGATGGAATATTAACCTCTGATGAATTTGAGTTTTTTGTTCACCAAAATTTTGAACTCATTAAAAGCAAAAAAGCATTTTACAAGCTTTTCTATACCATTTTGATGCAGCCCGATGTGCAGGAATTAATTAATCATGAATCGCTTGCCGTTGCTGCACGCGTTCAAAAACAAACATACGATTACTTTGAAAAAAGATTTGACGATCCTGAAACCGAAATGTTAATCTATTCCTCGTTATTAAAGGGTTTAAATATTCAGTTTTTATTTAACGACGGTTATTTTAATGATGAGCAAATGGAAAAAGCAATTCTAAGAATTATTGATTTATATAAAAAAGAGGAAAAATGAAAAAATTTTTAACCGTATTAGTCTTTTGTGTATTTGTATTGGGGTTAAATGCACAAGATGCCAAAGAGATTATCAGAAAAATGGACGATAAACTTCAAGGAAATTCAAATGAAAGTGTAATGCAAATGGCTATTGTTCGACCAAAATATACACGAACTATTGAGTTTAAAAATTGGAGTTTAGGGCGTGATTATTTTATGACTATTGTTACAGCTCCAGCAAAAGATAAGGGTCAGGTTTTTATGAAATTTAAAAACGAAATCTGGAGTTACAATCCCTCTATAAACCGAATGATAAAACTTCCGCCTTCTATGATGTCGCAAGGTTGGATGGGTTCAGATTATACCAACGACGATTTGGTAAAACAATCATCAATGGTAGACGATTATAGGCATACCATTGTTGGAGAAGAAACTATTGAAGGAAGATTATGTTATATTATTGAAATGATACCCAACGACAATGCTAATGTCGTTTGGGGCAAAGTAAAGGTCTATGTTGATAAAGTGTTGTATATTAGTATGAAAAGTGAGTATTTTGATGAAGAAGAATATTTAGTGAGAACAGAACTTGGCAAAGATGTAAAAACATTTGATGGGCGTGAACTACCTTCAATAATTGAAATTATTCCTGCCGAAGAACCAGATAATAAAACCATTATCACCATAAAATCAATGGATTTTGATGTTGATGTAAAAGGGAGCTTTTTCTCGCAGCAAAACATGAAACGAATTAGATAATAATAAGATTAGAACCTACAACCTTTTAGAAAGGAGAATATTATGAATAGATTATTTAAAATGGCGTGGCGAAACATTTGGCGAAACAGAAGGAGAACTCTCATTACAGCTGCCTCTATATTTTTTGCCGTGTTTTTCGCCATTGTTATGCGTTCCATTCAATTAGGTACATATGGCCATATGATTAGCCAAAGCATCGAAAAGTTTTCAGGATACCTACAATTGCAAAATCCGGAATACTTTGATGAACCTTCATTAGATAATTTTATTGAAAATTCTGATGATATTATAAAAAAATTAAATGCTACTGAAGGTGTTAAAGTGGCTGTTCCTAGAATTGAAACTTTTGTATTAGCATCAAGTGGGCACCAAAGTAAGGGAGTTCTGGTTACAGGTATCGATCCTGAACAAGAAATGTTTGTGAGTAATCCCGAGCATATGTTAGCCAAATACAAGCTTACTCCTGAAATTGTTGAAAAGTTATTAACTGAAACAAATCTTGAGAAAAAGCAAATAGAGCTGCTAAAATTCAACGAAAACAAACTCTATCATGATCTTGATCGCTTGGCACTTGATTTGGGTTTAAATCCATCTGATTTTGAACAATACCATGGTTTGCTCAACAAGTATGCATCTTATTCCGGTGAGTATTTAAGCAAAAACGATGATGGTATATTAGTATCGAGCCGATTGGCAACATTTTTACGATCTACAGTTGGCGATACTATTGTACTCTTGGGGCAAGGCAGATATGGTGCTACTGCTGCTGGATTGTTTCCTATTCGAGGTATTGTACGCGTACCATCGCCCGATTTGGATAATAAATTGGTATATATGTCGCTATCAAGAGCTCAAATATTTTTAGATATGCCTGATATGCTTACGTCTATTGCTATGAATTTAGATGATAATGATGATATGTTTGACATTCAAGCATCAATCAATAGCACGCTTGATAAAGAAAAATATGTGGTTAAAAATTGGGAAGAAATTAACCCAACACTAAAACAGCAAATTGACGGAGATGATAAAAGTGGGCAAATGTTTCTTGGAATTCTGTAC
Source organism: Salinivirgaceae bacterium (assembly GCA_027858735.1). Taxonomy (GTDB): domain Bacteria; phylum Bacteroidota; class Bacteroidia; order Bacteroidales; family SZUA-534; genus GH45. The sequence goes on from JAQICC010000062.1 coordinate 9,490, forward strand.
TTCATTATTTTCTTCGGAATATTTGGAACCGTAATGATGATGATTGCTGAAAGAAAACGAGAGTTTGGAGTTTTGGTGGCCATTGGCATGCGAAAATCGAAACTTGCTATCATACTTGTTTTTGAAATGCTGATGGTTGGTTTTATTGGAACGGTATCTGGAATGTTAGCAGCCTTACCGTTGGTGTACTCATTTTATGTGAACCCCTTTCATATTACGGGCGAAATGGCAAAAATGTATGAAGATATGGGCTTTGAAGCGGTTATGCCAACAGCTCCTGTCGAAGGCTATTTTGCAATTCAGGGTTTCATTATTTTGTTGATGGTAATTGTAGCTTGCATTATTCCCTTACAACGAATACGCAAAATGAAAGTTATGAACGCTTTAAGATCTTAAAATTAGACAAACTGTAATGAGATTTAAGATAATATATTTTCTTAATACTCATTAACTCAATAATAACAATCTAAAGAATAATAAAATGATAGCATCAATATCCTGGAAAAATGTTTGGCGAAATAAAACCCGCAGTGCGGTAGTTATTGTAGCTGTAACATTAGGTACGGTAGCTGGCGTTTTCGTTGCAGGGCTCATGAACGGATGGGTAGCACAGCGAATTAATGCAACGATTTACACCGAAATGGGACATTTAAAAATTCAAAATCCCAATTTTCTTGTAAATGAGGAAACACAGTACTCCATTAAACCAATAAAAGATCTAACTGCATATCTTGATAATGCCGAAGAAGTTGACGCTTATTCGAAGCGAAGTAAAATTATGGCTGTTGCCGCAACAGCTCGCGCAAACACTGGTATTATGCTAAAAGGTATTAATGTTGAAAATGAAAAGCAAGTTTCTGATGTTTACACAAAACTAATGCCGAATGCAGGTACTTTTTTCGAATCGAAATCGCGTTTTCCGCAAGTTGTAATTAGTAATAAAACAGCTGAAATGTTGCGTATTAAAAACTACCGAATATCCGAAAAAGTAATGGATAGTTTAAAAATCCTTGAAATTCCTCAGGATGGTATGGCAAAACTTGAAAGTATTGCAAATAAGCGTTTTATAACGAAAAAGAAATTTGAAACAGCTATAAATGAAACTTGGACAAAATCTGAAATTGAGAGTTATGCTCCTGTACTTATTAAAACAGCGGCATATTTTCAACCTAGGGCAAAAATTACCTTTAGCTTTACTCGAACGAATGGAGAAATCGGTTATCAAACATTTCAGGTATGTGGGGTTTTTAAAACTGCAAATACCATGTTCGATCAAATGAGTGCCTTTGTTAAAAACGAAGATCTTTATGCTGTTGCAGGATTGAATGCAAATCAATTTCACGAAATTTCGATTGTTACGAAATCTACCGATTTTAAAGATATAAAGGCTTTTCAATCAAAACTTAGCAAAGCATTTCCTGAACAGAATTTTATGACATGGAAGGAATTAGCTCCTGATGCAGGCATGCTTTCTGATTTTATGCAAATTTACTATTATATTATAATGGGAATTATATTTTTTGCTTTAGCATTTGGTATAATTAACACTATGTTAATGGCTATACTTGAACGAATTAAAGAATTGGGAATGTTAATGGCAATTGGTATGAAAAAGCTTCAGGTTTTTGCAATGATAATGTTGGAAACAGTATTTTTAACGCTTACAGGAAGTTTTATAGGTATGCTAATAGGAGGTGTATTAATTAGCATAACGAGCAAAACAGGTTTGAATTTTTCTTCGGTTGAAGAAGGTTTTGAAGCCATAGGTTGGTCGGCCATAGTATATCCGAATATAGAATTAAGTTTCTTTTTTGGAGTTACCATTCTTGTAATAATTGTGGCAATTTTATCATCCATAATACCAGCTCGTAAGGCCTTAAAACTTAAACCAATTGAAGCATTAAGAATAGAGTAGTGACTTGTTGCAAGTTGCTTGTTACTAGTTAAATAATTGTTATGAGTAGTTACAGAGATTTAGATATATACAAAATGGCTTACGATTTGGCTATTAAAGTTCATCACATGAGTCTTAAGTTACCAAAACACGAACTTTATGAGCAAGGTAGTCAGGTTCGTAGATCAACAAAAAGTATAAAAGATACTATTGTTGAAGGTTATGGCAGAAGAAAGTATAAAGCGGATTTCATAAAGTTCTTAATTTACGCTCAAGCTTCTTGTGACGAAGCAACATCTCAATTAACAACAATAAATGAACTTTATTCAGATATTGCACCCAATGCTATAAAATTGCTTGAAGAATATAAGGTTTTAGGTGCTAAAATTAACAAGTTCATACAATACGTAGAGTTAAACTGGAAAACATAACATGCAACCAGCAACCAGCAACCAGCAACCAGTAACTAGCAACCAGTAACTAGCAACCAGTAACAAGCAACCAGCAACAGAGCGTCTAATATGTAAAAAAAAAGCAGAAATTAATAAAAGAACCAACTTAAAAATAAAGATCATGAAAGTCATAGAAATTGATAACCTAAAAAAAACATATAGTGAATCGGAAGTTGAAGTGCATGCTGTTAATGGCGTAACTCTTGACATTGAAGAGGGTGAGTTTACCGCCATTGTTGGCCCCTCTGGTTCTGGTAAAACCACATTATTGAATATGATAGGGGGGTTGGATATTCCAACATCAGGGGAAGTCATCATTGGCGGATCTAATATGAACCATTTAAACGGGTCTGAGTTAACTGATTTTCGAAAAAATAATATTGGATTTGTTTTTCAGGCATATAACTTAATTCCTGTATTGACCGCAAAGGAAAACACGGAGTTTGTTATGAAGTTGCAAGGTAAATCAAAAGTTGAATGTGAGAAGCGATCAAAAGAGTTGTTAGAATCGGTTGGTTTAGGAGAGCGTATTAATGCCCGACCAAACAAAATGTCGGGAGGTCAGCAGCAAAGAGTTGCTGTTGCCAGAGCATTAGCCAGCAAACCTAAATTTGTGTTGGCCGATGAACCTACTGCTAACCTCGATTCAAAATCGACGGAAACATTACTAGACATTATGGAAAAACTAAACAAAGAAGAGAATATTACTTTTGTTTTTAGTACGCATGATGCTCGTGTAGTGAAAAAAGCTCGACGTGTTATTACACTCGAAGATGGAAAGATATTAAGTGATGTTCGAAAAAATGGAGGAGAATAATAATAGAGCGACGACCTCTGGCTGGTTAATAAATTAAGTGCAAAGTATTTTAGTTTCTTTTTTTTGTAAATCCTGTTTGCAAGAGGGAGAATAGACTTTTATTGAAATGTTCCACGTGAAATATTATAATTGAAATGAAAATAACGCAATTATTCATAGTGCTAATTTGTTTGACTTTAACGAGTATTTCCCAGGAAAAATTAGCCTTCAACGGTTATCTTTCAAACATGGGGCAGTCGGTTATAGCTAAGGATACTGCTGATGAATATCAGGCAACCTGGGATGTAATAATCCATAACCGAATAAATCTGGCCTATTATGCTAGTAATAATTTTACGGCTCATCTGCAATTTCGAAACCAATTTTTGTGGGGAGAATCGGTTGAACTAACCCCTGATTATGCCAACACCTTTGAAAAAGATAAGGGTTGGGTAGATATGAATTTTAACTGGTTCGAGAACGATAATAACTTGCTTAATACTCAGGTTGATAGAGCGTTTGTGGAGTATGTAAATGGTAATTTGGAGCTAAGTATAGGACGCCAGCGTGTAAATTGGGGGCGTACTTTAGTGTGGAATCCGAATGACATTTTTAATGCATTTTCTTATTATGATTTTGACTATATGGAACGCCCGGGTTCTGATGCTGTGCGAGCCAGATATTATTTGGGTATAGCTTCGGCCACTGAAATTGTGGCAAAAATTGATAGTGCTGAAAACCTTACCCTAGCAGGAATGTGGAAAACCAACAAATGGAGTTATGATTTTCAGCTAATTGGTGGCTATGTTAATGGAGAAGATTATGTGATAGGTGCTGGTTGGGAAGGAAATATAAAATCGTTTGCCTTTCGTGGAGAATTCTCATACTACCATCCTGAAAAAAGTTTTGCTGATACTTCGGGTGTATTACTTGCTGCTGTTGGAACAGATATTAGCTTTGGAAATAGTATGGTAGTACAAGCGGAGTTTTTATATAACGATAAAAAAACCTTATCGGCCTCTGTTGGCGATTTTTACAGTGCACCATCTAATTCAAAAAGTTTATCAATTTCGGAGTTCAATTTCTTTGCGAATATTACCTATCCTATTACACCAATACTTTCGATTTACACGGCTGCAATGTATTATCCCGATTATAAAGGTTATTTTTTGATGCCTGGTCTGGATTTGTCTTTATCTGATAATATGAACTTGTCGCTCATTTACCAGTATTTCAACCTTGAAATGTTCGACCCTCTAAAGCAAGAAGATGCCAGAGTAGGAGTCAATATGGCTTTCGCTCGCTTAAAATGGAATTTTTAACTGGAACTCGTAGCGCCTGCTGCGAGAATATTAAAGAATAAAACCAAAATATTTTAATCCAAGGCGTCGTCATTAATTATAAGTTGACCAAAATATGCGATGCAATTTCAAATTATAATTGAAAATGTTAACTATCGTGCATCGCAAGGCGTAAATTGATTTAAAAGCGGTTACCCTGTTGTTATGATTTACCACTGCAGTTCTGTTTTGAATTTTTCTATGCTTATAAATATTGCTTAATCTAAAAATAAAGCGAAGCAGGCGCTTCGCTGTTCATAAAAAAGCCGCTCCCAAATGGAAACGGCTTTCTATTGTCAAATATCTAAAAATCTAGTATCTAAATTCTAGCTTCTAATAATCTATTCAGCAACAGCTGCAATACCGGGCAACACTTTTCCTTCAAGGAATTCAAGTGAAGCACCACCACCAGTTGAAATGTGGCTCATTTTATCGGCTAAACCACTTTGGTTAACAGCAGCAACAGAGTCACCACCACCAATAATTGAAATTGAATTAGAATCAGCAACAGCTTGACAAACACCAAAAGTACCTTTCGCAAAGTTTGGCATTTCGAAACAACCCATTGGTCCGTTCCAAACTACGGTTTTTGCAGTGGCAATTTCAGCAGCATAAAGTTTAATAGTTTCAGGGCCTATGTCTAAAGCCATGCGTCCTTCTGGAATATCAACACCAACAGTTTCAATGCTCGCGTCGTTTGAAAAAGCATCGGCAGCTAAGTTGTCAACAGGCAATAAAAATTTAACCCCTTTAGCTTTAGCATCGGCTAAAATTTGTTTAGCAGTATCAACTAAATCTTCTTCAACTAATGAGCCTCCTATTGAATGACCTTGCGCTTTGTAAAAGGTGTAAGCCATACCACCACCGATTAAAATGGTGTCAACTTTTTCAATAAATGTTTTAAGTACTTCAAGTTTACCAGAAACCTTTGCACCACCAACGATAGCAACAAAAGGTTTTACCGGATTAGCAACGGTTTCGCCTAAGAATTTAATTTCTTTTTCTAGCAAGAAACCAGCCATTTTCTCTGGTAAAAAGTCAGCAATAATGGCAGTTGAAGCATGAGCACGATGAGCTGTACCAAAAGCATCGTTCACATAAACATCGCAACCTTCGGCTAATTGCTTAGCAAAACCGGGCATACCATCTTTATCTTTGTTTTCTTCTTTATAAAAGCGAAGATTTTCTAATACAAGAATTTCTCCTGGCTTTAAAGCAGCTTTAGCTTCAAGAACTTTAGCTCCAATACAATCATCAACAAATTTTACGTTAACCCCTGAAAGTTTTGATAATTCAGCAACAACGTGCTTTAATGAAAATTTGTCTTCCGGACCCGATTTTGGACGTCCTAAGTGAGACATTAAAATTGCAGAACCACCATCTGCAAGAATTTTTTTAATGGTAGGAAGCGCTCCAACAATACGAGTGTTGTCAGTTACCTCAAGGTTTTCGTTTAAAGGTACATTAAAGTCAACGCGAACAATTGCTTTTTTACCTTTGAAATTGTAATCACTAATTTGTGTCATAATACTGATTTTATAATGATAATATTTAAGTTTTTGCAGTTAATTTTTTTGCGAGCACAAATATAAGCAATTGCACGTTTTAATAAATGAAAAACTATTTTAATTCGGTGAAAAACAGAGCAATCGTTTGCAAGTGCTTGTTAATTCTATTTGTAGCTTGTTAAGTATAGTAGCAAATTGTAAATTATTTCTACTTTTGGTCAAAGTTTATATGCAGATTTAAAAAATGAGCAATACAGAAACCCCTTTTGAGCAAATAGTTCGTTCTCGCCGATCAATGCGAGCATATGATCAAACTATTGAATACGATAAAGATATAGTAAGAAAAAGTCTTGAATTGGCCATTCTTTCTCCCAATAGTAGCAATATGCAACTGTGGGAATTTTATAGAGTGACTTCTCAAGAAGCAAAAGAAAAACTAGCCCATTATTGTCTTGATCAGAACACGGCAAAAACAGCCAGTGAATTGGTGGTTTTTGTAGCAAGGCCCGATTATGTGAAACGCTCCATTCAGCTAAATCTTAATTTAGTTAATGACGAAAATAGTTTTGAAAAAACTTCTCATAAAGAACGACGACAAGAATATTATTCTAAAACAATGCCCCTTTTTTATTCGAAAGATTTCTTGTTTATTTTTAGTCTTTTGAAAAAACTATTGGTTACGCTTATTGGCTTAAAAAAACCCACTGTTCGTGAAGTTACTGTAGTAAATAAAAAAGTTACTATTCACAAAAGCATAGCTTTAGCAGCTCAAACATTTATGTTAGCCGTTCAGTCGTATGGTTACAACACTTGTCCTATGGAAGGGATGGATTCAAAAAAAATTAAAAAACTACTTAATCTACCCAAGGCAGCAGAAATAAATATGGTTATATCTGTTGGTAAAGGAACCAAAGAAGGGGTTTGGTATCCGCAAAAACGTTACGATTACAATGTGGTTGTAAAGGAGATTTAACCATACTTAACAATAAGCCATTAGCTATTAGAAAAAAAGTTTTATATTTGGGCTGAACCAAATGGCCATAATATATGAAATTGAATATTGTTGCAGCATTAGCTATTTTGCTGCTAGGAATTACAAAGGGCATGTTAGGCCAGGAAACTATAAGTCCAACTGGTGGCAACGCAACATCCGATCAGGGTTCTGTAAGTTATACAGTTGGGCAAGTTTTTTATACATCGGTTGCAAAGGAGAACGGTTCAATTTCAGAAGGTGTTCAGCAAGCCTTTGAAATTTTTGTAGTTTCAGCTACTCCAGATTATCCAAACATCAATCTTGAAATTTCTGCTTATCCAAATCCAACAGCAAGATCTTTAACATTAAATATAGATAAAGCAGAGTGCAAAGAATTGGAAAAATTGAGCTATCAACTTTACAATATTGATGGCAGATTATTAAAAAAAGAAACCATAACGGAGCATGAAACCATGCTAGACTTGCAGGATTTGAAACAGGCCAGTTACTTTTTAAAAATTGTAAATAGTCAAGCCGAAATTAAAACATTCAAAGTTGTAAAAACTCAATGAGACTGTGTTTAGTTTAAAAACACAAAGTCGAATTAGTTCCGATAGCGAAGCGTGTCGTGAACAAGTAAAAAATTACCTTAATTAATATAATATTATGAAGAAAGCATTTTTTATTTTAGCCACATTAATCCTTACAATTTCTGTATGCCTGCCTCAGCTGGTAAAGGCTCAAAGTCCTGAGCTAATAAGTTACCAGGCAGTAATTCGTGATGGAAATAATACCCTTGTTACAAACAAAACTGTTGGAATTAAAATTAGTATTCTTCAAAGCACCATTGATGGAAGTGTGGTGTATTCTGAAATTCAGATGCCACAAAGTAATTCCAATGGTTTGGTAAGTTTTGAAATTGGTTCGGGAGAGTCAAGCGATAATTTTTCTGAAATTGATTGGGGTAGTGGACCCTATTTTATAAAAACTGAGACTGATCCAAATGGGGGAACAGATTATACCATAGTTGGAGTAAGTCAACTTTTAAGTGTTCCATACGCATTGTATGCTAAAACATCTGGTTCTTCTATTCCAGGACCACAAGGCATTCAAGGCGAAACCGGTGCTGCAGGAACGAATGGCATTGATGGAACTGATGGTGAAGACGGAAAATCGGCTTACGAATTAGCTTATTTAGCAGATAGTACCATAGGAACCGAAGCAGAATGGTTGGCCTCATTAAATGGTGCTGACGGAGCGCAGGGTATTCTAGGCGAAAAGGGTGATACCGGAGAACAAGGTTCTGCCGGAGCCAACGGAGTGGTAGGTCCAATAGGCCCCGCTGGTGTTGATGGATTAACTACCTCTGTTAATGGTGTTACTCAAGTTGACGGTGCAATAACTCTTATCAAAGCAGATTTAGATTTAGGAAATGTTGACAATACCTCAGATGCAAATAAACCTGTATCTACAGCTAACCAAACGGCTTTAGACCTTAAAGTTGACAAAGTCGGCAGTAAAGTGTTATCAACTAATGATTTTACCAATACAGACAAGACAAATCTTGATGCGAATACATCTAAAGTTGGATATACGGAAGCTTTAGTTTCTGCAAACACCACCGTAGTTACTAATACCGCAAAAACAGGAATAACAATTGCACAGTCAGATGCTATAATTGCCAACACAGGCAAAGATACCACAGGCATTTACCATGTTAATAGAGCAGCCCTTGATTTGGTTTCAGGTACAAACACCGGCGATCAAAATCTTGCGGATGTTATTGGAGTTAATGGTTTTGCTAATGCACAGATTAAAAATGTAACCAACCCTACTGATGCGCAAGATGCAGCCACCAAGGCTTATGTTGATGCCATTAAAGATATTATTTATGATGAAATGCTTAATGCAGGCATGAATGGTATTGTTAAAGATACGGATGGTAATACTTATAAGACTATAAAAACTGGTGCACAGGTTTGGATGGCAGAAAATCTAAAAACTACACATTATGCAAATGGCGATGCAATACTTGATGGAACTGGAGTAGGTGATATTTCAGGAGAAACCGAACCTGAATATTGGTTTGCATATGATGACGATTTAAATAATATTGCTACCTATGGTAGGCTATATACATGGCACACCGTAACGGACAGTCGAAATGTTTGTCCTGATGACTGGCATATACCCACCGATGCCGAGTGGACAACCTTAATCGACTATTTAGGAGGCATAAGCGTAGCGGGGGGCAAATTAAAAGAAACAGGCATTACACATTGGACTACTCCAAATACAGACGCAACCAACGAAACTGGATTTACTGCCCTTCCGGGTGGTGGCCGAAACTATCTTGGGTCTTACCATAATATTTGGGACTTAGGTCAGTGGTGGAGTGCTACGGAGGACGATGCTGCAAACGCATGGTATCGTCCCATGATCTACCAGAATGGCCGTGTAGGTAGGTACAGCCTCTTTAAGGAGTTTGGGTTCGCTGTGCGTTGCGTTAAGGATTAAGTGTGCACAGAAGATTAGGTGAGGTGCAAATGCACATTGTACCGTATATCGTTTAGTCAAACTATAAATGAGATGGAGGACTGTAAACCACGGTTAAAGGGTATTGAAAGATAGGTAGACCTGCGGAAGTCGAGCGAACAGAATGGCTGAGCTACCCGATAAAGAGCTTTAAATAAGTGGCATAAGGGAAATGGAACACCAACAGGGACTGTCAGGAGTATCTGTTAAACCGCCTTACGATGCTTTTATCCATCGATAGAGGTATTGAGCGGATAAGGAAAAAGGGACGATGAAAGAAGCGTTTCAGTTGTTTATACAAGAGCTGAACGGATAAAGTTTGAAACTTTATCTGTGATAATCTTAATGAAAACATATTAAGTAACCCTAAGATTTAGGTAGACAGGTCTGTGTCAAAAAAAACCCTTACTCCCCAATCTTTATAGAATACAAAATAGCCTCCAATTGCCTAACATAATCGCGCTTGTTAAATTTTGGAGCATACACATAACCTTCCACAGTAATTAGCCTATCGTTAACTTCATCTACTTGCGAAATGCTTAAAAAGGGGCCGCCCATAAAATCGCCTTCAACTTTCCAAAGCCCTCGAAGCTCAGCAGTGTATTTGCCATTTAATGTGTAAGAACGAAATTGTGGAAACACTTCAAGTTCTGTGGTCATATACGTTCCGGTACCATCACCTCCAACATATCGTTTTAAAACTTCGTTTCGTGCATCAATTAAAGCATTTGTTGTTAATTGGCTTGTATCGCTATAGGCGCGGTGATAAACAAAAATACCCTGACTAATTTCGGGGGTTTCATGCGATATCCAAACAAAATTATTGGTGTCTAAATCGTAAGTATAGCCTTTCGGAATGGTTAGCTCAACGCCCGTACTCTTTTTGAGGCTTGCACCGACTTTTTTTTCTTCATATTTTTTATAATTCTCAGCAAGCCGATCTTTTTCAGCTTTTAATAATAGCGCTAAAATTTTTTGCTCGTTTCTATCGTAAATTTCTAAATAACTTTCCAAATCGGGAGCCACTATGGAAATTATCATTTGCGGTTTTGCCCACCGATCATACTCCACACTTACACCTGGTTTTTCAACGGTGTTCGAAATGTTTGTAACTATAACATTACGGTGAATTCTAAAAAGTTCAGAAAATGATTTACGCGGAATATGTATTACATTAAAAAGAGGTTCTCGCTGAGGCAAGCCTGGAGTATCTTCTCGCAACAAAGATTTAAAAGCCGATCCGGGTTCTTTGTCCCAATATTTTTTATCAATTACAATTAACACTTCGCCTGCACTACCTGATACACCGGGTAATAAATTCCTTTTTACTTTTTCTTGTTTGCAACCAAATGCAATAATTATAATAAATATTAGGGTTATTAGTTTAGTAAACTTCATGACCATTTCAATTAAAATTGTTGGTAAAAATACAAATTACTGATACTTTCTATGTACTAAATTTATTGTTTGTTTAGTATAATGAGTAATAAACATAAAGAATACATAAAAAAGAAAGGTTTTTTTATAGTTGAGGAGACAGAATCGAAACTACAAATTTCACTTTATACCAAATATCCGCAGCAAAAAAATGAAACCATAGATGGGCACAGTCTTACATGAAATATATTTTCACCCAATTGGGTGAAAACGAAATTAGTGTTAATACGTGTAATTCGTGGCCTCAAAGAATCCGCTTGCGGATTTAAGGTTATAG
>JAQICC010000071.1 GCA_027858735.1 Salinivirgaceae bacterium
GAATGGGAAAAACTAAGTGAATTTATTACCGAAACGGGAGCAAAAAGAATTGTTAACTATCTCAATAGTATAACTGATGATAAAGAATATTTTGATAAATATTGTATGTTACTAAATTATTTCAAGCCCAAAATACAAGCAACGCAAATAGAAGCAAATATAAATTCACCTCAAAAAATAACCGGCATAACGTTTACCGATTAGGATTAAATAATTAGATAACTAATTTCCATCCTAGAAAACCTCTTGCTGAAACCCCCATTCCTGTATTATAACCTACATCAATACCAAAAATAAAACCCTCAGCATCAATAATATTGCAACTTACAACTAAATCAAGAACCGCTTTTTTAATATGACTATTCTCGTATGTCCTATAGGCATATTCGTCGGAAACATAATCAAATACATAATGATAGCTGTCTGTTTGATATTTATATCTATCGCACATACCAACGCCTATTAAAAAATTAAGCCTATCACTTAACATGTTTTTAAATACAGCTTGCGCATTTAATGTAACTCCTCCAACAATAGCAAAAACATCATCTGGGTTATCAATAGTATTTTCCGTAATAATCACATCGTCGGCAATACTGCTATAATCTACACTTGACAATCCAATTGGTGTAACTCGACCAGAACCATACGAGCCAAAATACATACCAATATTGCCTTTCATATTTTTTAAATAAAATCCCATCGTAAAATCGGAATTTAATGTTTTACCAATTGCAACGTCCATCTGCATAGTATATTGTGCCTCAGCCCCAAAAGTGGAATAAATTGCAAGAACAATTAATATAATTTTTTTCATTTTGATTGCTTTATGGTTAAACAATAAAGTTATACATAATTAAAGTTATCGCAAAATTTTCTTTTTTTTATATTTAGTTTGGATCTCAATTCAACCATGTATGTATAAAATCTACTTTTTAGAAAAGGTAATTATTCTTTTTACCGCTTTGTGGTTTGTCCTGATATTTTGCAATATAAGAACAGAGGAATTAATTAAATGACAAACCACGCAAAAAGTAAAAAAGAGAATTTAAGCAACGATTAAAAAGGGAAAGACAAGAGCTTAATAAGAATAAATAAAGTCATAATGTGCAAGTCTTGTGCAAATAGCTAAAAAACAAAAAGTCAACTATTGATATTCAGATAGTTGACTTTTTTATTGTGACCCCACCGGGATTCGAACCCAGATCGGTGGTACCGGAAACCACTATTCTATCCATTGAACTATGGGGCCATTGTTGGCGCAAATGTAATGAAATTTTAGAATAAATTACCTCCTGAAAACATACTCCTTACCTTAATTATACGGATTGATTTTGCTTTAATCAAAATGTAGCCGTACATTTATAGTGGCATAATTTAACCAAAGAATATGATAATTAAAAAGGAATTTGGAAATACAGGACATAACAGCACCAGAACCATATTTGGCGCTTTTGCATTAAGTGAAGCCAATCAAAAAAAGGCCGATGAAATTATGGATACTGTCATGGAATCGGGCATTAACCATATTGATACAGCTGCAAGTTATGGCAATTCAGAAACCCGTTTGGGACCCTGGATAAAAAAATACCGCAACAAATTCTTTCTTGCTACAAAAACTGAAAAACGAAGCTATAAAGAAGCTAAAGAAGAATTAAACCGTTCTCTTGAATTATTAAATACCAATGTTGTAGATTTATGGCAGATGCATAATCTGGTTAACATGGAACAATGGCAGCAGGCTTTTGCAACAGGTGGAGCTATTGAAGCTTTTATTGAAGCCAAAGAACAGGGTTTGGTTAAGTATTTAGGTGTTACAGGCCATGGTTTAGCGGCTCCAAAAATGCACCTGATGAGTATCAAAAAATTCGATTTTGATGCAGTGCTGCTTCCCTATAATTACATTTTAATGCAGAACCAAGAATATTCAGCTGATTTTAATAAGCTTTTAAATGTCTGCAACGAGAGATCTATTGCTGTGCAAACAATTAAATCATTAGCCATAGGTAAACTCGACAACCAAAAAGCTCAACATAATGTGTGGTACAATCCGTTAAATTCACAAGATTCAATAAATAAAGCAGTAAACTGGGTATTAGCTAATCCCGATGTGTTCCTTAATACTTCAGGCGATTTTGAACTTTTGAAGATGATAATAAAGGCTACTAAAAATTTGAGAGAAAAACCCAATAACAAGATAATGGACAAACTTGTAGTACAAAACAATATGAAACCTTTATTTACAGGCAATGAGATTTAGCTAACTAAACCACTATGGACTGAAAGTACCATAGGTTTGACTACGAATGAGACCAATAAAATTATAAACAGATGAAAGATATTGAGAACCTATCCCTCCCTGAACTTAAAACCTATCGCGATCTACTTGATAAAAGAATAAGTGAACTTCGCCATCACCAAATAGGGGATGAGTATTATCCGCCCTATAC
>JAQICC010000094.1 GCA_027858735.1 Salinivirgaceae bacterium
TTCTTCGTTGTCGCTCAAAATCCAAATCCTCGAATACACTAGTATACTGCGGTTTGAATTTTTCACACGCCTCGAATTTGAACTTTTTAGCTCAAACTCTCGACTTTATGGACAGGCTCTAGTTAAGGGTGTATAATTCTAATAACCGTTCCTATTTTGAACGAATTTTATTCCATGATTATAGTTTATTGAACCTTACAAAGCTTTTGTTTACTCCCTCTTTGTCACAATATTATAAACAAACTAAGCTTCTCCGAAATGAAGCACTCCTGATTCAAACAAGGAGCTATATCCTGAAAGAGATGTCAGCAAAGATGAAAGGGAAAAATTGTTACATTAATTTAGTAAATTAAAATTTATTCCTTAGAAACTCACCGCTTGATTATCGACCAGCTTTTGCTGCCCATTTACCACAACAAATTCACCTTCAGTTAACCCGGCAATCACTTGAACTTTACTATTGGTAAATGTTCCGACCTTAATTGAACGTTTATTTACTTTGCCTTCACTTTTATTTAAAACAAAAACATATGGATTTTCATTGAGCTTATTCATGACCACTTGCATTGGAACAGTTATAAATTCGTTCTCTTTATGCAACGAAATATCAGTATCGCAAACCATGCCTGGTTTAATTTTACAATCCGTATTTGAAATACTTAATTTAACTGAATATGTTTTTGATAACCGGTTGGCTAAAATTCCAACTTTGACAATTTTAGCATCAAAATTTCGTGCCCCAACAGCTGGAATATTAACCGTTCCTATCATTCCCTTTTCAAATTTGCTAATCTCGTTTTCAGGAACTGATATTTTGGCATACACATTTTCTATATCAACAATTTCAAAAGCTGTAATAGCAGGATTAACCGATGAACCCATTTCAATATTACGCGAACCAATTACCCCATCATAGGGTGCTTTAAGTTTTGTGTTTTCAAAATTATGTTTTGACATGTTCGCCGATGCATTTGCTTTTGCAAGGTTCGATTTAATTTCTTCCCATTTTATTTCAGGCAAACTGCCGTTGTCATAAACAGTTTTCAATCTTTCATAAGCATCCAGAGCTTGTTTTTGGCTAGCTAAAGCCGCATTATAAGCTGATTGCATGCTTGTAGCATCAAGGTAAGCCAACACATCGCCTTTTTTTACAACATCGCCCTCTTCAACAAAAATGCTTTTTACAGTTCCCATTGATTGAAAACTTAATGATGTACTAACAGATGGTTCAATAATACCACTGTAACAATACCTTGACGATTCTGCTTGTTTGTTCACCTTTTGAACTTTTACCTTTATTGGTGGTAAAACACTTGCTTTGTGTTCTGATTTTGCAGCTTGTGAACTGCATGAAGTAACAATAACTGCTACAACAAATCCTAAAATTAAATTTAACTTCTTCATAATAATTTTTCTTTTCTGAATTACAATACCATTTTAGTTTTTTAGTCGACTGCTGTTTAAATTTTTTTCTACTCATTTTATCTTAATGATCCATTCGAACATTTATGTTTTTTGGTCGGTTTAATCATAAAAAATTTTAAGTAAATATTTTTGGAATAATCATATTTGCAGCTTTCTTAAGTTTAACTGTATCAATGCCTTCGTCAGACTCTACCATATAGCGCACTATACCAAGAAATGCCGCAATTAAGGTTTTAGATAACCATCCAATATCGTCTTTGGCAAACTCTGTATATTCTCCAGAATCAAAACCATCTTCTAATATTCTGCTAATGTATTCTTTCTCAAATTCAAATAACTTATTAAAATGAAGTTGCCCTATTGCTTCTATTTTAATTTCCTGTTTAACTACTCTGTACAAATTTATTCTTTGAAACGCTTCTTCATGAAAAGTAACAAAGTAAGCAAGAATTTTATCCGTTAAATTTGTCTTTTGATCTACATTAACCTTTACAGCCTTACGAAGGCTTGTTATTTCTAAGTTGATTACGGCATCAAACACTTCGTCTTTACTTTTGAAATAATGGTATAGTGTACTTTTTGCTTTACCACAAGCTGCTGCAATTTCGTCCATGGTTGTTTTTTTAAGGCCATAAATCTGAAATAAGCCCTGTGCTTTTATCAGAATTTCATTTTTAACCTTATCATCTTTTGATACAACCATTATTCGACTATTTTTATTATTCGGTAGCAAATATAAGCATCATTTTTGGATTAGAGATTCAATTTAGAGTTTAAAATAATAATATTCGACTATTTATGTTTTTTAGTCGGTTGCACTGTCAATTTTATCGGTCAACTAAATAGCAAAAAAAAAGCACCACCTATTCAGATGATGCTTATATAATAATCTATTAATCTCTAATTCAATTTCGAAATAATATCAAAAGTATCCTGGGCAATAACTAACTCTTCATTGGTCGGAACAACCATAACTTTTACTTGGGAATCATCAGTTGTAATAATAACTTCTTTACCTCTGCTGTTGTTTTTATTGGCATCAATTTTTATTCCTAAATACTCAAGGTTCTCACAAATTTTAGCTCTGGTTTCAATACCATTCTCACCTATGCCACCTGCAAATATAACAGTATCGACACCACCCATAGCCGCTGTATAGGCTCCAATGTATTTTTTAATTCTGTAATAATACATATCCAAACCTAATTGAGCTCTTTTATTATCATCTTTTGATGCTGCCGATTCAATTTCGCGCATATCCGATGAAACTCCTGTAATACCTAACATACCACTCTGTTTATTAAACACGGTGTTTATTGAGTTTACCTGAAGTTCTTCTTTATCCATAATATAACTTACAACACCGATATCTAAATCACCAGCACGTGTACCCATAATTAGGCCCTCAACTGGAGTAAATCCCATTGAAGTGTCTATCGACTTACCTTCTTTAATGGCACACATTGAGGCTCCATTACCCAAATGGCAAGTAATAATTTTTTGATCTTTAATATTAACATTTAACAATTCGCATGCCCGATTTGCAATATATGAATGGCTGGTACCATGAAACCCGTATCGTCGTATTTTATATTTACTATATAATGAATAAGGAATTGCATACATATATGCATGCTCAGGCATAGTTTGATGATAAGCTGTATCAAACACTGCAACCTGTTTAATTCCAGAAACTAATTGCATCATAGCCAAAACACCTTTTAGGTTAGCAGGGTTATGCAAAGGAGCCAACTCAGAGCATTTCTCAATCTCTTCTAAAGCATACCCATCAATATAGATACTTTTACTAAAGATTTCACCCCCATGAACAACTCTGTGTCCTACTGCATTTATCTCTTCTAACGAATTTAGGGAACCATGTTTTTTACTTGTTAATATACCTAAAATATATTCAATACCTACTTGGTGATCAATAATTTCACCTTCGAATTTAACTTTATCGCCATTCTCTTTTTCAAGGTTTACATAAGACCCCTGCAAGCCAACTTTTTCTGCAACACCTCCGACAATACAAGTTTGATCAGCCATATTCCATAACTGAAATTTAATGGATGAACTGCCACAATTCAATACTAAAACTTTCATCTTTTATGCTACTTTTTGGTTAACTTCTTTTTTTCCATTCTCATGATAAACATAAAAACCTTTTCCTGATATTCGGCCCATATTTCGGGCTCGAACTAGTTTTTTAATTATAGGTGATGCTATATATTTTTTATCGCCAAACTCATTATATAAGTTATGCATCCAACGGCTTACCTTATCTAAGCCTATTTTATCTGCCATCTCAAATGGCCCAAGAACTTGTCCAAAGCCAATACGCATGGTTTTATCAATATCTTCAAGTGATCCAACCCCTTCCATAAGAACGGCACAAGCCTCATTTAACTGAGCAACAAAAACGCGTATACTAATTAAACCCGGAGATTCTTCCACCAAAATAGCTTGTTTGCCAAGCATATAAACAAACTTAACTACTTTAGCATACACATCGTCCGATGTGTATAATCCACGAACCACCTCAATCATTTTTGCACTAGGTGTATTGGTTAAAAAGTGTAGACTAACACAACGATGGTTGTATTCAAGTTCTGATGAAAGTTCAGTAATTACGATCGTAGTTGAATTCGTAGCTATAATACATTCACGCGATACGGCCTCCTCAATATTCTTAAAAACCTCCTTTCGGCTAATAATTCGGCGCTCACGTGTTTTGCTACGGATGGCTTCAATTACCAAATCGCAATCTTTAAAATACTTATAGTCGGTATAGCCATGAATACGAGCCATTATTGCCCTTTTTTCGCTGGGTGTCATACCCCAATGTTCAATCATACTGTCAAGTTCAGCACTAATTTCAGAAAGAGCATGTTCTATTCGTTCCTCACAAAGTTCAAGGAAAGCTACCTCAATATCTTTTTGACTAATCATGAGGGCAATACTCTGTCCAACAGTGCCACATCCCACAATTCCAACCTTACTAAAAAGTTGCTTTGGCCGATTCTTTGAACTTAAACCATAGCCTTCAATTGGTTCAATTAAAATTTTTGACATTTTGTTATTTTTTTATTACACTACAAAAATAGGGATTATTAGCAGTATAAGGTCAAAATTATCCTAATTATTTACACTAACTTTTTAACCCTTT
Organism: Salinivirgaceae bacterium; assembly: GCA_027858735.1. Classification (GTDB taxonomy): domain Bacteria; phylum Bacteroidota; class Bacteroidia; order Bacteroidales; family SZUA-534; genus GH45. Next base: position 4,595 of record JAQICC010000094.1, read on the forward strand.
TTCAATCCTATTAACTATTAATTCGAACTTTGTGTATTTGGCATATAATGAGTGCTTTGTGAATTAGATGATTCTGTAACCATCAAAATATCAGTAAATTGAAAATTACATTTTTTATTTTAGAATTCAATATGACCCAAATTGAGCGATTCGCTATCGCAAATCTGCTCAATCGACTGAGGTCTTGTAAGGTTTTCATACTTTTCGTTTCCCCGAAATAATCGGGGCAGGCTACTCAAAATGTAAAAACCAA
>JAQICC010000167.1 GCA_027858735.1 Salinivirgaceae bacterium
TCTTTAATTGGGATGAATTTAAAGCTTTGAAATAGTCTTTTATGTTTTTCGATTTACTTAAAGTTTTCTGCTGTTTTGCTTTGTCTTTTTCTTTTGTCAGTTTATCATTAAAATCATTAACTACTGAAGTATGATCTGGGCTAGATAGGTACTCCTTTAATTTCAAGTAATTTTTTAACTCATCAGACTGTTCAGTTTCATTAAAATCAGATAGTTGCTGAGATGATTCAACTTTATAATAATTAATGATGCCTTTATTCTTTTTTAACTTGTTGAAATTTAGCTCTTTTTGGTATTCTTCAGTTTTTTTAAAGTCTAATCCAACAATTTTATTCTTATTTTCTTTAAAGCTATCAGAATTAATTAGCTCCTTTAATTGGTTGTATTCTTTTAATTCCTCAGAGTCAGCATATGAATTTAATTTATCAAATTCATGCTGTAATGTATTTTGCTGCTCTTCTATTTTTTCTGTTTTCGGGATAAGCCCAAATGCCCCACGTAATAAGAATCCTAGATTTGCCATATTAATAAAGTTGTTTTTATTCGCTTATAAATTATAATGCTTTTGGTATGGTAAAATAAAATGTTGTTCCAACATTCAGTTCACTTTCAACCCAAATTTCACCTCCGTTTTTCGAAATAAATTCTTTAATTAGAATCATTCCTAGACCTTTCCCGTCTTTTTCTGATGAATCAATAATATTGGTCTTTTTTTCTATATTAAATAATTCTTCTTGTGCTTCTTTTGAGATGCCTACACCAGTATCAGCTACTTCTATTTGAAGCATATCACCTACTTCTATTGCATTAATATTAATTGTACCGTTTTCGGTAGTAAATTTAAAAGCATTTGACACTAAATTCCGAACAACAGTGCTTATCATATCAACATCGATATAGCCATGAAATTCACTATTAATATGGCTATTTAAGCTAATTGATTTCTGACTTGAGTTAATAGAAAATAATTCTGTAATGTTATCAATAATATTTTTTAGATTGGCTCTCTTGAAATTAATTTTCAAACTTCCTGTTTGCGATCTTGCCCACAATAAAAGATTGTCTAGCATATTGTATGCATTTTTTGAGAATCTGTTTATTTGTCTTATGTTCTTTAATTTTTCTTCTTCTTCAAGGCTGACAAAGTTATTCAGAAGTAAATCAGTAATACCAATTACAGTGCTAAAAGGGTTTTTTAAATCATGTCCTATTATAGTAAAGAACTTGTCCTTGGTTGCATTTATTGCTTCAAGTTCTTTTTTTTGGGTTGCAATATTTTCTTTTTCTTGTTCTACTTCATGGTTTTTCTTCTGAATATCAATAGTTCTCATTGTTAATTTTTCCTCAATTATATTGTAATCGCGTAAGCGCTTTATTAGAGGAATCAAAACATTTTTCCACAATTCCGGATTTTTTGATGTGACTTGTTCAAAAGTGTTTTGCTTCAATTCAAGCAAATGAGTTTCGCGCACAGCAGTAACGCTTGCAGAACGCAATGCCGAATCAATTAATGAATATTCTCCAAAAAATTGTTTTGAATTAAGGGTTGTAAATATATAGTAATTGTCATGAACTTCAACCGACCCATCAAGAATCACATACATCGCATTTTCTTGGTCGCCTTTATTAAATAGAGTTTCCCCTTTGTTTAAAAACACTTCAGTCATGCTATTTGAAAACTCTACCAAAATTTCATTATCGAATTCAGAAAAGATTTCAACATCTTTTAAAATATTTACTACATCGGTTTTAATATTGGCCATTGTTACTTATGTGAGATGCGTTTTAGTTTAGCATACTAAGATAATTGTAAATATGTAGTTTTCAAAGAACCATACATGTCTTTTTCGAAAATATGTATAATTGAAGGTTATTAAAGCATAAAACCGCCATATGACGGTTTTAAAACAAAAGAATATAAATAATTTTAGTAACAACAAAAAAAACACCATTTTATTAGTTTCCTTGAAAATAATAATTTTTTAAATCACTAATCTATCCTTAAAAGGAAGAAATGTCATAAAATCGGCATGGTGAACTATATACGCTTCGGTTGTTCGTTTTACCATATTGCCTTCGCCAGCATGTGTGGCAATTATATGACAAACACTTGGTGGTATACCACATTCTTCAGCAATAGAAACCCCTGAAAATGGATGGCGAAGATACTTTCCGTATGTGCCCTGTATTGCGTTGCCTTGTTCATCAAGTACGTATTCAAGTAATTTACCAACATCACAAAGTATTGCCCCTGAAATTAGGGTATCCATATGGGCTGTTAATTCACCGTGATACATACTGTTAATCTTTTCTCCGGCATCTTTTGCTATATGCACTACCGATCGTTTATGATCCATGAAAGTAACTTTCAAATCGGGTCCGCAAAGTAAGGTAAAAGGTATTATTTTTAGGTCGTCAGCCTTTAAAGCACTTCTTTCCAAAGCCAATTCCCATACTTTGGTGGTTTGCTCTCTTAGTTTAACATCCTTAATCCATGAAAGTTCTTCTCCCCATAGTTTTTCAACATTGTTTTTCATAATGAGGTAATTTTAAAGTTTAGCTATTATTTCATCGGCCATTTGTGCTGTTGATGCAGCACCATTTTCAATTACCTGCGGTGTACCTTTCATTTTAAGCATATCATAGGTCATAACTTTTCCCTCTGATATTACCTCGGCAATGGCTTTTCTTATTCTAGTTGCCAAAGTTTTTTCGTCTATATAATCAAGCATCATACAAGCTGATTCAATCATTGCTATGGGATTAACAATTGAAGTGTTGTAATTAGCATATTTTGGAGCTGATCCATGGGTAGGTTCAAAAACGGCCACACCACTTTCTCCCATTTGAGCACTGCAAGCAAAGCCCAAACCACCAATTAATCCGGCAAATCCGTCTGAAATAATATCGCCAAACATGTTACCAGCAACAATAACTCCATAATTTTCAGGATTTTTAGTGAGCCACATCATTTGGGCATCAATATTTGTATTCCAAAGTTCAATTTCCGGAAATTCTTTTTTTTGAATTTCTTGAGCCATCTTGTACATCATACCTGATGTTTCTCGAATAACGTTTGGTTTTTCACAAAGCGTAAGCGATTTGTATCCAAAATTGCGGGCATAATTAAAAGCAGCTTTTAGAATTCTTTCGGTTGCTTTCTTTGAGAAAATTCGGGTTGAAACTGATATTTCCTCTTGAGGTACATCACCGAAATTCTTTAAAAATTTTGGATGTGATTTTAAAGCCTCATAAACAATTCCTTGGGGGTTACTCCATTCAACACCCCCATAAAGGCCTTCGGTATTTTGTCTAAAAACCACCACGTCTACTTCTGGCTCTTCAATGGTATTGCCTTGTCCTTTGCGAATAAAATTTAATGGATTGTTTTTGTACGATTTACACGGGCGTACACAAATATCGAGGTTAAAGTGCTGCCGAAGACCAACGATTGGGCTAGAATAAACCAAACCTTTGCTTTTTAACTCGGGGCTTAATTCTTCAAACGCTTCATCTTTTGGTTTTGAAGTAATCGCTCCAAAAAGAGCTATTTTATGCTTCTCAAGTAAATCTTTTGTGCGCTGAGGTAATGGATTTCCTTCCTTACACCAAAACTCCCAACCTATATCTCCTTCCATGTAATCTGCTTTGAATCCAGCAGCATTTAAAACTCTTAATGTTTCATCTAATACCGTTTTGCCAATTCCATCGCCAGGCAGGGTTACAATTGTTCGAGTTGTCATAGTAATATCATTTTAATAAATAGCATAGCTTCATTGTCATTGACCATCTCCCGAAAAGTACTCATGACAAATCGTGAGCGCTTTTATTTGTAAGGTATTTAGCAGTTTTAAAGTTAAGAAAAGCTGGTTCAAAATGTCATTTTTGTAATAGCAACAAAAAAAATAACACAAAAAAACAGCTTTATGACAAATGTATTGACAAAACAGATACAAAACAAAATGAGCAGCTATTTATTGAGCACTTCAAACTCGCTCTATAAGCCACAAGTTCGCTGTGTAAGATAAATGGTTACCGGTATAATTATTTTACATTATCATATTGCCTTTTAAAACTGATAATCAGAACATTAAATCAACTTTAAGAAAACTTATGAATTAATCAGATATAGAGCAGTTTATAATAAAATTCAAGAAATAGTTTAATTGTTGAACAATTTGTTAAGTTTCGTAGTAATTAATTTGGTATATTGTAGGGTAAACCAATAAAATTGTTGAATTATGAGTGTATTAAAGGATCTTCAACCTAAGGAAGTCTGGGAGTACTTTAGCGAAATCTGTCAAGTTCCTCGCCCATCGAAAAAAGAGGAAAAAATTATAGCTTACCTGACGGATTTCGGAAAAAAACACAAATTAGATACTCAAAAGGATAGCGCAGGGAATGTTATAATAAGAAAACCTGCTACAAAAGGATTTGAAAACAAAAAGTCGGTAGTTTTACAAAGTCATATGGATATGGTTTGCGAAAAAAACAGTGAAACACAGCATGATTTTCTTGAGGATCCTATTCAACCGGTAATTCATGGCGATTGGGTGTCGGCAAAAGGAACCACACTTGGAGCCGACGATGGCATTGGAATAGCTGCACAATTGGCCATTCTTGCATCAAATAATATTGAACATCCGGATATTGAATGTTTGTTTACCGTTGATGAAGAAACAGGATTAACAGGAGCTTTTGCGCTTGACCCTAATATTATTAAGAGCAATATTTTAATTAATCTTGATTCTGAAGATGAAGGGGAGCTGTTTATTGGGTGTGCCGGTGGTATAGATACTCTTGCAACATTTGATTTTAGGACAAGACCAATTCCTTCAAAATCGTTGGCTTTTAAAGTTGAAATTAAGGGACTTAGAGGTGGACATTCGGGCGATGATATAGATAAAGGGTATGGAAATTCAAATAAAATTCTAAACCGGTTTTTATGGAACGCTACTAAACTATTTAATATACGAATAAATAAATTTGAAGGGGGCAACTTAAGAAATGCGATTCCAAGGGAAGCATATGCCATATTAACCGTAAAAGGAAAATATTTAATTCCGTTTGAAACATATTACTCAAACTTTTGTAAAACGGTTTTTAAAGAATTCAAAGGAGTTGAACCAAAATTATTGTTCGACCTTAATAAAACCGAGATACCCAGATTTGTGATGCGGATGAAAGATCAGCAAGATTTGTTAAATGCCATTTATGGATGCCCTAATGGTGCAACTGCAATGAGTAATGATTTGCCAGATTTGGTTGAAACTTCAACGAATTTAGCATCGGTAAAATACTTTGAAGGAAATACTATTGAGGTGGTTACTAGTCAAAGAAGTAGCATCGCTACTTCAATAAGAGATATTGCCGATATGGTAGCCAGTGTTTTTGCTTTAGGAAATGCCCGTATTCAACATACCGATGGTTATCCGGGTTGGCAACCAAATAAAGATTCAGAAATACTGAAAATTTCGGAAGATAGTTATGAACGATTATTTGGGAAAAAACCAATAGTAAGAGCTATTCATGCCGGTTTAGAGTGTGGTTTGTTTTTAGAAAAATATCCGAAAATGGATATGATATCCTTTGGGCCAACATTAAAGAATGTACATTCTCCCGACGAAAAAATACATATTGGTACTGTTGATAAATTTTGGCAGCATTTATTGGATGTAATTAAGAATATACCTCAGAATTAATAGTAAAAACGAATTGCAATCCTGCTAAGATTTTAGCAGGATTTTTTGTTTGATATGTGGGAGACTCTGATAAAATACTTTGATAAACGCAGAAACCGGTGTGCTTGATTTATCGTGGTTTGTAGTATTTGTTTTAATAGTTGCCAGTTTTTTTGTTGGAGTAATAAACACGCTTGCAGGATCGGGAACGGTAATTACTTATTCACTTTTTATGTTGTTAGGCTAGCCCTCAAATATTGCCAATGGAACAATTCGTTTTGGAGTAATTATGCAAACTTTTTCTTCGTCGTTTACATTTTACAAAGGGGGCAAGCTTAATCTAAAAACAGGAATTGCCTTAGGTGTTCCAGTTATATTTGGCACTGTAATAGGAGCTCAAATTGCTACACCAATAAATCACGAAGTTTTCGAGAAAATTTTGGGAGTTGTTATGCTATCAATGGTTTTGTTTTTATTCTAGGATTCTAAAAAATGGATATATGGTAGCCTTAATAATATTGCTAAGGAGTTGTAATGAAATAAGATGACTATAAAGGGCTAACGGATGAGGTTATTTCTTGTCAGTTCCTAAAATAAACCGAAAATAGATTGTTTTTTTTTATTATTTATTATTGGTGGCGCTTATGGGGCTTTATTCGTATACGCTTTGCTAATATTTCCATATGAGGTCTAAAATTTTATTGAATTATCCTGATAGGCTCGCAAAAATTTGAGTTACTCACGATGAAAATTAGCAAAGCTATGTCGGTATTTTATATCAAACTTAGGTTATTACATAAACATATCGCGTGTATGTTGCTATTCAATTAATATAGAAATAATTTTAATATAAATACCTATGACATTCAGAACAGTTCATTTCTTTCCATGCTCCATCAATGTCAACAGGATGCTTAAATTCTAAACTTTCGTTAAATTTAGCAACGTAAGTTGAATCCTGATTACCTTGCAGCATAATATCATGACATAAATTACAATCTTTTGATATCACTTTGCCTTCGGGCGACTGATGCTGATCATTATGACAACGGAAACAACCATTAAACTCCAAATGCCCAATATGATCAGGATAAGCATCCCAGTTGGCATTCATTTCAGGAAACATATTATCATGAAATCCCTTTTGTAAACTTTGAGTGGCTTGCTTTATTAAACCTTCCTTTTCTGGAATTATTTCTGGATAATTTTCCATATAATAATTCCACACGGAAGTTTCAATAGTTTTTAACGCTGAGTCGGTATTGTGAAACTCCTCAGTAAATATTCCCATAGCAAGACCTTTTATACCAGGCAATTCTGTTGAAACTATACCAGAAGCAATTGCATTGTTTACAAATGTTGCGGGTGTTAAATAATTATGTGCCGGACGATTATGACAATCCATGCAATCCATCATTCTAGTATCAAGGCTATCCAAAGCTGCTTCCTCTAGATCATTCTCATCTTTATAAATCACAGTATCACCTGTTGCTTTATTTATATACCTAACCCATGGTATTAATTCGCGTTTAGTATCGGTTGCCACATAATCAATTTGTACATCAGGGTTAATATGCCAATGAATTCCGTCTGATAAGCCCATTGAACTATGCTGCGGACTTGTTTTCATTCTTAGCTGTATTTCCCATTCGGTATTTTTTTCATCGGTTAAATAATACTTTTCAGATTTAAGAGAAGGTGAATAAAATTTTTGTGGCCAATGGCATTGTTCACAGGTTTCTCTGGCAGGTCGCAAGTTAGCAATTGGAGTTTCAATAGGTCGTGGAACTTTATTGGCTAATACTGAATATACTTGATACATACCCGAAATTTTTGCTTTAACAAACCATTCGGCACCAGAACCTATATGACACTGAGCACAGGTTACTTTAGCATGTGATGAATTTTGATAGGCCGTATATTCAGGTTTCATGGCTTCGTGACAAACGGTGCCGCAAAACTCAACTGATTCAGAGTAATGGTATAGTTCATAACTTCCAACACCAGTAAACAACACAAATATAAAAGTTCCGAATAAAAATATAAGAGAAGCATTTAGATGCCTCTTATTATTTAAATTAAGAATTAATCGACTTTTTACCAATTCTACATTATCTCTTTTGGCAATCTTGGTCTTTCGCCACATACCAATCGGAATTAATACTAAACCTAAAAATAATAGCATTGTTAATATCATAAAAATAAATATCCCAATATAAGCATTTGACTCTTCCATGAAAGAAGTCAAAATCATCATAAAAATAATAGTAGATAAACTAATTCCTGCTATGGATACTCCTATGTAAGAAATTAAATTATAATACGATGCTGGTAATTTCATAATTGGATTTTTTTTATTTAAACTTAATAATAATAGAAATAATAATTAACTAATTCACAATGAACCATATTGATTAATTATTGATTCATATCAATTCAACATGTGATTTATAATACAATATTTATTACATTATAATAACAGAAATAAAAATAAGCTTCTCATTTTACAAACGAGAAGCTTTCCATTTAATAATTTATAATTTAATTTCTACTTAACAGCAGGATTAGGATGTGCAATTTTCTTCACAGAAGCATCATAATCAAACGGTTTATGAAATGGATTCTTCTCATTATGACATGTAATACACACATCTTTGGTAGGAAGTATTAATCCTTTTTCCAATGACTTTTCATGGCTTTTCATTACACTCATTGATTTGTACGCACTACCTGGCCCATGACAAGATTCACAAGAAACACCTTCTTTTTCAGTAATTGTTGCCATTAAATCTTCACTAGCACTATAATAAGTTGAATGGCATTTTAAGCAACTTGCTTCTTTGGCGGCATCTGCAATACCATTTGCTTTTGCATATTCTTTCGATTTTTCACTTTTCAAGCTAGTTAAAGCATTAGCGTGTGGCCCATTAGCCCAAATATTATACTGCTTACCTGTGCTTGTCTTATTGTGACACATTTTACATTTTACAGCACCAATATATTCATAATCTTGAGCTACTGATACATTTCCTAACAAGAATACAAAACACATCAATACAATTAAATTCTTAATTACCATATTACATTCCTTTCTATTAATTTAAAATAAATTTATTAAACTTTACAAAGTTTTTGTAAAGTTGATTTATCCTCATCCAAATTTAATACTAATGCTTTTAATTTTTTCATATTCTAATTGAAATTCAATTAGTTTTATGCTAAGTTTACTAATCACAACGTTGATTTAGACTTTCATATTAGTACACCAATAATACATCTTGAGTTGATATTAATCAATTAGCGTTCTCTTTAATTATATTTTTCAATATAGTGAATTAATGCATTAATTTACAGCAATACTTGTGATTTATTGATACTTTAAAACTTGGTAAAAACAACATTATTGCTGCTAATAAAATTAGTTAATCAACACATAATGTGCAGATTAACTAATAATCAAACAAACAGTTTTTTAAACAACTTATATGAAACAATATTATTTTAAGCGTCGAAGGATAATTACATGGGTTAGTATTTTTCTTTTTTTCGGGGTATCTAATATTAATTATGTTAAAGGGCAATCAAACGAAGATTGTATGATGTGCCACGAAGATACTGAACTTGTTGGAGAGATAAATGGCAAAGAGCAATCAGTTTTTGTAAACCTAAAACCATTAATAAAATCACCTCATAATGAATTGGATTGTATATTCTGTCATGAAGATGCTGCTGTTGAAGAATTTCCTCATGAAGATAACTTAGCTGAAGTAAATTGTGGTAATTGTCATGATGAAGCCAGTAAACTTTTTTATGAAGGTGTGCATGGCAAAGCTTTAAAAGCCAATGCTAAATATGCTCCAAATTGTAAAGAATGTCATGGATCTCATAATATCCTTGCCAACTCAAATCCAAAATCGCGTACCTATAAAATGAACATTCCCTTATTATGTGGAAAGTGTCATAAGGAAGGGGCTCCGGTTGCTAGAAATTACAACATCTCAGAACACAATATTATTGAAAACTACAGCCAAGGCATTCATGGTAAAGGCTTGTATCAAAGCGGATTAATTGTAACGGCAACTTGTAACGATTGCCATGGTAATCATAAAGTTCTTCCGCATACAAATAGAAATTCAAGTATTTCAGTTAACAATATTGCCAAAACTTGTATGAAGTGTCATGCACGTATTGAAGATGTACATGTAAAAACCATTAACAAACAACTTTGGGAAAAAAAACCAGGCGCTATACCAGCTTGCACTTCGTGTCACCCTCCCCATACAGTTAATCAACAAAATATAGTTGAATCTATCTCTGACCAATCATGTCTAAAATGTCATGCAAAAGGCAATGTACATAAAATGTTAAATGGGGAAGAGGTGTCGTTAAAAATTGATGCCTCTGAGTTCATAGGTTCACAACATTCAAATATTAAATGTGTAAAATGCCACTCCGATGTTACCACACGAAGTTTACGCCCTTGCGAAACGGTGAAGAAAGTTGATTGCTCAGCCTGCCATCAGGAAGTTTCTGAGATTTATTTTGAGAGTGGGCATGGCAAAGCCTATTTTGAAAAAGATGAAAAGGCACCATATTGTACCGATTGCCATGGTACCCACATGGTAAAATCGCATACCGATGATAATTCACCAACTTTTAGAACCAATATACCTGCACTGTGTGGTGAATGCCATCGCAAAGACGGCAAAGCGATGTTAAAAGGTAATTTAATAGAAAACAATGCTTTGGCTGATTACTCAACCAGTGTTCATGGGAAAAGCATGGAGGAAAAAGGCTTACTTAATACCGCAATTTGCACTGATTGCCATACCACTCACTTTGTATTAAAACAAGATGATGAACGATCATCTATTCATCCTTCAAATATTCCAAAAACTTGTGCACAATGCCATAAAGGTATTTACGATGATTATATAGCTAGCGACCATTCAATTCTAAGTAATGAGGGTGATAAAAAGTATCCAACTTGTGTGGTTTGCCATTCGGCTCATGTAATTAGCGAAATAAAAGGTGACAAGTTCATGCATGAAATTACTATGCAATGTGGTAGTTGTCATGAAAACCTTACCGAAACTTACATGGAAACATATCATGGTAAAGCATATACGCTTGGTTACAATGAAGCTGCCAGATGCTCAGATTGCCATGGTGCGCATAAAATATTAAATGTAAGAAATCCGGAATCAATGGTTAGCAAAGCTAATATTTTGGGAACATGTCAACAATGCCATCCCGATGCTCGCCAACGTTTTACGGGTTTTTTAACCCACGCAACTCATAACGATAGAGATGAATATCCAGCACTATTCTACGCTTTTTGGGGCATGACTTTTCTTTTGGTTGGAGTATTCCTGTTTTTTGGAATTCATACTTTACTTTGGTTACCAAGATCACTTAAAGAGCGTAGAAGACGCAAACACGAACGACCTAAAGGTAAAGCTGTATACATACGCCGATTTAAGAAAAGACATAGAATTACCCACATTTTTGTGATAATGAGTTTTATGATTTTAGCACTTACAGGAATGATGCTGAAATTTGCTAATATGCCATGGGCAAATACCTTATCGGAATTATTAGGCGGTGTTGTAGCTGCCGGAAATTGGCATCGGTTTGCAGCCGTAATTACTTTCGGTTATTTTGCTTTTCACATAAGTGCACTATTATATCAAAAATTTAAACAAGGTATAAAAGTAAAAGATTTCATATTTGGTGGTTCATCATTAATGTTTAACAAACAAGACCTTAGAGATTTTGGCGCTACCATTAAATGGTTCATAGGTAAAGGTTCGAAGCCTCAATATGGAAGATGGACATACTGGGAAAAATTTGATTACATGGCTGTATTTTGGGGTGTTGGGGTTATTGGATTAACAGGTTTAATGCTATGGTTTCCCGAAGTTTTCACTCTCGTAATGCCTGGTTGGGCTCTAAATGTAGCACAAATTATCCATAGCGATGAGGCTCTATTAGCCGTTGGGTTTATTTTCACAATCCATTTCTTTAATACGCACTTCCGTCCGGAAGCCTTCCCAATGGATACGGTAATATTTACTGGTCATATACCAGAAGAAGAATACAAAGAAGACCGTCCGAAGGAATATGAAGAATTAGTAAGAACAGGTAAAATTGATGAGGTAAAAGTTGAAATGGAAATTTCAAGTTTAAGAATGCGAGTAATTAAAATATTTGGATATTTCTTCCTTACACTTGGTATAATCATGGTCGGATTAATTATATATTCCTTGCTATTTGGATCACATTAATAATATCATATAAACCCAACCAGAAGCCGTCTTTTTTTTTATGGAAGACGGCTTTTTGTTTTCCTTGCAGGCAAACCATTCCGACAGTTTGCAAGAAAATTGTGTCGTCTAATCGGAGGGAAGATAATGCGAATCCAAGTGCTCTGTTGGTAACGACAGTAATGTCATTTACTTAAGGTTTTTAGAATATTAATTTCCCCATCGCCTTTTCAGGCACTTTACCGAAGCTAGTTCGGCAGGATCTGTTCCGAATTTATTTCGGAAGACTTAGCTCCGATTATAGATACCACCAAACTTTCCGATGTGGAAGCCCGCTCACAAGTACCGTTCGCCCCTGGGGGAGATGGCGACAGCCAGAGGGGGAATAAAACTCAATTTGGTTCTGTTATTTCGTTACAAATCCTTAGTATAAGCTTTGCTAATTTTTATCAACCTCAGGTTATTGGAATAAAAAAGCCAGCAATAATATTGCTGGCTTAGTAAATAAATATTTTTAATTAGTCCGATTCGTGATAACCGGAAATAATACTTTTATAATTTCTTAACGGGTTTTTACCAATTGAAGCAACATAGAGGTGAATTAATAGAAAAAAAGCAATAAAAAATCCCATAATTGAATGAAGTAATGCTGTTAATTGAACTCCACCAATATTAAATATTTTTTCAACTATTAATTCAGGATATAGTAAACCTATTCCTGAGAAAATTACCAAAGGCATAAGTACATACATTGCAATGGCATAAGAGACACGCTGCAAAGGATTAAATTTAAACTCTTCTGAAATTGGATAGGGTTTGGGTTCTCCTTTAAAATAACCAGAAGCATAGTACATTATCTGCTTATAAAAACGCTTATATAAACCCCTGATTTTAAAGCGGTAATGTATACCATTGTCAGATAAAAAGTTGCCAACAATAAATACGATGAAGCCTACACTCGCTACTACTCCACAAAAGTTATGAAGTGACACTGAGGTTTTAAAGGGTATTAGCGGATAATCAATATTACCATATTGCATACTAAGACCTGTAAACATTAATATTATAATACATATAGCGTTAATACCATGCCAGACTCTCAGCCAAACCGGATATAAATATAATTTATGATTTTCCATTTTTATTTCTTTTTAATGATTCTTAAGGCAATATGAATTGCGATTCCAATAAAAGCTCCACCCAGCATAATAAGGCTAATAATATTTAAATAAATATTTCGGTTTGCACCAATTACATAAGCCTCATTTAAAAACATTGAATTATAAAAACCTTTTTCTGTTGAACGTAATTGTTTGGCTGTATATTTATAAAGCTTTCCTCGTAGAATACTATTGGTTGAATGACAATCGCTACATAAATGAACAGCTTTTTCCTTTGGTAGTATTTTATGAGACACCATAATAGTATCGGTTACAGGTGTATGACACTCAATACAACGAACATGCATAAAATGGAGTTCCTGATTTGGCAACCAATCATGAGTTGATAATAATTCAGGTTTTGTATGATCTGTTAAAATCTGGTATTTAGAAAGATTATTATGACAGCTTAAACACATTTGATTATCAGCGCTTACTATTTCTTTTATTAATGATTTTTTGTTACGCGCTACAGGCTTATAGGAATGCAAGTCATGGCACTGTGCACATCCAAACTGAAAACCAAATGCATTTTTATGAACACTATTATCTACCTCTATTTCTATATCTTCAAATTGATAATGAGCATACGTTTCATCACCCCCATGGCAATCTAAACATGAAAATTTGGGCTCTAGTTTCAACTCTGGTGCATGTGGATATGTATTATATTCTGATGCATGACAGTCTTCACACGAAAATTCTCTATGAACACCCTGCTTATAAGCAACCGTATCAATAATAAAGAACGGATTCATTCTTTTCCTTTGATCCTGCTCTGTCACAGAATTAAAAAAGGAATAGTATTTGTTTCCATGACAATTGGCACAGTGCCTGTTTGATTTTGATAAATTAGCTTGATCTTCTTGAGCAATTAGTTTGAAGCTAATTACCTGAAAAAAAAGAAAAACGAGTATATAAACTAATTTGTTTCGCATAATTACATAAGGTTTCTAATTAATTGATATTCTAATTGCATTATTTTTTTGCTTAATGTGCTAAAATAGCATTAATTATTTTGGTTGGTTATAACTACCATCTATTAAAAAAATCTCCAGCTTTTACCAGAGATTTTAATTTTCAAAATTACTAATTCCACATTCGAGTAATTACAAAGCCAATATTAAACTGCTCAAACTCAAACTCTTTACCTTCGCGCATCATATAATATTGTGGCAGTATCTCTTTTGAATATCCCATATGAATTTGAAAAGCATGTGTAGCTGTTGCAATTTCCCAACCAAATGTAACATTAGGTTTTAATTCAATATCACTATGATTTTCGAGTTGCAAAGCTTTTAAAGGGTAGTCTACATTAAAAATAAATGCACCTGTTCCAGTTAGTTTAACCCTACCATTCAAATGAAGCCCAATTCTATCAAAATCAAATTTCGTGGTATCAGCATGATTAAAATGAGTAAAGCTTACACCTGTTTGAACAGTAATTCTATTTGTAAATTTTCGGCCTACAATAACTTGCCCAAAATAGGACATCCTATCGGTAAATTTATATTCTTCTCCAAAAGAAAGATCAGGATTTCCACTAATACCCATATTCCCATAAACACCTAAAGCAACAGGCATTGTGTTTTTTCTAGTTTGCTCAAAAATGGTGTACTTTACATTTAAATCATGGGTTAAATCGGTTTTTGTTAATCCGTACCCAATTTGTAAGTTTTCGTAAACCACATAGTCTACTGCTAATCTAATATTTGCTGAACTATAAACACCCCAAACATCAGACCTTCCATTTTCAATGGTTCCAAATTTATGATGAATCGACATTCCTATTGTTTTAACATTTTGAATATGGGTTGTTTGAGCATCCATTAGATATCCTGCAAAAAAAGGTTCACTTACAGGCTTATCCTTCTTCTTTACTTCCTCTTCTTGTGCAAATGTTGTGGCAACAAAAATTAATACGGTTAAAATAGGTAGTATAATTCGTTTCATATTATTTAATATTTTATTGTTAATTATTAAGGGCACCTTGCTTAATCCATTGAAGCACTATTTGAGCCTCTTCTGCTGTATATTTAGGGCCACTATGCAGCCCGCTAGGTGAAGGATACTCATAAATTAAACTTTCCTCAGGTATTTCTAAATTAACGTTATTCGGTACTATATTATCATAAGCATTCTCTGCCTCCAGATGCAATCCTTTGGTATCTCCATGACAACTAACACACTTCCCATCAAATATGGGCTGAACATCTGTAGCTAAACTAAATACTTTTGTGCTATCAATAGGTGGTGCTTCTTCCGGAACATATACGTTATAGGAACACGATGACATGATCACCGCCATTACAACTATAAAAACTAAATAAATCTTTCTCATATTTTAGTAAATTACATTTTTAAGAAACTATTTGCGCAGCAAATTTAAAGTTTTAAAGATAACTGAAGTATGTAAATGAATGCAAGATTAGATATTGATTGAACAACTACATGTTATAATGCTAAAATACCCAATTTGTTGATATAGATCAATACTAACCGTGACAATTAGTAAGTATGCTATATAATAAATCGCTACTTACTTAAAGGCTCCATTCTTTACAAGAATTAAACTGATAACTTAAAGTGGGAAAATATAGATTTTCTACCAATTTGATTACTAATTTCGCCCTAAGCTTTTAAAGTTGATATCTTTAAAATACCAAGAATCACTATTTACGTAATTATAAATCTAAAAATTACGAAAAAATTATCTATTTACTACTATTACCCATATTCTTTGTATCATGCGATAAAAATGATGATAACCCTGATATTGATCTGGTAACAAAAAACGAGAAGGCTACAATGGGTACCGGTTATGCCAATGATATTTATTACAATTTAACCGATGGCATTATTAGTACCCCAGCAAGAATTGAATGGGATCTCCCTTTTACACCAGCACAATGGCATCAACAATAATGACAAATGATGGGAATGGAAAAAAGTTACTATAGATGAACAAGCAAATACGGCCTATAATAAAGCCAATACCAGAATTATATACTTTATAAAAGATAAGTAATACAGGGGCTCAATATAAGTTGCGTTTTTTCTCTTATTACTCAAACGGAGAAAATGGATATCCATGGTTCCAATTCATTAAAGTACAAGCTCTATAAATCAAAATCAATTCAAAAATAGCTTGAACGAAAACAGAAATATTTCCTGATTGAAAAATATTTTTTAATGATGATTCTGGAATAAGGAATAATCGTTCCTTTTTAATAAATGCTACCAATGCAACTACTTTAACGTCTTTTATTTTAAAATTGTTGGTATTTCTTATCCAATGTTCAATCCTAAATATATCGTGAACTATAGCAATTGTTTCGTTAAATACCAGATAGTTAGTGATTTTTTTTGTAAAATAAAACTGAATTCGTAAACTAATCCTGCTTTGTAATTTGGGTTTTTAGGTTCAAAGAAATGCCTTCCGTCGCAATTAATTTTATCGAGTTAGCAATTCACTCAATTTGAATTTGTAATGTACATAAAAAGCCTTATGGATGGTGAATTTGAAGTTGTTGGTATCTTCAATTGCATAATGTATAGAAATATCATGAAGAAATGAGATTTCCTTTTTCAAGATAAATATAAAATAGTTACCAATATTATTTTATTGTAAGGAGTGTTACTTATTATTTAATTCATAAAAAAAAGGAGAGCGTAAGCTCTCCTTAAATATAGGAATATGGTTTGTGTTTATTTAAGACTACTGGATAGTTTTTTAATTTTAGCTTCAAGTTTGTCGCTAACCGGAACTAATGGCAATCGCAGGCTATTTTCTATAAGTCCAAGATGTTTCATGTGCGCTTTTACACCCGCTGGATTTCCTTCTTCAAATAGGGAGTCAATAATTTCAATTAGTGTATATTGAATTTCTCTGGCCTTAGCAAATTCGCCCTCAAGAGCGTGCCCAACGAGTTTCGAAAATTGACCAGGATATGCATTTGAAAGTACTGATATAACGCCGTCAAGGCCCAGAGCTATAAGTGGTAGGGTAGTAGCGTCGTCGCCAGAAAGTACCAAAAAGTTTTTTGGTTTATTTTTTACAATAGCCATTATTTGACCAAAATCACCAGATGCTTCTTTTATACCAATAATGTTCTTGAATTGCTTGGCTAGTTTTAAAGTAGTTTCAGCGCTTATGTTTGAAGCTGTTCTGCCTGGAACATTATACAAAACAATAGGTAAGCATGTTGCATTGGCTATGGCTTTAAAATGTTCGAATAGTCCTGTTTGGTTTGGCTTGTTGTAATAAGGTGCAACCGATAAAAGAGCATCAATACCGGGTTTTTCAAAATCGCGCGTTTGTTTTGCAATTTCTGCGGTATTATTACCGCCACAACCCACTATTAAAGGGACTCTATTGTTGTTAATGTCAATAATAAAATCAACAACAGCATGTTTTTCATCTTTTGATAAGGTAGCAGCCTCACTAGTTGTTCCAAGAGCAACTATGTTGTTTGTGCCATTATTAATTTGAAAATTTATAACCTTTTCAAGAGCATTGAAATCAATGCTTCCATCAATTCTGAAAGGAGTAATTATTGCAACACCAGTACCTTTGAGTTTTGAATTATCCATATTAATTATTGAATTTTGATAAATAATGAATTACCTGGTCAAAATAGTATTTATAATCTTTCTTGTCTTTTATATTAATCATTAGGTCAAAAGGTCCGTCTTCTGTGAATTGCCCCACTTTAAAACGGGCTTTCGATTTACTTATAAGGGCATGCATAGGAAAAAACGAAATGCCTCCAAAATCGATAAGAATATCGAATTCTGTGGCTTCAAACTCCATTGCAGCTTGGTTTTTTGGTCGCAAAAGCCAATCAAGTTCTTTGTCGAAGAAAAAATTGAATGCCTTTTCGCTTAGGTAAAAATCGCTAGGCTTTTTTTCAGGAATATAGCCTAGGGTATAGGTTTGAACACCCATATTTGCCAATTCTTTCAATAGCTTTTTTATATTTTCAAGATGCTCAGGTGAAGTTGCAGCAAAAGTAACACCCACAGTGGATGCTTTTTCTAAAGAACATGATTTTGGAAAACGCACCATGGTTGAAAGGTTTTTTCCTAACAACCATTTGCTAATTTTTAACTTAAAACCATTGTATTTTTTCTCTTTTGCCATTTGGTTCAATCTTCAGTTTTAATTCAGTTCTATGTCTAATTAGTGTTTGTCTATAATGTCCGACTCCTTCGTTATGTTCGTCATAAAAACAGTCATTCCGATGTTTCAATCGGGACTCCTTGTTTTTCTGACTTCACAAGCCCTGCCAGATTGATTGAGTCAGGCTGGCTTGAATTCGAACTTCATATTTCAAATACCTGAGTTTATGGACAGGCACTAATTATTAGACAGCTTATGCATCTTTACCGTGACAAGCCTTGAATTTTTTACCACTACCGCAGGGGCAGGGTTCATTTCGGCCAACTTTTTTCTCAACACGAACGGGTTGTACTTTCTTCTTTTGTTCGTCAGAACCACCAGCGTTTTCGTCAGTTCGTGAAGTATTGTATTTACTCATGTCTAGTCTGCGGCGTTGTTCCGCTTGCTTAACTTGGTCAGCATTTTGTACCGGAATATTCCCTTTCATGAGTATTGAAACCACATCGCGGTTTACCTTACCAACCATTACTTTAAAAAGCTCGAAACTTTCAAACTTGTAAATCAATAAGGGATCCTTTTGCTCATAAGTTGCATTTTGAACCGATTGCTTAAGTTCATCCATTTCTCGTAAATGTTCTTTCCACGAATCATCAATAGTTAAAAGGCTTATTGATTTTTCAATTGATTTTACTAAATCTTTTCCTTCAGATTCATACGCTTCTTTAAGATTGGTAACAATGTTGTATGTTTTTTGACCATCTGTAATTGGAATTACGATATTCTCGTATGTTTGCCCTTGTTTTTCGAAAACATTCTTAACAACCGGGAAAACTCGCTCCTGAATATGTTCCGACTTTCGTTTATAAGCCTTTAGTACCTCCTTATATAAAGTCTCAGAAAGTTCATCAACACTGTTATTTAAAAAATCATCTTCAGAAAATGGCGATGCTATCGACATTGAACGTATACATTCGAATTTAAATCCTTCGTAATCGCTTCCTGCTTGAAATACGTCAATAAGGTTTTCACATACGTCAAACATGTTATTTGCAATATCAACTTTTAGTCGATCTCCAAATAAGGCATGCTTTCTTCTTTTGTAAATTACTTCACGCTGATTGTTCATTACATCATCGTATTCCAGTAATCGCTTACGTATGCCAAAGTTATTTTCTTCAACTTTCTTTTGTGCTCTCTCAATCGATTTTGATATCATTGAATGCTGAATTACTTCTCCATCTTTCAATCCCATCTTATCCATTAAGCTGGCAATTCTATCTGAACCAAACAAGCGCATCAAGTTATCTTCAAGCGAAATAAAGAACATTGATGAACCTGGATCCCCTTGACGTCCGGCTCTACCGCGTAACTGCCTATCTACACGGCGAGATTCATGTCGTTCTGTACCAACAATGGCCAAACCACCTGCAGCTTTAACTTCATCAGTCAATTTAATATCGGTACCCCTACCGGCCATGTTCGTAGCAATTGTTACCGTTTTGGCATTACCGGCTTCAGCAACAATATCGGCTTCGCGTTGGTGTAATTTAGCATTAAGCACATTGTGTCTAATGCCTCGAATTTTCAACATTCGGCTTAATAGCTCAGAAACCTCAACCGAAGTTGTACCAACAAGTACAGGACGATTTGCATCTACCAGCTTCACGACCTCTTCAATAACGGCATTGTATTTTTCACGGGTGGTTTTAAAAACCAAATCTTCTTGGTCGTCACGAGTAATTGGGCGGTTTGTAGGAATTACAACTACATCTAGTTTGTAGATATCCCAAAATTCACCAGCTTCAGTTTCGGCAGTACCGGTCATACCGGCAAGCTTGCTGTACATTCTAAAGTAGTTCTGCAAAGTAATTGTAGCAAAAGTTTGTGTGGCTGCTTCAACTTTTACATTCTCTTTTGCTTCAATGGCTTGATGCAGTCCGTCGGAATACCGGCGCCCTTCCATAATACGACCCGTTTGCTCATCAACAATTTTAACTTTATTGTCCATTACCACATATTCCACATCGAGTTCGAACATGGCGTAGGCTTTTAGCAATTGGTTTATGGTGTGCACGCGTTCTGATTTAACGGCGTAGTCTTGAAGCATTAAATCTTTTTGCTTTATTTTATCTTCAGATGACAGATCTTTATTTTCAAGATCCGCAATTTCGGCACCAATATCAGGGAGTACAAAAAAGCTTGAATCTTCTGCTTCTGTAGAAATAAGATCGATACCTTTTTCTGTTAATTCAATGGAGTTTTGCTTTTCATCAATTACAAAAAACAAATCATCAGTAACCTTAAACATATTTTTGCTATTCTCCTGCATGTAAAGGTTTTCTGTTTTTTGCATTTTTACTTTCATGCCAGGCTCACTCAAATATTTAATAATGGCCTTGTTTTTTGGTAACCCTTTATTTGCACGTAGCAAAAGCAACGATGCTTCTTCTTCTTTTCCTTCAGAAAATAGTTTTTTACATTCCGATAATATTCCGGTAACAAAATTACGCTGAGCAGTGTAAAGTTTTTGAATTCTCGGTTTTAGTTCTTCAAAAAGTTGGTTTTCGCCACGAGGAACCGGACCCGAAATAATTAAAGGAGTACGAGCATCATCAATAAGTACCGAGTCAACTTCATCGACAATCGAATAGTTTGGTCGGCGCTGCACTAAATCATCGGGGCTAATAGCCATGTTGTCGCGCAAGTAGTCAAATCCGAATTCGTTGTTTGTTCCAAAGGTAATATCGGCTTTATAAGCTTTGCGTCGAGCTTCAGAATTTGGCTGATGTTTATCAATACAATCAACCGATAACCCATGAAACTCGTATAATGGTCCCATCCATTCTGCATCCCTTTTTGCAAGATAATCGTTGACAGTTACTAAATGTACGCCTCTATTAGTTAAAGCATTTAAGAAAACGGGTAGTGTTGCAACAAGTGTTTTACCCTCACCAGTAGCCATTTCTGCAATTCTTCCTTTATGAAGAGCTACACCACCAATAAGCTGAACGTCGTAATGTACCATGTCCCAGATAATTTCTGTACCACCCGCGATCCATGAATTGTACCATTTGGCTTTTTCTCCGTTTATTTCTACACTTTCTCGTTCTGCAGCAATATTTCTATCAAAATCATTAGCCGAAACCTCAATAAAATCATTTTCTTTAAATCTACGGGCAGTTTCTTTTACAATAGCAAAAGCTGTAGGCAAAATTTGTTCTAAAACTTCCTCAATTTTATCATCAATAACAGATTCAATAGAGTCTATTTCTATATAGATATCTTCGCGCTGATCAATTTCAATATTTTCACTTTCTAATTTATCCTGTAAAGCTTTAATAGAATCCAGTTCTTCAGAAATATATGCTTTAATTTTATCTTGTAGTTCTTTGGTTTTTCCTCTTAACTCATCATTCGATATTGAAGATAATTTTTGAAATTCCTCATTAGTTAAACCAACGAATGGGTTAATTTCTTTAATATCTCGGTCTGACTTGTTGCCAAAAAACTTGGTTAATAGGCCGTCAATTATGCTCATAGTTTAAATATATTTCTTTAAAAATCAAGTATTTAAGGAATAAAAATTGTAATATTCCAAGAAAAACAAAAATAGCTGTTTTTTTAGAAGTTATAGAACATTATGTACTTTTTATTTACAATAACTGAATATATGTGGAAAATGAAAAGAGTTTGATAAATAATATTGTTAGATAAAGTTGTTATTCGTTTGATTTCGATATAAAATACCGACACTGATTTAGCTATTTTCTATCATAGGTAACTCAAATTTTTGCAGAACTGTCTAGATAATTCAATAAAATTTTAGAATTATATTTTTACTAAAATGCGGAAGGTTTTCGATTGTGTTGTTGCTTTATACTATTACCTAATATTTTTTTGTTCTTTTAGCAAGCTTTCATCTCAAACTTGCTAAACATCAATATCCTAGACAGTATCTTTTCTCCTGTCTTTGTGACTCTATATCTGAAAGTTTTATTCAATTTTGATATTATTTTATGAGCTCTTAACTTTGCGATTAATCTTGTTATTTTCCCAGATAGTTTCTTTATGTTTTCAAAATCAACATTACTCAGCATTCCTAAGTTTAGCAACTTTAAACGCATATCTTTATTGCTAAACCCCC